>NZ_CP066059.1:600000-947500 GCF_016127915.1 Streptococcus oralis | reverse complement strand
TTTCTTTAAGTACTGATAACTGATGAATGATCTTTTTCTTCTTATTCTAATCATTTTTAGTGTATTTTTGGTATAATATTACTTATTCACAATTTATTTTGATTATGAAAGAGTTTGGTGGTTAATGTCTCGGTCTGTTGAATTACTAAAGAAACGTTACTTAAAAAATATAAAAGAGAATCCAGATTTATTTATTGGGATTGAGTTAGAATTTCCTATTGTAAATTTAGAGGGTAAAGCTACAGATGGTGAAGTTGTTAAGGATCTCTTTCGGTATTTACCATCAGTACTGGGATTTACTATCGAGAAAGTGGATGATTTTGGGAATCCAATTCAGTTGTTTGATCCAGTCAGCCAAGATACGATCTTATTTGAGGTTGCTTATACGACAATTGAGTTTGCATTCGGAAAGGCTGAATGTATCCAAGAGGTAGAAGAACGGTTTAACTTCTATATGGCTACGATTCAGAATAAGTTGGGTGAATCTAATCATGCTATTGTTGGTTGCGGCATTCATCCCAACTGGGATAAAAATGAGAATTGTCCAGTGGCTTATACCCGCTATCAGATGTTGATGGATTATTTGAATTTGAGTAGAAATGTTACTAAATCAGATTTACATCATTTTCCTGAGTATGGAGCCTTTATCTGTGGGAGTCAGGTTCAACTGGACGTTTCAAAGTCCAACTACCTGCGGGTTATCAATGCTTTTACGCAAATTGAAGCAGCTAAAGCCTATTTGTTTGCCAATTCTGAGTTTTCGGGGGCAGATTGGGATACCAAAATTTCGAGAGATATTTTTTGGGAAGAATCCATGCATGGTATCTATCCAGAGAATGTAGGTGTCAATACTAGACTCTTTAAAGATGAGGATGATTTTTTTGACTATCTAGATCATTCTGCAATTTTTACTGCGGAACGTGATGGGCAGACCTATTATTTTTATCCTATTCAGGCTAGGGACTATTTGGCTACACCTGAAATCCAGGCATTTAGCCTTAATGGGGATGAGGTATTGATTCATCCTCAGGAGAAGGATTTTGAAACCCATCGTAGTTACCAATACCAAGACTTAACGACTCGAGGAACAGTTGAGTTTCGCAGTGTTTGTACTCAGCCGCTCGATAGGACTTTTGCTTCTGCTGCCTTTCACTTGGGATTGTTGCTTCATTTAGACAAGCTTGAAGCTTACTTGCGAACGGCTTCATTCTTTACCACAGCTGGTCGTGATTATAAGCTTTTAAGACGACAGTTTTCTAAAAAACAACTCACAGATGAAGAAGAAGCTGCGGTTCTCGAGTTTTCTAAAGACTTACTCACCCTAGCTGAGGAGGGACTGGAGAAAAGAGATAAGCAAGAAATAGTTTATTTAGAGCCTTTGAAGAAAGAATTGGGATTATAATTTCTCTTATAAAGGGAGAATTTTCTGAAAAATCATGATATAATGGAAGGGACTATAGATAAAGGATAGAGATTCATGACATTAGTTTATCAATCAACGCGTGATGCCAATAATACAGTAACTGCCAGCCAAGCTATTTTGCAAGGTTTGGCGACGGATGGTGGTCTGTTTACACCACTTACTTATCCAAAAGTAGATTTGGATTTTGAAAAATTGAAAGATGCTTCTTACCAAGAAGTGGCTAAGTTAGTTTTGTCAGCCTTTTTAGATGATTTTACAGCTGAGGAGTTGGACTACTGTATCAACAATGCCTACGATAGCAAGTTTGATACTCCAGCTATTGCACCATTGGTGAAACTGGATGGGCAATACAACTTGGAATTGTTCCATGGTTCAACGATTGCCTTTAAGGATATGGCCTTGTCTATCTTGCCATACTTTATGACGACTGCTGCTAAAAAGCATGGTTTGGAGAACAAAATCGTCATTTTGACAGCGACATCTGGTGATACTGGTAAGGCTGCTATGGCGGGGTTTGCGGATGTGCCTGGTACTGAGATCATCGTCTTTTATCCAAAAGACGGTGTCAGCAAGGTGCAAGAGTTGCAAATGACTACTCAGATTGGCGACAATACGCATGTTATTGCTATTGATGGTAACTTTGACGATGCACAAACAAATGTGAAACATATGTTTAACGACGTGGCCCTTCGTGAAAAGTTGGCTGCCAACAAGTTGCAATTTTCGTCAGCTAACTCTATGAACATTGGTCGTTTGGTACCACAAATTGTTTATTATGTTTATGCTTATGCTCAGTTGGTTAAGTCTGGTGAGATTGTGGCTGGTGAAAAGGTCAACTTCACAGTACCAACAGGAAACTTTGGAAATATCTTGGCTGCCTTTTATGCTAAACAAATTGGTCTACCAGTTGGTAAATTGATCTGTGCTTCAAATGACAACAATGTTTTGACAGACTTCTTCAAGACACGTGTTTACGACAAGAAACGTGAGTTTAAAGTAACAACTAGTCCATCAATGGATATCTTGGTATCTTCAAACTTGGAGCGTTTGATTTTCCATCTTTTGGGGAATGATGCAGTTAAGACAGCTGAACTCATGAATGCCTTGAGTACACAAGGACAATATGAATTGACAGACTTTGATGCAGCGATTCTGGAACTCTTTGCAGCTGAATATACGACTGAGGAAGAAACTGCAGCAGAAATTAAACGTGTTTATGATACAGATGCCTATATCGAGGATCCACATACGGCGGTTGCCTCAGCAGTTTATAGAAAATACAAAGCAGCTACTGGCGATGTAACCAAGACAGTGATTGCTTCAACAGCTAGTCCATACAAGTTCCCAGTGGTTGCAGTAGAAGCTGTAACAGGAAAAGCAGGCTTGACAGACTTTGAAGCCTTGGCTCAATTACATGACATTTCAGGAGTGGCAGTGCCACCAGCAGTTGATGGGCTTGAAGCAGCTCCAGTTCGTCATAAAACAACAGTGGCAGCTGCTGACATGCAAGCAGCGGTTGAGGCTTATCTAGGACTTTAAGACAGAGGGAGTAAACTCGGTTGGGAAACCAACTGAGTTTCTTTTCATCAGGAGGAGAGATTGTTTAAGAAAAATAAAGACATTCTTAATATTGCATTGCCAGCTATGGGTGAAAACTTTTTGCAGATGCTCATGGGAATGGTGGACAGTTACTTGGTCGCTCACTTGGGACTGGTAGCTATTTCGGGTGTTTCAGTGGCTGGCAATATTATCACCATTTACCAGGCGATTTTTATCGCTCTGGGAGCTGCTATTTCCAGTGTTATTTCAAAAAGTTTGGGGCAGAAAGATCAGTCCAAGTTGGCTTATCACGTGACAGAGGCTCTCAAGATAACCCTATTGCTGAGTGCACTTTTAGGCGCCTTATCGCTTTTTGCTGGGCAAGAGATGATAGGACTTTTGGGAACTGAGCAGGCTGTGGCCGAGAGTGGTGGGCTCTACCTATCTTTGGTGGGTGGATCGATTGTTCTCTTGGGCTTGATGACCAGTCTAGGTGCCTTGATTCGTGCAACGCATAATCCGCGTCTGCCTCTCTATGTTAGTCTTTTATCCAATGCCTTGAATATTCTTTTTTCAAGTCTAGCTATTTTTGTCCTTGATATGGGAATAGCGGGTGTTGCTTGGGGGACTATCTTGTCTCGCTTAGTCGGCCTTGTGATTTTGTGGTCGCAATTAAAGTTGCCTTTTGAGAAACCGACTTTTGGTTTAGATAAGGAACTATTGACCTTGGCTTTGCCAGCGGCAGGAGAACGTCTCATGATGCGGGCTGGAGATGTAGTGATCATTGCCTTGGTCGTCTCTTTTGGGACGGAGGCAGTAGCGGGGAATGCAGTCGGAGAAGTCTTGACCCAGTTTAACTATATGCCTGCCTTTGGCGTCGCTACGGCGACGGTCATGCAGGTAGCTCGAGCAGTTGGAGAGGATAACTGGGAAAGAGTTGACGAGATAAGCAAGCAAACCTTTTGGCTTTCTCTGCTTCTCATGTTGCCCTTAACTCTCAGTATCTATGCCTTGGGGACACCATTGACTCATCTCTATACGACGGACCCTATAGCAGTTGAAGCGAGCGTTTTGGTGGCACTGTTCTCTCTACTAGGAACTCCCATGGCGACAGGGACAGTCATCTATACTGCAGTGTGGCAGGGATTGGGAAATGCTCGCCTCCCCTTTTATGCGACAAGTATTGGGATGTGGTGTATCCGTATAGGGACAGCCTATCTGATGGGTATTGTTCTTGGTTGGGGCTTGCCTGGTATTTGGGCAGGGACTCTCTTGGATAATGGTTTCCGTTGGTTATTTCTACGTTACCGTTACCAGCGTTATATGAGCTTGAAAGGATAGGAGATGCAAAAAATATCCTTTATTTGGGATTTAGACGGGACTTTATTGGACTCTTACGAAGCGATTTTGTCAGGGATTGAGGAGACCTTTGCTCAATTTTCTATTCCTTATAATAAGGAGAAAGTGAGAGAGTTTATCCTCAGGTATTCTGTGCAGGATTTGCTGGAGCAAGTGGCAGAAGAGAGAAACCTGGATGCGGAAGTGCTCAACCAGGTGCGTGCCCAAAGTCTGGCTGAGAAAAATGCCCAGGTAGTTTTGATGCCAGGTGCGCGTGAAGTGCTAGCTTGGGCAGACGAAGTAGGGATTCAGCAGTTTGTCTATACTCATAAGGGGGACAATGCTTTTACCATTCTCAGAGACTTGGGGTTGGAATCCTATTTTACAGAGATTTTAACCAGTCAGAGCGGTTTTGAGCGGAAGCCAAGTCCACAAGCAGCTAACTATCTGTTAGACAAGTATCAGCTGGATCCTAATAATACCTATTATATAGGGGACCGGACTTTGGATGTGGAATTTGCCCAGAATAGTGGCCTTCAAAGCATCAACTTTTTAGAGTCTTCTTATGAAGTGAATCACAGGATTCAAGCACTGGCAGATATTCCTCGTATTTTCTAGGATTAGGAGCGAGAAGATTGTGTCAGTTTTATGACAGAAACCTAACAAACTATTTCAAGTAATCGAGTTTGTTACAGGGAATAGACAGTTCTGTTAAATAGGCCCGAGAGGGCTTTTTTTCTGCTTTTTTTGTGTTATGATAGACAGGTACTCATTTGAAAGGAATATGAACGAATGAAGAAAAGAATTATTTTAGCCTCAACAGTAGCCTTATCTCTTGCTCCCGCATTAGGAGCTAAAGCTCAAGAAATCTCTTGGACAGCTCGTACCGTTGAGCAAATACAAAATGACGTGACGAAAAACGAAAACAAAAACAGCTATACAGTTCAGTATGGTGATACCCTGAGCACGATTGCAGAAGCTTTGGGAGTAGATGTGACCGTTCTTGCTAATTTGAACAAAATCACCAATATGGACTTGATTTTCCCAGATACTGTCCTCACTACAACTGTCAATGAGGCAGAAGAGGTAACGGAAGTTGAAATCCAAGCACCTCAATCAGATGCTAGTGAAGAAGTGACGACTGCAACAGCTGATTTGACGACGAATCAAGTGACAGTCGATGAACAAACAGTTCAAGTAGAAGACCTTTCTCAACCAATTGAGGAAGCTCCAACTGCAACAGAGATTGAAAAACCAGCAGAAGTAGCGCCAAGTTCAGAAGTTTCTGAGACAGCGACAGTTGCTGAAGATACACCATCTACAGAAACACCTGTAGATGAAGAAACAGCTGAAACGACTCCAGCGGAAGCACCAGTAGCAGAAACAACTCGCCCAGTTGAAGAAGAAACTCCTCAAGCAGCGACTCCAGCTACCGAAGAAACGGCAGCAACAACTCCAGCAGAAGCGCCAGTAGCAGCTGCTCCAGCAACTGAAACACCTGCTGATACAACAGGAACAAGTGCAACAGAAGAAACAGCAGCATCAACAGCAACTTCTGACACTGCAACGTCGACTTATCAAGCAGAGCAAAGCCAAACTCCTTCAAGAACGTATTCGGCTCCAGCGGCTCCTGACTATGCAGGACTTGCTGTAGCTAAGTCTGAGAATGCTGGTCTTCAACCACAAACGGCAGCCTTTAAAGAAGAAATCGCCAACTTGTTTGGGATTACATCCTTTAGTGGTTACCGTCCTGGTGACAGTGGGGACCATGGTAAAGGTTTGGCCATCGACTTCATGGTTCCAGTGAGTTCAGCATTCGGGGATCAAATTGCAGAATATGCAGTCAAAAATATGGCTAGCCGTGGTATCAACTATATCATCTGGAAGCAACGTTTCTACGCTCCATATGATAGTAAATATGGACCAGCCTATACGTGGAATCCAATGCCAGACCGTGGTAGCGTAACCGAAAACCACTATGACCACGTTCACGTTTCAATGAACTAATCATTAAAATGGAAGTTGGGAACTGATTGAGTTCTCGCTTCTTTTTTTTGTGTCATTCCTTCAGGATAAAAGGGATAAATATGAGGAAGTGAGTAATATTTCAAGAGAATGTAAGCATATTACTTGATTTATTTTTTGGGTTGCATTATACTTGATAAGTCAATCATTGACAAATCAATTTTAAAGGAGAAAGATTTATGGTAGCAATACAAGATTTACTGTATCAACTACGGTTGGCAGATCAGTCTATGACACAATTATTCGAACGCCAATTAGGAATTAGTCTCACTCGTTATCAAATCTTATATTTCTTAATCGATCAGTCTCCGTGTAATCAAATAGCGGTTCAGGAGCGTCTGAAGATTGATCAGGCTGCCTTGACACGGCACTTTAAGATTCTGGAAAAGGAAGGTTTGGTTAAGCGACGTCGGAATCCTCAAAACCAGAGGGAAGTTTTGGTGGAAGTGACAGACTTTGCGAGAGAACAACTAATAACCAACTCTCCCCAACGCCATATAAAGGTAAAGAGTCAGATGGAGGGTGTACTTACAAAAGGAGAGCGAGAAGAGTTCAGTCGCTTGTTAGAAAAGTTGATATCTGGCTTAGAAGAGATAGAAATTTAAGGAGAAGAATATGTCTATTTTTACAATTATTTTAGCAACTATCGTTGCTTTGGAGCATTTTTACATTTTTTATTTGGAAAGTGTGACTACGCAATCAGACACTACTAGTCGCGTGTTTAATGTGGATAAGGAAGAACTGGCTCGTCCTTCAGTGAGTTCATTATTTAAAAATCAAGGAATTTATAATGCTTTGATAGGTGTCTTTCTCTTGTACGGGATTTATTTCTCACAAAGTTTGGAAATTGTGACCATCTTTGTTTTATTTGTGCTTGGTGCAGCGACCTACGGTTCTCTGACAGCAGACAAGAAGATTATTCTGAAGCAAGGTGGGCCTGCTATTTTGACTCTGCTGAGTATGTTACTTTTGAAATAAGAAAACCAGCGTCTTTCAAGACGCTGGTTTTTGTAGACTCTTATCCATTTCGACGTTTACGGGCTAGTAGGGCTCTGTAAAAGAAGATGTGATTGTTCTGGATATAGGGAAGGAGTGAAAAGCTAGCAATTCCAAAGGTGATCCAGTTGAGGAAGTACCAAGGGAGTAGTTGTAGGTCGAGGACAAAGCGCTGGAATTTGTAACCTTTCATCAAGAAATGGCTAGTTTTCAGGATTTGACGGGGTTTAGCCTGTCCTAAATCTAGAGTATCGCAGAGGAGGAATTCTACCTGCGAGTAGGCATAATGTTGCGGAACATAGAGGATGTTCCCTACAATCATCAAGATGAGACTCGCGAAAAAGTAGAGGCCAAAGGTCATAAGGAACTGCTCTGTTTCAACGGATGAGAGGTCTAATTTTGGAAATTCAGGATGTAGGGCGACAAATCTCCGAGCTAAGAGATTGCTATAAAAGAGAAAATAAACGCCTACTAAGTTTGGAATGCTCCATAAAAAGAGGTAGAAACGTTTGAGCAGCAGAGTTAGGAAGGTTTGCGAGAAGCGCTCTTCAGCAAAGAGGGCCAGGCTTGATTTTACTGAGAGTTCCGTATCAGGATCCTTGAGGAGTCGGAGTGTCGCAAAAGCAGCACCTGCTAGAAAAATCGTGCTCATAAAAGAAACCACTAGCGGGAAGAGATAGGCTTGGAGAACTTGTGCCAGCATGCTGAAAAAGGATTGCTCTAAAACACTTTCTTGGAGACGAGCCAAGGGGTTGAGAAAGCCTGATAAGATGACCAGTATGCTAGGTAAGAGATAGACGAGAAAGAGGCGGGGATTTTCAGCCTGAAATTGCCTCGTCTGCAGACGAATGGTTTTTAAATCAATTTTTGGGTATTTCATTCTCTCATTATACCATAGTTCGTGACAGTTCCTGGTTTTTTTGATAAAATCATACAGTATGCCTTTGGGCATAAAGTATGAACTGGGACTGTCTTTCCCAGCTTCGGAGGTAGAAAATGTCAGATTCACCAATCAAATACCGTTTGATTAAGAAAGAAAAACACACGGGAGCTCGTCTGGGAGAAATTATCACCCCGCACGGTACCTTTCCAACACCTATGTTTATGCCAGTTGGGACCCAAGCTACTGTCAAGACCCAGTCGCCAGAGGAGTTGAAGGAGATGGGATCAGGAATTATCCTCTCTAATACTTATCATCTATGGCTTCGTCCAGGGGACGAACTCATTGCACGCGCAGGTGGTCTCCACAAATTTATGAACTGGGACCAGCCAATCTTGACGGATAGTGGTGGTTTCCAGGTTTATTCCCTAGCTGATAGCCGAAATATCACCGAAGAAGGCGTAACCTTTAAAAACCATCTCAATGGTTCCAAGATGTTCCTATCACCGGAGAAAGCCATCTCTATTCAGAATAATCTAGGCTCAGACATCATGATGTCTTTTGATGAATGTCCTCAGTTTTACCAACCTTACGACTACGTTAAGAAATCCATCGAGCGTACCAGCCGTTGGGCGGAGCGTGGTTTGAAGGCTCACCGTCGTCCACAGGATCAAGGTTTGTTTGGGATTGTGCAGGGAGCGGGATTTGAAGACCTTCGTCGTCAGTCAGCTCATGACCTTGTCAGCATGGATTTCCCAGGCTACTCTATCGGTGGTTTGGCAGTAGGAGAAACCCACGAAGAGATGAATGCAGTCTTGGACTTCACAACCCAACTTCTTCCTGAAAACAAACCTCGCTATTTGATGGGTGTCGGAGCGCCAGACAGCTTGATCGATGGGGTCATTCGTGGTGTGGATATGTTTGACTGTGTCTTGCCGACTCGTATCGCTCGTAACGGAACTTGTATGACCAGCCAAGGTCGTTTGGTTGTCAAGAATGCCCAATTCGCTGAAGATTTTACGCCACTGGATCCTGAGTGTGATTGCTACACATGTGAGAACTACACACGCGCCTACCTTCGTCACCTGCTCAAGGCTGACGAAACCTTCGGTATCCGCTTGACTAGCTACCACAATCTCTACTTCTTACTCAACCTGATGAAGCAGGTCCGCCAAGCCATCATGGATGATAATCTCTTGGAATTTCGTGAGTATTTTGTAGAAAAATATGGCTACAACAAGTCAGGGCGCAATTTCTAAAGTGTAAAAATAGAATGCCAAAATCCTAAGTTTTCTCTTAGGATTTTTCCTATTTTTTTGATAGAATAGGGAGTATAATGGAATGGAAATTAGGTGGTATTTTGCTTCCTAATTTAATGGAGAATAGACTCGTATGCGTATTAAATGGTTTTCCTTGATTAGGATTACAGGTTTACTTTTGGTGCTCTTGTACCACTTCTTTCAAACAATCTTTCCTGGAGGATTCTTTGGGGTAGATGTCTTTTTCACTTTTTCAGGATTTTTGATCACCTCCCTCCTTTTAGAGGAATTTGGGAAGGCACGCCAGATTGATTTACTTGGATTTTTTAAGAGACGATTTTATCGTATCGTACCACCTGTGGTGCTGATGGTTTTGGTGACCATGCCTTTTACTTTCTTGGTTCGTCAAGACTATGTTGCTGGAATTGGTGGCCAGATAGCTGGAGTTCTCGGTTTTATGACCAACTTCTACGAAATGTTAACAGGGGGAAGTTATGAATCCCAGTTCATTCCGCATCTCTTTGTTCACAACTGGAGTCTAGCTGTTGAGGTTCACTACTATATCCTTTGGGGTTTAGCGGTTTGGTTCTTATCGAAACGTTCAAAATCTAGTAGTCAATTGAGAGGGACCGTCTTTCTCCTTTCTGCGGGAGCTTTTATCATTAGCTTTTTCTCCATGTTTATTGGTAGTCTAATGGCTAGTTCCTATTCATCTGTCTACTTTTCAAGTCTGACCCATGTCTATCCCTTCTTTTTAGGAAGCATTTTGGCGACGGTTGTGGGGGTTCGTCAGACGAGCGATTTAGTCAAGCAGTTTGACCGGATGTGGGATCTTCGTCAAAATCTCTTGGTATTTGCTACAGGCCTCTTGGTATTAGTACTCTTGACCTTCTTTGTCAAGTTTACCTACCTGTTCGCTTACTTATTTGGCTTCTTTCTAGCAAGTTTAGCGGCAGTGACTATGATTTTTGCTGCGCGTGTCTTGCATGAGAAAACGCCTGAGATACAAGAACCTCGGATCATTACATTTTTAGCGGATACCAGTTATGCGGTTTATCTCTTCCACTGGCCTTTTTATATTATCTTTTCTCAGTTGATGAGTAATCTGCCTGCTGTTATTCTGACAATCATCTTTTCTTATTTCTTTGCTATCCTATCCTTCTATATTATTGAGCCGTTGATTGCTGGTAAATCCAATCCTTTAATACGGAAGATTAGTCGATTGCCTCATATTAAACCAATTAGTGCTGGTGCTGCTGGCATTCTTACCTTGCTTACCTTGATTATCATAGCTGTGGCTCCTCAAGTTGGAGCTTTTGAGACAGACTTGATGGTCAATGGTTTCAAACAAGCCCAGACCAATATAGGACAAACAAAGACTCTTGCTGAACAAGCTGAACTGAGTCGCCTAGGAATTTCTGAGGGAACAAGCCTAATAGGAGATTCGGTAGCCTTGCGTGCCAATACAGCCTTACAAGAGGCACTTCCTGAAGCAAATATCAATGCCCAGGTTAGTCGAACGACCAAGCAAGCCAATGACATTATGCTCAATAACAGTCAGAACAAGGCGCTGCTAAAAACAGTTGTCATTGCAACAGGAGTCAATAATCCTGAAGGCTATAAGAATGATTTGGACAGCATCGTGAACAATCTACCGAAAGGACACCATCTGATACTGGTGACACCTTATGAGGGAGACAAGAGCAAGGACACTTACACATCAGTGGAGCAGTATGCGGCTTATGCACGGGAATTAGCTGAAAAGAATCCTTACGTGAGCATCGCTGACTGGAATAAGGTTGCTAAGGAACACCCTGAAATTTGGGCTGGAACCGACCAAGTCCACTTTGGAAATGATAGCAACATGATTGAAGAAGGTGCTAAACTTTACGCAGAAACGATTGGAGCTGCTGTCAAGGCTGCTCAAGAGCTACCTGTGAAATCAAAATAAGATCAAAGAGTTGGAGATATCCAGCTCTTTTAAAATATCCACGAAAAATAGGTCTATACCATTTACAAATGAAAAAGAAAGGTTTATAATGTAATTGACATAATAAATTCTAGAATCAATCTATCAAGGAGGTTATCATTATGCCTAATTATATTAAAGCGGATCAGTTTTTCTACCCACACGGAGTTCGTCGTGGCGGTTACTTGGAACTTGTGGATGGCAAGTTTGGAAAACATGTAGAAGAGATTCCTGAAGGTGCTGACGTCATTGACTATACAGGCTACAGCATTGCCCCAGGACTTGTGGATACCCATATTCATGGATTTGGTGGTGTTGATGTCATGGACAATAACATCGAAGGTACCCTTCATACTATGAGTGAAGGTCTACTTAGTACAGGTGTTACCAGCTTCTTGCCAACGACGTTGACTTCCTCTTACGAGCAGTTGCTTGCGGTAACTGAAAATATCGGTGCTCGTTACCAGGAAGCAAGTGGAGCCAAGATTCGTGGGATCTATTTTGAAGGCCCTTATTTCACAGAGAAATACAAAGGAGCTCAAAACCCTGCCTATATGAAAGACCCTCGTATGGATGAGTTTCGTGCTTGGCAAAAAGCAGCTAATGGCCTGCTCAATAAAATTGCCCTTGCACCAGAACGTGAAGGTGTAGAAGACTTTGTTCGTACAATTACGGGTGAAGGAGTGACTGTTGCTCTTGGACACTCCAATGCGACTTTTGATGAAGCTAAAAAAGCAGTCGATGCTGGAGCAAGTGTTTGGGTACATGCCTACAATGGAATGCGTGGGTTGACTCACCGTGAGCTCGGTATGGTAGGAGCCATGTATGAATTGCCACATACTTATGCAGAATTGATTTGTGACGGTCACCACGTAGATCCAAAGGCCTGTGACATTTTGCTCAAACAAAAAGGAACTGAAAATATCGCCCTTATCACAGACTGTATGACAGCGGGTGGTTTGGAAGATGGAGACTACATGTTGGGAGAATTTCCAGTAGTTGTTGCTAATGGAACTGCTCGCCTCAAATCTACAGGCAATTTGGCAGGTTCTATCCTCAAACTCAAAGATGGTTTGAAGAATGTGGTCGAATGGGGAATTGCGAATCCGCATGAAGCAGTCATGATGGCCAGCCTCAACCCAGCAAAATCTGTTCACATCGATGATGTCTGTGGTCAAATCCGTGAAGGTTACGATGCCGACTTTATCGTACTAGATAAAGATTTGGAATTGGTAGCAACCTACCTAGATGGTGTGAAACGTTATCAAGCCTAAGAAGATAAAAATAGGGGTCAATAAAGGACTCCTATTTTTATGATAGGCTGAAAAGGTATTTAAAGAAGTCTTCCTAAAGGGAAAGGCAAGCAAAATCCTTTTCTTGTAATAAAAAATTAGATATAATATACGATACAAAGGAAGTAGTAAGAATGTATCGTGTTATAGAAATGTATGGGGATTTTGAACCGTGGTGGTTCATAGAAGGTTGGGAAGAAGATGTCATTATGAGTCAATCTTTTGACAAGTATTATGATGCTCTAAAATATTATAAATCATGCTGGTTTGAGCTGGAAAAGAAGAATCCTCTTTATAAGAGTCGGAGTGATTTGATGACTATTTTTTGGGATCCTGCTGATAAACGCTGGTGTGATGAGTGTGATGAGTATTTGCAGCAGTACCATTCTTTGGCACTTTTACAGGATGAGCAAGTCATCCCTGATGAAAAGCTACGTCCAGGCTACGAAAAACAAACAGGTCAAGAAAAGCATCGTTCTTGCCGCATGAAATGGAGATAAAAAAGTAACTTTTTAAGTTGCTTTTTTTATTTTTTTGCGAATAGTTAGATAAGGAGGGCGGTATGGTACAAGAAATTGCACAGAAAATTATTGCTACTGCGAAAGAAAAGAAGGCCCAGGATATCTATTTTATCCCCAAGGAAAAGTCCTATGAACTTCACATGCGGGTTGGAGACGAACGGTGTCTAGTTGACTCCTATGAGTTTGATGTTTTAGCTGCTGTGATTAGTCATTTTAAGTTTGTGGCGGGTATGAACGTAGGAGAGAAGAGGCGCAGTCAGCTGGGCTCTTGCGACTATCAGCATGGGGAGAAGGTATCTTCTCTGCGTTTGTCTACCGTGGGAGATTATCGGGGGCATGAGAGTTTGGTCATTCGTTTGTTGCACGATGAGGAGCAGGGCCTGCATTTCTGGTTTCAAGATATGAACGAACTGGGTGAGCAGTACAGGCAACGGGGGCTCTATCTCTTTGCAGGTCCAGTCGGAAGTGGCAAGACGACTCTGATGCACGAATTAGCTAAGTCACTCTTTAAGGGACAACAAGTTATGTCTATCGAAGACCCTGTCGAAATCAAGCAAGAAGAGATGTTGCAATTGCAGTTGAATGAGGCGATTGGCTTGACCTATGAAAATCTCATCAAACTGTCTCTCCGACATCGTCCGGATCTCCTGATTATCGGTGAAATTCGGGATAGTGAGACGGCGCGTGCGGTTGTCAGAGCCAGTTTGACAGGGGCGACGGTCTTTTCAACCATTCATGCCAAGAGTATCCGAGGTGTTTATGAACGCCTTCTGGAGTTGGGTGTGACGGAGGAGGAATTAGCAGTTGTTCTGCAAGGAGTCTGCTACCAGAGATTAATCGGGGGAGGAGGAATCGTTGACTTTGCAAACAAAGACTATCAGGAACACCAGCCAACCAGCTGGAATGCGCAGATTGACCAGCTTCTTAAAGATGGACATATCACAAGTCTTCAGGCTGAAACGGAAAAAATTAGCTACAGCTAAGCAGAAGAAAATCATCACCCTGTTTAACAACCTCTTTTCCAGTGGCTTTCATTTGGTGGAAATTATTTCTTTTTTGGGCAGAAGTGCCCTGCTGGAAAAGGACTATGTGGCCCAGATGCACCAAGGCTTGGCTCAGGGGAAATCCTTTTCAGAGATGATGGACAGCTTGGGTTTTTCAAGTGCTATTGTGACCCAATTATCTCTAGCTGAAGTTCATGGAAATCTCCACCTGAGTTTGGCAAAGATAGAAGAATATCTGGAAAATCTGGCCAAGGTCAAGAAGAAGTTAATCGAAGTGGCGACCTATCCTTTGATTTTGCTGGGATTTCTCCTGCTAATTATGTTGGGGCTCAGGAATTATTTGCTCCCCCAACTGGACAGTAGCAATATCGCCACCCAAATCATTAGCAATCTGCCACAAATTTTTCTAGGACTAGTGCTGGTTTGCGCTCTATCTTTACTTTTAGCCCTCACTTTCTACAAAAGAAGTTCCAAGATGCGGGTCTTCTCAATGTTAGCACGGATTCCCTTTCTAGGAATTTTTGTCCAGACCTATCTAACAGCCTATTACGCGCGTGAATGGGGCAATATGATTTCGCAGGGGATGGAGTTGACGCAGATTTTTCAAATCATGCAGGAACAAGGCTCTCAGCTCTTTAAAGAAATCGGTCAAGATTTGGCTCAAGCCCTGCAAAGTGGCCGCGAATTTTCTCAAACCATAGCGACTTATCCTTTCTTTAAAAAGGAGTTGAGTCTCATCATCGAGTATGGGGAAGTCAAGTCCAAGCTGGGGAGTGAGTTGGAAATCTATGCTGAGAAGACTTGGGAAGCCTTTTTTACCCGAGTCAATCGTACCATGAATCTGGTACAGCCACTGGTTTTTATCTTTGTGGCCCTGATTATCGTTTTACTTTATGCGGCAATGCTTATGCCCATGTATCAAAATATGGAGGTAAATTTTTAAAATGAAAAAACTCATGACAAATTTAAAAAAAGCCAAGGTTAAAGCTTTCACTTTGGTAGAAATGTTAGTGGTTTTGCTTATCATCAGTGTTCTTCTCTTGCTCTTTGTGCCCAATTTGACCAAGCAAAAGGATGCCGTAGATGACAAAGGAAAAGCTGCTGTTGTCAAGGTCGTGGAAAGCCAGGCAGAACTTTATCGTTTAGATAAAAATGATGACGCCAGCCTCAGCAAATTACAAGCGGACGGTCGTATCACAGCTGAGCAAGCCAAAGCTTATAAAGACTACCATGCAAAACAAAAAACAAGTCAAACTGTTGCAGATTAAGGCCTTTACTATGCTGGAGAGTCTCTTGGTTTTGGGACTTGTGAGTATCATTGCCTTGGGCTTGTCCGGTTCTGTCCAGTCCACTTTTGCAGAGGTAGAGGAGCAGATTTTCTTTATGGAGTTTGAAGAACTCTATAGGGAAACCCAAAAACGCAGTGTAGGCAGTCAGGAAAAATTTAGCTTGAACTTAGATGGGCAGACGATCAGTAACGGCAATCAAAACTTAACTGTTCCTAAAGGAATTCAGGCCCCATCAGGACAAAGCATTATATTTGACCGAGCTGGGGGCAATTCGTCCCTGGCTAAGGTTGAATTTCATACAAGTAAAGGAGCGATTCGCTATCAATTATATCTAGGAAATGGAAAAATTAAACGCATTAAGGAAACAAAAAATTAAGGCAGTGATTTTACTGGAAGCGGTGGTTGCTCTAGCCGTTTTTGCCAGCATTGCAACCCTCCTTTTAGGACAAATTCAGAAAAATAGACAAGAAGAGGCAGAAATCTTGCAAAAGGAAGAAGTCTTGCGTGTGGCGAAGATGGCTCTGCAAACAGGGCAAAATCAAGTAAACATAAACGGAGTTGAGATTCAGGTATTTGCTAGTGAAAAGGGATTGGAGGTCTACCATGGTTCAGAGAAGTTGCTCGACCTTAAAGAGCCATAAGGTCAAAGCTTTTACCCTGTTAGAATCCCTGATTGCCCTTATCGTCATTAGCGGGGGCTTGCTCCTCTTTCAGGCTATGAGTCAGCTCCTCATTTCAGAAGTTCGTTACCAGCAGCAAAGCGAGCAAAAGGAGTGGCTCTTGTTTGTGGATCAACTGGAGGCAGAGTTAGAGCGTTCACAGTTTGACAAGGTAGAAGGCAATCGCCTCTACATGAAACAGGATGGTAAGGATGTCTCTATAGGAAAGTCTAAATCGGATGATTTTCGAAAAACGGATACTAGCGGACGGGGCTACCAACCCATGGTTTATGGACTCGAATCAGCACAGATTATAGAGGAAAATCAATTGGTTCGCTTTCGCTTCCAATTTCAAAAGGGCTTAGAAAGGGAGTTCATCTATCGTGTGGAAAAAGCAAAAAGTTAAGGCAGGCGTTCTCTTATATGCGGTTACCATGGCAGCCATTTTTAGCCTTTTGTTGCAGTTTTATTTGAATCGGCAAGTAGCCCATCACAAAGACTTTGCCCTAAACAAAGAAAAGTTGGCAGCTTTTGCCATGGCCAAGCGAAGTAAAGATAAGGCTGAGCAAGAAAGTGGGGAACGAGTCTTCAACTTAGGAAAAGTCAGGTATCAAAATACGAAAACAGGTTTTGCAACAAGTGTTCGTATGAATAAGGGCAACTATGAATTTCTTTTTCCTCCGATGAAAATCAAGGAAAAGAAAACAGATCAAAAGGAAGAGGTAGCGACTGATTCAAGCAATCAATCAGGGAAGAAAAAATCAGAAGAAAAGCCTGAAAAGAAAGACAATTCCTAGTCAATTCAACTACTTTGTGCTAAACTAAAAGCATGAAACAGGATTTTAATCACAAAGCAGAAACCTTTGATTCGCCCCAAAATATCTTTCTTGCAAACTTGGTTTGTCAAGCAGTTGAAAAACAGATTGATCTTTTATCAGACAAAGAAATTCTGGATTTCGGTGGAGGGACGGGTCTATTAGCCTTGCCCCTGGCCAAGCAGGCCAAGTCAGTTACCCTTGTAGATATTTCGGAGAAAATGCTGGAGAAAGCGCGTTTGAAAGCAGGGCAACAAGACATCAAGAATATCCAGTTTTTGGAGCAGGATTTACTAGTAAATCCCTTGGAGCAGCAATTTGACCTGATTGTTGTCAGTCGGGTTCTTCATCATATGCCTGATTTAGATGCGACTCTTGCCATGTTTCACCATCATCTTAGGGAGAATGGACAAGTGCTTATTGCTGATTTTGTCAAGACAGATACCAACCATCATGGTTTTGATTTAGCTGAACTGGAAACCAAGCTTGCTCAGATTGGTTTTTCGAGCATTGACAGTCAGATCCTCTATAGTGCTGAAGGTCTTTTCCTAGGAAATTACGCAGAGCTCTTTTTAACTGTAGCCCAAAAATCACTCGCTGACTAAAGCAGTGATTTTTTCTCTTCAGATGGAAAAAAGGAGGGAAATTTGATAAGATAGGAATATGGATTTTGAAAAAATAGAACAAGCTTATACGTATTTACTAGAGAATGTCCAAGCCATTCAAAGTGATTTGGCGACCAACTTTTATGATGCCTTGGTAGAGCAAAATAGTATCTACCTAGATGGCGAGACCGAACTAGAGCAGGTCAAGGAGAACAATCAAGCCCTTAAACGCTTAGCACTTCGCAAAGAAGAATGGCTCAAGACCTATCAGTTTCTCTTGATGAAGGCAGGACAAACGGAGCCTTTACAGGCCAATCACCAGTTTACACCAGATGCCATTTCCCTCCTATTGGTACTCATTGTGGAAGAGTTGTTTGAACAAGAGGAAATTAGCATCCTCGAAATAGGTTCTGGTATGGGGATTTTGGGGGCTACTTTCTTGACTTCTCTCGCTAAAAAAGTAGATTACTTGGGAATCGAAGTGGATGACTTGCTGATTGATTTGGCAGCCAGTATGGCAGATGTGATTGGTTTGCAGGCTGGCTTTGTCCAAGGAGACGCCGTTCGTCCGCAAATGCTTAAAGAAAGCGACGTGGTCATCAGCGACTTGCCTGTAGGCTATTACCCAGACGATGCCATCGCTTCACGCTATCAAGTGGCTTCTAGTCAAGAGCATACCTATGCCCACCATTTACTGATGGAACAAGGCCTCAAGTACCTTAAGTCAGATGGCTATGCTATTTTTCTAGCTCCGAGTGATTTATTGACCAGTCCTCAAAGTGATTTATTAAAAGGGTGGCTCAAAGACGAAGTAAGTCTGGCTGCTATCATCGCTCTGCCAGAGGATATTTTCTCAACTGCAAGCCAAGCTAAAAGTATTTTTGTCTTACAGAAGAAAAGAGACAAGGAAATAGAACCCTTTGTCTACCCTCTTACTAGCTTGCAAGATCCGTCAGTTTTGTTGACCTTTAAAGAAAATTTTCAAAATTGGAGCAAAGGTACTGAAATATAAAAGAGATTTTGTTATAATAGATGAAAACGCTTAAAAAGAGGTATCATCTTATGACAAAAACAATTGCAATCAATGCAGGAAGCTCAAGCTTGAAATGGCAACTTTATCAAATGCCTGAGGAAAAAGTTTTGGCTAAAGGCTTGATTGAACGTATTGGATTGAAAGATTCCATTTCAACAGTAAAATTTGACGGTCGTTCGGAGCAACAAATTCTTGATATTGAAGATCACACACAAGCCGTTAAAATGTTATTGGATGACTTGATTCGTTTTGATATTATCAAAGGGTACGATGAGATTACAGGTGTCGGACACCGCGTCGTTGCAGGTGGTGAATATTTCAAGGAATCAACAGTTGTTGAGGGAGACGTGTTAGAAAAAGTTGAGGAATTGGGACTCTTGGCTCCTCTTCACAATCCAGCTAACGCAGCTGGAATTCGCGCATTCAAGGAATTGCTTCCAGATATTACCAGTGTTGTCGTATTTGATACCTCATTCCACACAACTATGCCAGAGAAGGCTTATCGCTATCCTCTACCAACTAAATACTACACAGAAAACAAGGTTCGTAAATATGGTGCCCACGGGACAAGCCACCAGTTTGTCGCAGGAGAAGCAGCGAAACTTTTGGGCCGTCCTCTAGAAGATTTGAAATTGATTACCTGCCATATTGGTAATGGGGCTTCTATCACAGCTGTTAAGGGTGGGAAGTCTGTAGATACTTCTATGGGATTCACACCACTTGGCGGTGTGATGATGGGAACTCGTACAGGGGATATTGACCCTGCTATCATCCCTTATCTCATGCAATATACAGAGGATTTCAATACTCCAGAAGATATTAGTCGCGTTCTCAATCGTGAATCAGGACTCATGGGAGTTTCTGGTCAGTCAAGCGATATGCGTGATGTGATTGCTGCCATGGAAGCAGGAGACCATGATGCAACTTTGGCTTATGAAATGTATGTCGATCGTATCCAAAAACATATTGGCCAATACCTTGCAGTCCTAAATGGAGCAGATGCGATTATCTTCACAGCAGGTATCGGTGAAAATGCGACTTTGGTTCGTGAGGATGTCATTTCAGGTATCTCTTGGTTTGGCTGTGATGTAGATCCAGAAAAGAACGTCTTTGGCGTAACGGGAGACATCTCAACTGACGCAGCGAAAATCCGTGTCTTGGTTATTCCGACAGATGAAGAATTGGTTATTGCACGCGATGTTGAGCGCTTGAAAAAATAAGTAAATACACATAAAATTAGATTGTGAAAAGAAGTTGGGAAAGAGATTTTCCAGCTTTTTTTATGTAGAAAATGTCTAAAACCTTGCTGTTATTGGTTTTTTCAAAAAATATGGTATAATAGTAGTAATTTAATAGATGGAGTTGAGTTTTGAAGAAAAGCTTTCGTGTAAAAAGAGAGAAAGATTTTAAGGCGATTTTCAAGGACGGAACAAGTTTTGCCAATCGAAAATTTGTTGTCTACCAATTGGAAAACCAGCAAAACCATTTTCGAGTAGGACTGTCCGTCAGCAAAAAGCTGGGGAATGCAGTTACCAGAAATCAAATTAAGAGACGAATCCGACACATTCTACAAAGTGTAAAAGGGAGTTTAGTAGAGCATGTTGATTTTGTCGTGATTGCCCGAAAAGGGGTGGAAACCTTGGAATATGCAGAGATGGAGAAAAATCTACTCCACGTATTAAAGTTATCAAAGATTTACCAGGAAGGAAATGGGAGTGAAAAAGAAACTACAGTTGACTAGTTTGTTGGGCTTGTCCTTGTTTATCATGACAGCCTGTGCAACAAATGGTACAGCTAGCGATATAACAGCAGACTCGACAGACTTTTGGAGCAAATTCGTCTATTTTTTTGCTGAAATTATCCGCTTTTTGTCCTTTGACATTAGTATCGGAGTGGGGATTATCCTCTTCACGATTTTGATCCGGACGATTTTATTGCCGGTCTTTCAGACACAGATGGTTGCCTCTAGAAAAATGCAAGAGGCTCAACCACGCATCAAGGCTTTGCGAGAGCAATATCCGGGTCGTGATATGGAAAGTAGAACCAAGCTAGACCAGGAGATGCGTAAGGTTTATAAAGAGTTAGGAATCAAGCATTCATCCTCTCTCTGGCCAATTTTAATACAAATGCCGGTTCTCTTGGCGCTCTTTCAAGCCTTGAGTCGAGTTGACTTTTTGAAAACAGGTCACTTTTTATGGATTAATTTGGGAGGAGTAGATACAAGTTTTGTCCTTCCGATTTTGGCGGCAGTCTTTACCTTCTTGAGTAGCTGGTTATCGAATAAAGCTTTGTCCGAAAAAAGTGGAGCTACGACAGGGATGATGTATGGTATGCCCGTATTGATTTTTATTTTTGCCATCTCCGCCCCAAGTGGTGTAGCCTTGTACTGGGCTGTATCCAATGCTTACCAAGTTTTGCAAACCTATTTCTTGAACAATCCTTTCAAGATTATTGCTGAAAGAGAAGCAGTGGCGCAAGCAGAAAAAGATTTAGAAGGCAAGAAGAGAAGAGCTTTGAAAAAAGCACAGAAAAAGAAAAAATAAGGAGGAATCTGGTAATGGTATTATTTACAGGTTCAACGGTTGAAGAAGCAATCCAAAAAGGATTGAAAGAATTAGACATTCCAAGAATGAAGGCCCACATCAAGGTCGTTTCGAAAGAGAAAAAAGGATTCTTAGGCTTGTTTGGTAAGAAGCCAGCTCAAGTTGATATCGAAGCGATTAGTGAAACGACAGTGATCAAAGCCAATCAGCAGGCCATTAAAGGGGTTCCAAAAGAAGTTAATGAAAAAAATGAACCCGTGAAAACAGTAAGTGAAGCAACTGTTGATTTGGGGCATGTAGTAGAAGCGATTAAGAAGATTGAAGAAGAAGGTCAAGGTGTCTCTGAAGAGGTCAAGGCTGAAATCTTGAAAAATGAAAAGCACGCCAGCACGATTTTGGAAGAAACAGGCCATATTTCAATTTTAAATGATTTGGAACCAGAGGATACTGCCGAGGAAGTGGAATCTGCTCCAGAAAAAGAAACTGAAACGCAGGAAGCAACAAGCCAATCTTTAGAAGATTTAGGCTTGAAAGTAGAACCAAGTTATGACATCGAACAAGTGGCAACTGAAGTAGCTAACTACGTTCAAACCATTGTAGATGATATGGATGTTGAAGGGACGATTTCAAGTGACTACAATCGCCGCACCATCAATCTTCAAATTGACACTAACGAACCGGGCCGTATTATCGGCTATCATGGTAAAGTTTTGAAGGCCTTGCAACTATTGGCTCAAAATTATCTTTATAACCGCTATTCAAGAACCTTCTACATCACGATCAATGTCAATGATTACGTTGAACACCGTGCAGAAGTCTTGCAAACCTACGCTCAAAAATTGGCGACTCGCGTTTTAGAAGAAGGACGTAGCCAACAAACTGATCCAATGTCAAATAGCGAACGCAAGATAATCCATCGCATTATTTCACGCATGGATGGCGTGACGAGTTACTCTGAAGGTGACGAGCCAAATCGCTATGTTGTCGTAGATGCAGAATAAGCAAAGCAAAATCAGGTTCATCCTGATTTTTTGCTAGGAAAGGAAAGATTCAGATATGCTGAAAGCAGTTAGAGAATACCTATCATTTGCAGGAGTCCAGTACCGTAATCCTGATAAAGCTGGCGATGAAAGAGAAAAGATGTTGGCCTTGCGGCAAAAAGGTCAAGAAGCTCGAAAGTCTTTTACAGAACTGACCAAAACCTTTCAAGCAAGTCATCCAGAATGGCAACTCCAACAGACTAGTCAGTGGATGAACCAAGCGCAGCGTTTGCGACCGCATTTCTGGGTCTATCTACAGAGAGACGGACAAGTGACAGAACCTATGATGGCTCTTCGTTTGTATGGAACACCTGCTGACTTTGGGATTTCTTTGGAAGTCAGTTTCATCGAGCGCAAGAAAGACGAACAGACCTTAGACAAGCAAGCCAAGGTTTTAGAGCTTCCAGCGGTAGAAGGAATTTATTATCTAGTCTACTCAAATGGGGAAAGTCATAAGATGGAGGCTAATGAAGAAAATCGTCGTACTTTACGAGAGAAGCTGAGAAATCAGGAAGTTCGTAAAGTCTTAGTCAAGTCAGATGTTTCCTTCATTGAAAATCAGTCAGTAGAAGCGATATTGGAGAAGCTAGAAGACGCTTATATGCGCTTGCTCCCGTACTATGAAGTGACGAGGGGATAGACAAATCAAATGTGATAGATGAACGCAAATTGTTTTATTGCTATTCTATACATTTTTTCATATAATAGTAAAATAGGATGTGTGATTCATTAATCACCTCAAAGAGAAAGGAAATTCTATGTCAAATCTATCTGTTAATGCAATTCGTTTTCTAGGTATTGACGCCATCAACAAAGCAAACTCAGGTCACCCAGGGGTGGTTATGGGGGCTGCTCCTATGGCCTATAGCCTCTTTACAAAGCAACTTCGTATCAATCCAGCTCAACCAAACTGGATCAACCGCGACCGTTTTATTCTTTCAGCAGGTCATGGCTCTATGCTTCTTTATGCCCTTCTTCACCTTTCTGGTTTTGAAGATGTTAGCATGGATGAAGTCAAGAACTTCCGCCAATGGGGTTCGAAAACACCAGGCCACCCAGAATTTGGGCATACTGCAGGGGTTGACGCTACTACTGGACCTCTAGGACAAGGGATTTCTACTGCTACTGGTTTTGCCCAAGCAGAACGTTTCTTGGCAGCCAAATATAATCGCGAAGGCTTCAATATCTTTGACCACTATACTTATGTGATCTGTGGCGACGGAGATTTGATGGAAGGTGTTTCAAGCGAGGCAGCTTCATACGCAGGTTTGCAAAAACTCGACAAGTTGGTTGTTCTTTATGATTCAAATGACATTAACTTGGATGGTGAGACAAAAGATTCCTTCACAGAAAATGTTCGTGACCGTTACAATGCCTACGGTTGGCACACAGCCTTGGTTGAAGATGGGACAGACTTGGAAGCGATCCATGCTGCTATTGAAACAGCTAAAGCTTCAGGAAAACCATCTTTGATTGAAGTGAAGACTGTTATTGGATACGGTTCTCCAAACAAACAAGGAACTAATGCTGTACACGGTGCTCCTCTTGGAGCAGATGAAACTGCAGCAACTCGCCAAGCGCTCGGTTGGGATTATGAACCATTTGAAATCCCAGCTGAAGTTTATGCTGATTTCAAAGAAAATGTTGCAGACCGTGGTGCATCAGCTTATCAAGCTTGGACAAAATTAGTTGCTGACTATAAAGAGGCTCATCCAGAACTGGCTGCAGAAGTAGAAGCCATTATCGACGGCCGTGACCCAGTTGAGGTGACTCCAGCAGACTTCCCAGCCTTAGAAAATGGTTTCTCTCAAGCAACTCGTAATTCAAGTCAAGATGCTTTGAACGTTGTCGCTGCTAAATTGCCAACTTTCTTAGGTGGATCAGCTGACCTTGCTCACTCAAACATGACTTATATCAAAACGGACGGACTTCAAGACGACGCTAATCGCTTGAACCGCAACATTCAGTTTGGTGTTCGTGAATTTGCAATGGGAACGATCTTGAACGGGATGGCCCTTCACGGTGGACTTCGTGTATACGGTGGTACTTTCTTCGTCTTCTCTGACTATGTGAAAGCTGCTGTCCGCTTGTCAGCCTTGCAAGGACTTCCTGTGACTTATGTCTTTACTCACGATTCAATCGCAGTTGGTGAAGATGGTCCAACGCACGAACCAGTTGAACACTTAGCAGGTCTCCGTGCTATGCCAAATCTGAATGTTTTCCGCCCAGCAGATGCGCGTGAAACTCAAGCGGCTTGGTACCTTGCCGTGGCAAGCGAAAAAACACCAACTGCTCTTGTCTTGACACGTCAAAACTTGACTGTTGAAGAAGGGACAGACTTTGACAAAGTTGCGAAAGGTGCCTATGTTGTCTATGAAAATGCAACAGACTTTGATACGATCTTGATTGCAACAGGTTCAGAGGTCAATCTCGCTGTCGCAGCTGCCAAAGAATTGGCTAGCCAAGGTGCAAAAGTCCGTGTAGTCAGCATGCCATCAACAGATGTCTTTGACGCACAAGATGCAGCTTACAAGGAAGAAATCCTTCCAAATGCAGTCCGTCGTCGTGTTGCGGTCGAAATGGGAGCAACTCAAAACTGGTACAAGTATGTTGGTCTTGATGGTGCAGTTCTCGGTATTGATACCTTTGGAGCATCTGCCCCAGCACCAAAAGTATTGGCAGAGTACGGATTTACGGTAGAAAATCTTGTAAAAGTCGTTCAAAACTTGAAATAATCACAAAAATCAGAGTGAAAACTCTGATTTTTTATAACCATAAAAACAAGGCACAATCTTGTAAAAGTAGCTGAAATTTGATATAGTAGTCCTATGTAAAATACAAAGGAGAAAACAATGAATCCAAATATTACTTTTTTAATCATGCTTGTAGGTATGTTTGCCTTGATGTTCTTTATGCAACGTTCTCAAAAGAAACAAGCACAAAAGCGTATGGAAAGCTTGAACAAGCTTCAAAAAGGCTATGAAGTCATTACAATTGGTGGACTTTACGGAACAGTGGATGAAGTAGATACTGAGAAAGGTACAATCGTACTGGATGTAGATGGGGTCTACTTGACTTTTGAATTGGCTGCTATCAAGACCGTTTTGCCAATCAAAGAAGCTGTGACACCAGAAGGAACAGTTGTTGACGAAGGCGGAGCAATCGAAGAATAAAACGGGACCTATCACTCCCGTTTTTCTATGAGACGAGAGGAAAAGGGATGAAAAAAATAGTATTTGTTTGCCTAGGAAATATCTGCCGAAGCCCCATGGCAGAGTTTGTGATGAAGTCCATGACGAGCGATTACCAAGTTGAGAGTCGGGCAACGTCATCATGGGAACATGGCAATCCGATTCATAAGGGAACGCAAGGAATTTTCCAGCAATATCAGATCCCGTATGACAAAGATAAAACATCGCTTCAGATTGGTAGAGAAGACTTTGAATCGTTTGATTACATTATCGGTATGGATGCTTCAAACGTTTCAGATCTACGTCAAATGTGCCCTCAGGAACTACAGTACAAGATATACTCTTTTGCGGCTGAAAGTGTCCCAGATCCTTGGTATACAGGAGATTTTGAGGAAACCTATGCTCGTATTACAAGTGGATGTCAAAGCTGGCTAGATCGATTAGAAAATGAGAGTGACAATGGAAAAGCTTAAACAATTTTATGAGAAGTGTAGAGTTTACCTAACTCGTCCTAGGTTAGAGCTCATTGCAGTTGTCGTAATGGTACTCTGTGCTCTTTCGATATTTCTGCTAAATACGCCTAAAAAGGGTGTCCTGACACTTGATGGTGGAGCTCTTGTTTATGATGGCACCTTGGTACGAGGGAAAATGAATGGTCAAGGGACCCTGACCTTTGAAAACGGAGACCAATATACAGGTGATTTTAATAATGGAGCCTTTAACGGGAAAGGAACTTTCCAATCAAAAGATGGCTGGAAATACGAAGGTGATTTTGTAAATGGCCAAGCTGAAGGTCAAGGGAAGTTGACGACAGGGCAAGAAGTTGTTTATGAAGGAACCTTTAAACAAGGCGTTTTTCAACAAAAACAGTAGTCTCCAAGTTAGGAGACTATTTTCAAAACCTAAAAAGAAAACGCTTTCTACATTTGAATTCGATAACTAACTCTCAACTAGAAAAACTTTGTGAAATAAAAAAATTTTTTCGATAATTTCACAATCATCCAAGCAAAACTCTGTTGTGTAGCTACATTGAGAAAAAAATCACAATCTTGGGGAATTTCTTTGTGAAATGTTTATGAAACTGTTTACAAAGCATAAAAAAAGAGTTATAATAAACTTGTGAAAAAATTAACAAAGGATAAAATCCTTAAAGGCTATGGAGGATAATATGGCTGATAAAAAAACAGTAACACCAGAGGAAAAACAACTTGCTGCTGAAAAGCATGTCGATGGTCTCGTGAAAAAAGCCTTGGTTGCGCTTGATGAAATGCGCAAGTTGAACCAAGAGCAAGTTGACTACATCGTGGCAAAAGCTTCGGTTGCAGCACTTGACGCGCACGGTATCCTTGCACAACATGCAGTTGAAGAAACTGGTCGTGGAGTATTTGAAGACAAGGCAACAAAGAATCTATTTGCCTGTGAGCACGTAGTGAACAATATGCGTGGAGTTAAAACAGTTGGAGTTATCGAAGATGATCCAATTACAGGTTTGACAAAGATTGCGGAGCCTGTCGGTGTAATCTGTGGTGTCACTCCGACAACAAACCCAACTTCAACAGCGATTTTCAAATCCTTGATTGCTTTGAAAACACGTAACCCAATCGTTTTTGCCTTCCACCCATCTGCTCAAGAATCATCAGCTCACGCAGCACAAATCGTTCGCGATGCAGCGATTGCAGCTGGTGCTCCTGAAAACTGTGTTCAATGGATTACAAAGCCATCTATGGAAGCAACTGGAGCTCTAATGAACCACGAAGGTGTTGCAACTATTCTTGCAACTGGTGGGAATGCTATGGTTAAAGCTGCATACTCATGTGGAAAACCAGCTCTTGGGGTAGGTGCCGGAAACGTTCCTGCCTATGTAGAAAAATCTGCTGACCTTCGTCAAGCTGCTCATGACATCGTTATGTCTAAATCATTTGATAATGGTATGGTCTGTGCATCAGAACAAGCCGTTATCATTGATAAAGAAGTATATGACGAATTTGTAGAAGAATTCAAATCATACCACACTTACTTTGTAAACAAGAAAGAAAAAGCCCTTCTTGAAGAATTCTGTTTCGGCGTGAAAGCTAACAGTAAAAACTGTGCAGGTGCTAAACTAAATGCAAACATCGTTGGTAAACCAGCGGCATGGATTGCAGAACAAGCAGGATTTAGCGTGCCAGAAGGAACAAACATCTTGGCTGCAGAATGTGCAGAAGTAGGACCAAAAGAACCGTTGACTCGTGAAAAATTGTCACCAGTTATCGCTGTCCTAAAAGCTGAAGATACAGAAGACGGTCTTAAAAAAGCTCGTCAAATGGTCGAGTTTAACGGACTTGGTCACTCAGCAGCTATCCATACAAAAGACGAAGCTCTTGCTAAACGCTTTGGTACAGAAATCAAAGCAATGCGTATTATCTGGAACTCTCCATCTACTTTCGGTGGTATCGGTGACGTATACAATGCCTTCATTCCATCATTGACACTTGGATGTGGTTCATATGGACACAATTCAGTCGGTGATAACGTGAGTGCGATCAACCTTCTAAACATCAAGAAAGTAGGGAAACGTAGAAATAATATGCAGTGGTTTAAAGTTCCTTCAAAAATTTACTTCGAACGCAATTCTATCCAATACCTTCAAACATGTGAAGATATTGAACGCGTTATGATTGTTACAGACAAATCGATCGAAAAACTTGGTTTTGTTCAACGCATTATTGACCAATTGAACAAACGCAGCAACCGTGTAACTGTCCAAGTCTTCTCAGACGTTGAACCAGACCCAGATATCACAACTGTAGAACGTGGTACTGAAGTAATGAGAGCATTTGAACCAGACACAATCATCGCTCTTGGTGGTGGTTCTCCAATGGACGCGGCCAAAGTAATGTGGCTCTTCTACGAACAACCACAAATCGACTTCCGTGACTTGGTTCAAAAATTCATGGACATCCGTAAACGTGCCTTCCGCTTCCCATCACTTGGTAAGAAAGCGAAATACATTGGTATTCCAACAACTTCAGGTACAGGTTCAGAAGTAACACCATTTGCCGTTATCTCTGATAAGAAAAACAATCGTAAATACCCATTGGCTGACTACTCATTGACACCAACTATTGCGATTGTTGACCCTGCTTTGGTTGAGTCAGTTCCAGACTTCATCGCTGCGGATACAGGTATGGACGTCTTGACTCACGCGACTGAAGCTTACACTTCAAACTTCGCTAACGACTATACAGACGGTATCGCCCTTCAAACAATCAAACTTGTCTTTGAATGGTTGGAAAAATCTGTTAAGACAGCTGATCCAGAAGCTCGCGAAAAAATGCACAATGCATCTACAATGGCTGGTATGGCCTTTGCCAATGCCTTCCTTGGTATGAGCCACTCAATGGCCCACAAGATCGGTGCGGTTCACCATACTGTTCACGGACGTACAAACGCAATCTTGCTTCCATACGTTATCCGTTACAATGGTACTCGCCCATCTAAGACGACTACATGGCCTAAGTATAACTACTGGAAAGCTGACGAAAAATTCCAAGATATTGCTAGAATGCTTGGATTGCCTCACTCAACTCCAGAAGAAGCAGTTGAAGCATACGCTAAAGCTGTTTACGAACTTGGTGTTGCAGTAGGTATCAAGATGAACTTCAAGGATCAAGGAATCGATGAAAAAGCTTGGAAAGACAGCTTGCATGAAATTGCCTTGCTTGCTTATGAAGACCAATGTTCACCTGCTAACCCTCGCTTGCCAATGGTAGCTGACATGGAAGAAATCATGGCAGATGCTTACTATGGTTATGCAGAACGACCAGGACGTCGCAAATAATTGTTTATCAGCCTAGAGGCAGGAGTGATCCTGTCTCTTTTTTGTACATTTTCTTGAAAAAATGTTATAATAAGTGTATATGTTTGTTTGACTATCAAAGTTTTTGTATCGAGCCGAGGGAGAAATGTAAGAGATGAATGATTTAGGGGAAAAGGTAAGACTCCTTAGAGAGGAGAAAGGTCTTAGTCGTCCAGTTTTTTGTGGAGATGAGTCAGAGTTATCCGTTCGTCAGTTGGTACGCATTGAAAAAGGAGAATTTCGTCCTACGATAAAAACACTAGAATACATTGCAGATAGGCTAGGCATTCCATCCTATGTCTTGATGCCAGACTACAAGGAGTTACCCAAGCGTTACCAAGAATTAAAATACTTTCTTCTTCATCATCCTGACTATGGAGACAAAGAGTTGCAGGAACAAAAGGAAAAATATTTTGATGAGATTTTTGAGTGTTTTTATGATGATTTGCCACGTGATGAGAAAGTGGTAGTGGATTGTCTTCAAGCCATAGATGAGGTGAGAGCGACTAGTAATTCCTTATACGGGAGCAGTGTGATTGAGGGCGGTCTTCAAGACTTACTATCCAGAGATGTATATAAAGCCGAGGACTTGTTGAAATTGAGACTGTATTTCAACTGTCAGTTAATGGATGGTTTAAATGTGGGTGAGATAAAAGAATCTGAGCATGAAAACATTCTTTATTTTCATGATAAACTAAGTTCTCAGGTTGATAAGATAAAGTTCGATTGTTTGGACTTGCTTAGAGATTCCTTGTTAGCTTCTTTAGCTTGTATAGAAATTATGGGGCTGTTTCATTATTTTAAGAGAGCAATTGACACCTTAAATAAAATAGGGCAGAAAACACGCGATTTTCAAAAACAACCAATTGTCTTGATGGTGGAGTGGAAATATTATATTCAGACGGATTATGAAACAGCAAAACAAAAGTATGAAGAAGCAAAAATGATGGCGAGAATGTTTGGCAATGAGAAATTAGTCGTTAGTTTAGACAATGAATGGACCGAGGATCTAGAAAGATATCGTTAAAGGGTTTATAGGAGTGACATTTCTGTCATTGGGGGAATGTCGCTTTTTTGTTACAATAAATTCGAAAAAAAAAGAAAGGAATTTACTATGATTAAAATACTGATTTTTCTATTTATCACTGGTGGGTGATGGAGTTGAGTTTAGAGGAATGATATGCTAGAATTTGAAAGAATAAACAATGTTTTATTGACTGGCATGTCAGAAGTAGGAGATGTATTGCTCATTCAACAAACGCTATCAAATCTTATTCAAGTAGAAATAAGAGTTAATGGCTATTTAATGGATTTGATTACAATAAAACCCCAAAAGTTAAAAATCTATCCTTTAGTAGGCATTAAAAAAAATGCACTTATTCTCGTTCAAGAAGTAAGTGTAGGACTTGATATGACGTTAGAGAATAACAGGACATTTAGGGATTTTAATTTTTTTAGAAAATTAAAATAGGTTTAAAGAAGAAAAGGAGAAAAAAATGCTTAATAGTTATATTTCGTTTTTAGAAAATAAATATGCTACAACTGTAACAGTAAAATGGATTTGGGCTGTTGTTGTATTGATTTCAGTTATCGGTGCGATTGGATATGCTGTTTACTGTACATGGGTCGGAGGAACGTTTGTTGGTGGTATCAAACTTGGTATTCCTGATTTTGTCCATGTAACTTTTAACTGTAAAAGATAGATAGAAGTAGCTTTCAATTAACGAGGTTAGAAATGATAGAAATAAAGAACCTGAGTAAGAAGTATAAAAATCGGATAGTGCTGAATGACGTAACAATATCTTTCCCTGAAAAAGGAGTGACTGTTATTGTTGGGGTCAACGGAAGTGGTAAGACAACATTGATGGATTGTATAGTAGGGATGAAGTCAATGGATTCGGGAGAGATTTTTGTCGATAGTTTTTCTTATAGTAGCGATAACTATAAATCAAAGTTATTCTATATTCCTTCTGACTTTTATCTTCCTGAGTTTATGACAGGTATAGAGTACTTACATTTTATTTTATCAAGATATGTTCATTCTAATCGATTGTTAATACCTGATTTTATTGATTTATTTGGGTTAGAATCAGCACAAAATCAGTTAATTGAAAGTTACTCATTTGGTATGAAGAAAAAAATTCAGATTATTGCAGCTCTTTTATCAAATGCTGAATATATATTATGTGATGAGGTTTTTAGCGGGTTGGATTTTGAAACGGAGTTACTGCTGACGGAATTGTTAAAAGTTATATCAAAGAAGTCAAGTATTGTATTGGTGTCACATAATAAGTTAGTTGTTGAAAAATTTTCAGATAATATATATTTGATGAGAAATGGTAAATTATCTCTATTTTCAGGGACTGCTGAAGATTTAGTAAAGAAAATTTCATTAATGGAGAGTGTTTATGATAAAATCCAATGGATTAAAACAAGTTTTGTTTCTGGTTGAATTTTTTATTAATAGCGCACTAAAAGGAATATTAAATCGCCCTTTTTTCTCTTCGAAAATTAGAAAAACTATTTTCTTTGCTATATTTTTTTCTCTTTATTTTGCTTACTTTATGTATAATATGAGTGAGCTAAATCACATTTCATCAAATTTGTCAGCAGTTGATAATAGTTTGTTGCATAAGGGGCAGGCGATAACGTTTTTTAGTTATTTCAGTAATACAATTACATTAGCTATCGTCAGTTTTGTTTTTGTAGAGACTACTGTAAGTTTAGATAAATCGTCACTATTTTTTGTCAAAGCATTGCCTTATCAAAATATTGTGGTGTATAGAGCGTATGTGCTGTTTAAAATTATTGTAATGTTGACTATTTATGGATTGGTTTCAGTTATTGCTGTACCTACTATTAAACTAATCACAGATAGCTTTTTCGAGGGGATACTATTTTCCATAACACAATTTTTAACATTTTTGATTACAGTTATCCTACTTGAGTGCTGTACTCGAATATTTAAAATAACTTGGTTTGTAAGAAAAAGCTTAGTATCTGTTGTTCTCTCTATACATTATTTGATTTTACTGTTATCGACGCTATACTATTTTTTCCATTTTAGATATGAATTTGAAAGTACTTTAGCCAACAACGTTACTAATTTATCATCATATATCATAATATCGTTTAGTGTAGCAATCTGTTTATTTTGTATGTTTAGTTTAATCATATATTCATATCCTACGAAAGAGAACATTTTTATATCTCAGAGATATATAAGAATGCCAGTTGTGGAAAAGACGATTTTTCGAAATAAGCAAAATATTGGAATTTTATTGCTATTTTTTACAATATGCACTATTGTCACGATTCAAAGCGGAATAAATATAGGAATAATCGTGGGAGGATCGTTGTTACCATTTGCTGGTATTCTACTACTGCATTTTGCGGATGTAACTGCTTTATTCCGCAAACAGTTTGATCTGATAAGAATTAGCTATAAGATGGATTGGTTCTATCAATTCTGTTTAATTATGTTATTGTCACTTCCAAGTGTCTTGATGTGGTTATTAAGTATTATTACGATTCATTCTCTGTTAAAAGGGATGAGCTTTTCAGTTGCGAGTTTATTACTAGGATATCTATTTCCTAAATCGTATGGTAGTCTGAATGAATTTACATCGGTTTTATTGTTAATGAGTTTATTTGTTGCATTTGGTGTGTTTTCAAATATGCTAGGAATGGAATTATTAGTATTGTTTTCACTAATAGTTCTCCATTTTATGATTGTTAGAAAGGTTAGAAATGAAAAATTATAGTAAATATTTTAGTGTTACAGTTGTTACTTATTTGTTTTTGTTGGTTATCGAGACCTTGGTAAAATTATTTTCTATTGGGGGAGAAAGTTCTCAAAGTGTGACGACCTTGCTTGGGATTTCAATTGATAATCATGTCACTGCTCATGAAATTTCTACTACATTTGGACTAACTCCTCAGATAGTTGTTACATTTGCTATATACTCTATCTTTGTCTCTGCTATAATTTATACATTTAAAAGAGGGACAAAATGATCTTGACATTAGGAGTATTATATATATTTTCTATTTTAGGTGGATTGATATTACACGAGTTACTCCATATTTTCATCGCGCATTTATTGAGATATAGTCCGAAACTAACTTTTTTGCCACCATTAAAATTTCAAGTATATTATGAAAATAGATATCAACCTTTGGATAATCTGCTTATATCGATTATTTCCCCGTTGTTTTTAGTCTTTATAGGATTTTTTATAGAATTAAATATATATACAATTATTTTAAAAATTACTTGTCTTTTAAATCTATTTAACTTGATACCAATTACAGGTGATGGAGAGGTTATTTTCTTATCTCTTATGCAGATGATAAAAAAGAAAAGAGGAAAAAGAATTGAAACTTAAATATTTACTGGGAGTGTTTTCGATAGTCGCACTGTTTGTAATTGGTTATTATTTTTCAAACTCAGTTACTCAAGCAAATACATATAACGATCGATTACCGGTATTTGTGCATGAAGATTCTGAACAAATTATACACAAGTTAGTTAGGAAAAAAGAAGGGATTTATTATTTTGGTTTCCCCACTTGTCCGTGGTGTGTAGAGTTATTGCCAGTTTTTAATGAAGTTTTATCAGAACATAAAAAGACGGCATTCGTTGTTAATGTAAGAGATAAAAACTATACAAATAGACAAAATGAGGTTCTAGAAAAATTTTATAAGCAGTACACAGGTGAGGATGGTTTATCCGTTCCTTTTGTAGTAGCTATTGATAAAAATGCAAATGTAAAAGTTCATGTGGGAACAGTAGATGATCATGATGCCAGCAAGAAGAGATTGACTTCTGTCCAAAAAGAAGAATTAATCAATGTTTTGAGTGATTTAATTAGATAACAATACCTTTTTATTTAGCCATCAAACCGAAACATATTACAGAGAAAATACAGTTTGGTTAAATAGTATCTTGGGAGCTTTTTGGTTGGGTATTACCAGCAGTGTCTATTCCTATCTTTTTATGGTATGTTCAGTATAGTATATTACAAATATCGATATTCTTATTAGGGATGGTGTTTGCCTATTTACTGTGCCAAAGTATACAATTTATAGAGGTCTTGATTTTTAAACGATATGAGTTTAAAGATGCAAAAGAGTTAGATGCCTTTTCTCTCCCAATAAAAACAAGAGTTGTTTTATATTTTGTTCGTCTTATACCAGTTTTAGTATTCTTGCTTTTCAATCAAATTAGAGGTCTTGATTTTCACATATTACTTGTACTAAACACATTATACGTGACGGCTATTTTCTATCTTTCATATCGTTACATGGTGTCAAAACTTATCAACGGAGGAAAACATGTCCATTTTTAAAAGAAGCTGAATTTACAAAGACTGTATCCTATTTTATTCTGGAACTTAAAGATCCTTCTCGTACGAAAACAGTAACAGAAGAATTGCAGAAAAATAAGAAGTATACAGTTCTTTCTCAACAGGCTGTTCTTGATATTGTGATTACCTTTATTCGTGTCATCCAGGGATTGCTAATTGTACTTTCTTCACAAGCGATTGTGGTAGCTGCAGTTATGATAGGCATCATCATTTACATCAATATCATGCAACGTTCTAAGGAAATTGGTGTCATGAAGGCAGTTGGCTATCAAAATAGAGATGTGAAAGGAATCTTTATCTACGAAGCTCTTTGGATTGTAGGAATTGCCTTGTTTATAGCTTTCATCATTGCTCAAGGGATAGGCAGTTTAGCGAATGTTATTGTTCACTATTTCTATCCATCAATCTCTAAAGTTTTTGAATTAAATCTTCTCTCCGTTTTAGGAACTCTTGTTTTTGCTTTGTTTCTTGGCTATATTTCAGCTTACTTCCCAGCACGTAAGATTAGTAAAATGGATCCGGTGGAATCCTTACGCTATGAGTAGGGAAAGAAGTTTATCAAAAAGAAACTGACATAGAAAATCAAGGTCAGCACTTGCAATTAAGCTCAAATAGTTATATAATAGGTTCGTTGAAAGGTGATTTGTAGTGATTCAAGTTACTCTTTTCACAATAAAATTTTCATGATTTTCATAAGGAGGAAATCACTAATGGTAGTTAAAGTTGGTATTAACGGTTTCGGACGTATCGGTCGTCTTGCTTTCCGCCGTATCCAAAACGTAGAAGGTGTTGAAGTTACTCGCATCAACGACCTTACAGATCCAGTTATGCTTGCACACTTGTTGAAATACGACACAACTCAAGGTCGTTTCGACGGTACTGTAGAAGTTAAAGAAGGTGGATTCGAAGTTAACGGTAAATTCGTTAAAGTTTCTGCTGAACGTGATCCAGAACAAATCGACTGGGCTACTGACGGTGTAGAAATCGTTCTTGAAGCAACTGGTTTCTTCGCTAAGAAAGATGCAGCTGAAAAACACCTTAAAGGTGGAGCTAAGAAAGTTGTTATCACTGCTCCTGGTGGAAACGATGTTAAAACAATCGTATTCAACACTAACCACGACGTTCTTGACGGTACTGAAACAGTTATCTCAGGTGCTTCATGTACTACAAACTGCTTGGCTCCAATGGCTAAAGCTCTTCAAGATAACTTCGGTGTTGTAGAAGGATTGATGACTACTATCCACGCTTACACTGGTGACCAAATGATCCTTGACGGACCACACCGTGGTGGTGATCTTCGCCGTGCTCGCGCTGGTGCTGCAAACATCGTTCCTAACTCAACTGGTGCTGCTAAAGCTATCGGTCTTGTAATCCCAGAATTGAACGGTAAACTTGACGGATCTGCACAACGCGTTCCAACTCCAACTGGATCAGTTACTGAATTGGTAGCAGTTCTTGAAAAGAACGTTACTGTTGATGAAGTAAACGCAGCTATGAAAGCAGCTTCAAACGAATCATACGGTTACACAGAAGATCCAATCGTATCTTCAGATATCGTAGGTATGTCTTACGGTTCATTGTTTGACGCAACTCAAACTAAAGTTCTTGACGTTGACGGTAAACAATTGGTTAAAGTTGTATCATGGTACGATAACGAAATGTCATACACTGCCCAACTTGTTCGTACTCTTGAATACTTTGCAAAAATCGCTAAATAATTCTTGAGTCGATAAAAAAGCAAGGCTTTCTGGCCTTGCTTTTTTATATATAAGAATAGATGATAATGTCATCCATTCTTTTTTAATTCTTTTTCAAAAGTATCCGATAGAACAGTGAAACTCAATTTTTCTAAGGTGAGTGGATGGGTAAAAGAAAAGCGAAAGGCATGAAGCATAAGCCGACTTGTTTTTGATTTACTATTATAGAGAGGGTCTCCCAAGATAGGATGCTTGTGATGAGAGAGGTGAACACGAATCTGATGCGTTCGACCGGTCTTTAGCTTGCAACGAACCAGAGAAGTCTTATTTGGGAATTGCTTTAATCGACTGATATGTGTTTCAGCGTATTGCCCATTTTTGGGATCTACTACTCGTTTTCTGCGATCATGACGATCGCGCCCGATTTTATCTTGAAAGACAAGTTCTTTACTCTCTACTCGTCCTTCTACGAGTGCCCAGTACTCGCGAGCAATTTCTTTTTTCTCCAACAAGCGATTAAGAATGGGAAGAATAAAAGGGTTCTTAGCAAAAAGCACTAGCCCGCTGGTTTCCATATCTAGACGATGAACGACATAGCAAGTTTGTCCAACGTAGGCAGAGATATGATTGAGAAGGGCGATTTCGTTTGGTTGATTACCGTGAGTTTTCATACCCTCAGGTTTGTTGACGACAATAAGATGTTGGTCTTGATAAATTTCTTGAACGAGGTCTGGATTTCCCCAAAGTATTTCCTTTTTGGGATAATCTTCCTCGTCAAAAGTCAATTGGCAAATATCCCCTGGTTTCACCATCTCGTTCCAGTGAACTTCTTCGTGGTTAATTAAGATGTTCTTCTTGGTTCTCAAAAAGTGACGGATTTTTCTAGGGATGAGGAGTTGTTCCTCTAGAAATTGTTTGACCGTCATTTGAGGCAAGGCTTCGGGTAATGTAAATGTGAATTGCATACAGATATTGTAACAAAAAAAGTCCTATTTGGATAGGGAGTAGCTAAATTCTTGAGTTCCTATGGTGAAGATGATAAAATAAACGCATGAAATTAGATAAATTATTTGAGAAGTTTCTTTCTCTCTTTAAAAAAGAAACGAATGAATCAGCGGAGTCTGATTCGACTAGCATGCGTCGTTCTCGGAGCGATAGAAAAAAAATGTCACAAGTAGGGCTAATTCGGAAATTTTGGCGTCGTTATCATCTGACAAAGATTGTCATCATTTTAGGGTTAAGCGCTGGCTTACTTGTGGGAACCTACCTATTTGCGATAGCCAAGTCTACCAATGTCAATGACTTGCAAAATGCCTTGAAAACGCGAACTCTGATTTTTGACCGCGAAGAAAAAGAGGCAGGAGCCCTATCAGGTCAAAAGGGGACCTATGTTGAACTGACAGATATCAGTAAAGACTTGCAAAATGCTGTTGTCGCGACAGAGGACCGTTCATTTTATAAAAATGATGGGATTAACTACGGTCGTTTCTTTCTAGCTATCCTTACAGCGGGTCGTTCTGGAGGGGGGTCCACTATCACTCAACAGTTGGCAAAAAATGCCTACCTTTCTCAGGACCAAACCGTTGAACGGAAGGCCAAGGAGTTTTTCCTAGCCTTAGAGTTAACAAAGAAATATAGCAAGGAGCAAATCCTTACTATGTACCTCAATAACGCCTACTTTGGAAATGGGGTATGGGGTGTTGAAGATGCAAGTAAGAAATATTTCGGTGTATCGGCTTCGCAACTAACGCTTGATCAGGCGGCCACTCTAGCAGGGATGCTCAAGGGACCAGAATTGTATAATCCATTAAATTCTGTTGAGACTTCGACCAACCGTAGGGATACTGTTTTGCAAAATATGGTTGCAGCGGGTTATATTGATAAAAATCAAGAGACCGAGGCGGCTGGAGTAGATATGGCTTCACAACTGCAAGATAAGTATGAAGGCAAAGTTTCGGATTATCGTTACCCGTCCTATTTTGATGCAGTTGTCAACGAAGCAGTTTCCAAGTACAATCTTACAGAAGAAGAGATTGTCAACAACGGCTATCGAATTTACACAGAGCTTGACCAAAACTACCAAGCAAACATGCAGGTTATTTATGAAAACACTTCGCTATTTCCAACAGCAGAAGACGGAACACATGCCGAATCAGGTAGTGTCGCTCTAGAACCCAAGACTGGTGGAGTGCGTGGAGTTGTTGGTCGTGTAGCTGGTGATGACAAACCAGGCTTCCGCAATTTTAACTATGCCACTCAGTCTAAGCGTAGCCCAGGCTCAACCATTAAACCTTTAGTCGTTTATACACCCGCAGTAGAAGCAGGATGGGCCTTGAACAAGCAACTGGATAATCATACGATGCAGTACAACAGTTATCAAGTAGACAACTATGCGGGCATTAAGACATCTCCAGAAGTACCTATGTATCAGGCCTTGGCAGAATCACTCAATCTACCGGCAGTTGCGACTGTAAATGAATTAGGTATTGACAAAGCTTTTGAGGCTGGGGAGAGATTTGGTCTGAATATGGAAAAAGTTGACCGAGTTCTTGGAGTTGCTCTTGGTGGAGGTGTGGAGACGAATCCTCTCCAGATGGCGCAAGCCTATGCAGCCTTTGCTAATGGAGGTTTGATGCCTGAAGCACATTTCATCACTCGTATTGAAAATGCCAGTGGTCAGGTCATCAAGAGTCATAAAAACTCCCAAAAACGAGTGATTGATAAGTCTGTAGCTGATAAAATGACCAGCATGATGTTGGGAACTTTTACAAATGGTACAGGAATTAGTTCGTCACCGGCAGATTATGTTATGGCTGGTAAAACAGGGACGACTGAAGCTGTTTTCAACCCAGAATATACCAGTGACCAATGGGTGATCGGCTATACTCCAGATGTTGTAATCAGCCACTGGCTCGGCTTCCCAACAACAGATGAGAACCATTATCTAGCAGGTTCTACCTCCAATGGCGCTGCCCATGTCTTTAGAAGTATGGCTAATACCATTTTGCCATACACTCCAGGTAGCACTTTTACAGTTGAGAATGCTTATAAACAAAATGGCATTGAACCAGAAAATACGAAAAAACAAGTTGTTGAAAATGAGACAAACCAGTCTGAGGATCCGATAGGAGATATTCGTAGTCGTGCACAAAATCTTGTAGATGAAGCAGGACGTGCGATTTCAGAAGCTAAAATAAAAGAAAAAGCCCAGACAATATGGGACTCAATCCTTAATCTATTTCGTTAAGAGGCTTGTCAAAGCCTAGGTTTCTTGTTATAATAGATAAGATGGAGGCGTTATGGCACTAAAAAAAGCAAGCCTAGCTTGTGCAGTTTGTGGTTCAAGGAATTACTCAATCAAAATTAGTGGGAACCCCAAGCCAACACGACTAGAAGTAAATAAATTTTGTAAACATTGTGGAAAATATACGACACATAGAGAAACGAGATAGGAGAGAACGATGGGTTTTATTAAGGATATTTTTAAACTTCTTAAAGAAACAACTTGGCCAACTCGCAAAGAAAGCTGGAGAGATTTTCGCTCTATTATGGAATACACAGCCTTCTTTGTGGTCATCATTTACATTTTTGACCAGTTGATTGTTTCAGGTTTGATTCGATTTATTAACATTTTTTAGAAGAAAAGTGGAAAACTTCTGCTAGCTTTCTTCTATATATGTATGAAAGGAAATATCATGGATAGTTTTGACAAGGGATGGTTTGTTCTACAAACTTATTCTGGCTATGAAAATAAGGTAAAAGAAAATCTATTGCAACGTGCGCAAACATATAACATGTTGGATAATATTCTTCGCGTTGAGATTCCAACACAAACCGTGCAAGTTGAGAAAAATGGAAAGAAAAAGGAAATTGAAGAGAATCGCTTTCCAGGTTATGTCCTTGTAGAAATGGTCATGACCGATGAAGCATGGTTCGTCGTTCGAAACACACCTAACGTAACAGGATTCGTCGGCTCACACGGGAACAGATCAAAACCAACTCCACTATTGGAACAAGAAATTCGTGATATTCTGGTTTCAATGGGACAAACTGTTCAAGAGTTCGATATTGATGTTGAAGTTGGCCAGACAGTCCGCATCATTGATGGCGCTTTTGCAGACTACACAGGGAAAATTACTGAAATTGATAACAACAAAGTGAAGATGATTATCTCCATGTTTGGTAATGATACGATTGCAGAAGTGAATCTCAACCAAATTGCAGAATTATAACCCCAGAGAGGCTTTGCCTCTCTTTTTATGTGCCGTTGAGGGAGGAAGAAGTATAGAATAGAGGAACTAGACCCAGGGCCTCGTGCATTTTGCTAAACTAAATGCAGAAAGGAGAGGTCTATGAATCTAAAAGACTTATATGAAGAAAGTAAAGGAATCGTCCATAAGTGTCGCAAAGATTATCATTTGCATCTGTGGGAGAAAGAGGACTGGGACCAGGAAGGCATGTTATGTCTGTATGAGCTGGTGAGTCGCAACCCAGAGTTACTAGAGGGCGACCGCCATCAACTATATGTTTGCTTTAAAACAAAGTTTAGAAATCGCATCCTAGATTACATCCGTAAACAGGAAAGCCACAAGCGCCGTTTTGACAAAGAACCCTATGAAGAGGTGAGTGAGATTAGCCATCGTCTAGGAGAAAAAGGACTCAGACTGGACGATTATTATCTCTTTCACGAACTTCTAAAGAATTATAAATCAAAGCAGAGTATGGAAAAACAAGAGTTAATAGATCGTCTCATGGGAGGGGAAGTCTTTAGAGGACGTAAAGCTCTCCTGAGAGAACTTTCCCTAATCTTTTCAGAATTTCGGTAAAGAGGAAAAAAGTTCTTGACAAAGGTAAAAAAGTAGGTATAATAGAAAGAGTTGAAAAGCTCAGGTCCGTTGGTCAAGGGGTTAAGACACCGCCTTTTCACGGCGGTAACACGGGTTCGAATCCCGTACGGACTATGGTGTATTGCGGTTAAAAAAACTTGAAAAAAAGTTCAAAAAATCTGTTGACAGAGACAGATGGCTGTGATATACTAATATAGTTGTCGCTTGAGAGAGAATGAGTGACAAAGACCTTTGAAAACTGAACAAGACGAACCAATGTGCAGGGCACTATAACTGAGGTTATAGTACTGAACAATGAAAAAACAATAAATCTGTCAGTGACAGAAATGAGTGAGAACTCAAACTTTTAATGAGAGTTTGATCCTGGCTCAGGACGAACGCTGGCGGCGTGCCTAATACATGCAAGTAGAACGCTGAAGCTTGGTGCTTGCACCGAGCGGATGAGTTGCGAACGGGTGAGTAACGCGTAGGTAACCTGCCTGGTAGCGGGGGATAACTATTGGAAACGATAGCTAATACCGCATAATAGTAGATGTTGCATGACATTTGCTTAAAAGGTGCAATTGCATCACTACCAGATGGACCTGCGTTGTATTAGCTAGTTGGTGAGGTAACGGCTCACCAAGGCAACGATACATAGCCGACCTGAGAGGGTGATCGGCCACACTGGGACTGAGACACGGCCCAGACTCCTACGGGAGGCAGCAGTAGGGAATCTTCGGCAATGGACGGAAGTCTGACCGAGCAACGCCGCGTGAGTGAAGAAGGTTTTCGGATCGTAAAGCTCTGTTGTAAGAGAAGAACGAGTGTGAGAGTGGAAAGTTCACACTGTGACGGTATCTTACCAGAAAGGGACGGCTAACTACGTGCCAGCAGCCGCGGTAATACGTAGGTCCCGAGCGTTGTCCGGATTTATTGGGCGTAAAGCGAGCGCAGGCGGTTAGATAAGTCTGAAGTTAAAGGCTGTGGCTTAACCATAGTACGCTTTGGAAACTGTTTAACTTGAGTGCAAGAGGGGAGAGTGGAATTCCATGTGTAGCGGTGAAATGCGTAGATATATGGAGGAACACCGGTGGCGAAAGCGGCTCTCTGGCTTGTAACTGACGCTGAGGCTCGAAAGCGTGGGGAGCAAACAGGATTAGATACCCTGGTAGTCCACGCCGTAAACGATGAGTGCTAGGTGTTAGACCCTTTCCGGGGTTTAGTGCCGTAGCTAACGCATTAAGCACTCCGCCTGGGGAGTACGACCGCAAGGTTGAAACTCAAAGGAATTGACGGGGGCCCGCACAAGCGGTGGAGCATGTGGTTTAATTCGAAGCAACGCGAAGAACCTTACCAGGTCTTGACATCCCTCTGACCGCTCTAGAGATAGAGTTTTCCTTCGGGACAGAGGTGACAGGTGGTGCATGGTTGTCGTCAGCTCGTGTCGTGAGATGTTGGGTTAAGTCCCGCAACGAGCGCAACCCCTATTGTTAGTTGCCATCATTCAGTTGGGCACTCTAGCGAGACTGCCGGTAATAAACCGGAGGAAGGTGGGGATGACGTCAAATCATCATGCCCCTTATGACCTGGGCTACACACGTGCTACAATGGCTGGTACAACGAGTCGCAAGCCGGTGACGGCAAGCTAATCTCTTAAAGCCAGTCTCAGTTCGGATTGTAGGCTGCAACTCGCCTACATGAAGTCGGAATCGCTAGTAATCGCGGATCAGCACGCCGCGGTGAATACGTTCCCGGGCCTTGTACACACCGCCCGTCACACCACGAGAGTTTGTAACACCCGAAGTCGGTGAGGTAACCTTTTAGGAGCCAGCCGCCTAAGGTGGGATAGATGATTGGGGTGAAGTCGTAACAAGGTAGCCGTATCGGAAGGTGCGGCTGGATCACCTCCTTTCTAAGGATAAGGAACTGCACATTGGTCTTGTTTAGTCTTGAGAGGTCTTGTGGGGCCTTAGCTCAGCTGGGAGAGCGCCTGCTTTGCACGCAGGAGGTCAGCGGTTCGATCCCGCTAGGCTCCATTGGTGAGAGATCACCAAGTAATGCACATTGAAAATTGAATATCTATATCAAATAGTAACAAGAAAATAAACCGAAACGCTGTAGTATTAATAAGAGTTTATGACTGAAAGGTCAGAAAATAAGGTTAAGTTAATAAGGGCGCACGGTGGATGCCTTGGCACTAGGAGCCGAAGAAGGACGTGACAAACGACGATATGCCTTGGGTAGCTGTAAGTAAGCGATGATCCAGGGATTTCCGAATGGGGGAACCCAACAGGTACTACCTGTTACCCACATCTGTTAAGGATGTGAGGAGGAAGACGCAGTGAACTGAAACATCTAAGTAGCTGCAGGAAGAGAAAGCAAAAGCGATTGCCTTAGTAGCGGCGAGCGAAACGGCAGGAGGGCAAACCGAAGAGTTTACTCTTCGGGTTGTAGGACTGCAATGTGGACTCAAAGATTATAGAAGAATGATTTGGGAAGATCAGCCAAAGAGAGTAACAGCCTCGTATTTAAAATAGTCTTTGTACCTAGCAGTATCCTGAGTACGGCGGGACACGAGAAATCCCGTCGGAATCTGGGAGGACCATCTCCCAACCCTAAATACTCCCTAGTGACCGATAGTGAACCAGTACCGTGAGGGAAAGGTGAAAAGCACCCCGGGAGGGGAGTGAAATAGAACCTGAAACCGTGTGCCTACAACAAGTTCGAGCCCGTTGATGGGTGAGAGCGTGCCTTTTGTAGAATGAACCGGCGAGTTACGATATGATGCGAGGTTAAGTTGAAGAGACGGAGCCGCAGGGAAACCGAGTCTGAATAGGGCGCATTAGTATCATGTCGTAGACCCGAAACCATGTGACCTACCCATGAGCAGGTTGAAGGTGCGGTAAGACGCACTGGAGGACCGAACCAGGGCACGTTGAAAAGTGCTTGGATGACTTGTGGGTAGCGGAGAAATTCCAAACGAACTTGGAGATAGCTGGTTCTCTCCGAAATAGCTTTAGGGCTAGCGTCGACATAAAGATTCTTGGAGGTAGAGCACTGTTTGGGTGAGGGGTCCATCCCGGATTACCAATCTCAGATAAACTCCGAATGCCAATGAATTATGGTCGGCAGTCAGACTGCGAGTGCTAAGATCCGTAGTCGAAAGGGAAACAGCCCAGACCACCAGCTAAGGTCCCAAAATAATTGTTAAGTGGAAAAGGATGTGGGGTTGCACAGACAACTAGGATGTTAGCTTAGAAGCAGCTATTCATTCAAAGAGTGCGTAATAGCTCACTAGTCGAGTGACCCTGCGCCGAAAATGTACCGGGGCTAAAACAATTTACCGAAGCTGTGGATACCTTTATAGGTATGGTAGGAGAGCGTTCTATGTGTGAAGAAGGTATACCGTGAGGAGTGCTGGAACGCATAGAAGTGAGAATGCCGGTATGAGTAGCGAAAGACAGGTGAGAATCCTGTCCACCGTAAGACTAAGGTTTCCAGGGGAAGGCTCGTCCGCCCTGGGTTAGTCGGGACCTAAGGAGAGACCGAAAGGTGTATCCGATGGACAACAGGTTGATATTCCTGTACTAGAGTATGTAGTGATGGAGGGACGCAGTAGGCTAACTAAAGCAGACGAATGGAAGTGTCTGTCTAAGCAGTGAGGTGTGATATGAGTCAAATGCTTATATCTATAACATTGAGCTGTGATGGGGAGCGAAGTTTAGTAGCGAAGTTAGTGACGTCACACTGCCAAGAAAAGCTTCTAGCGTTTAAACATACTCTACCCGTACCGCAAACCGACACAGGTAGTCGAGGCGAGTAGCCTCAGGTGAGCGAGAGAACTCTCGTTAAGGAACTCGGCAAAATGACCCCGTAACTTCGGGAGAAGGGGTGCTGACTTTAAGTCAGCCGCAGTGAATAGGCCCAAGCAACTGTTTATCAAAAACACAGCTCTCTGCTAAATCGTAAGATGATGTATAGGGGGTGACGCCTGCCCGGTGCTGGAAGGTTAAGAGGAGTGCTTAGCGTAAGCGAAGGTATGAATTGAAGCCCCAGTAAACGGCGGCCGTAACTATAACGGTCCTAAGGTAGCGAAATTCCTTGTCGGGTAAGTTCCGACCCGCACGAAAGGCGTAATGATTTGGGCACTGTCTCAACGAGAGACTCGGTGAAATTTTAGTACCTGTGAAGATGCAGGTTACCCGCGACAGGACGGAAAGACCCCATGGAGCTTTACTGCAGTTTGATATTGAGTGTCTGTACCACATGTACAGGATAGGTAGGAGTCTAAGAGATCGGGACGCCAGTTTCGAAGGAGACGTTGTTGGGATACTACCCTTGTGTTATGGCCACTCTAACCCGGATAGGTAATCCCTATCGGAGACAGTGTCTGACGGGCAGTTTGACTGGGGCGGTCGCCTCCTAAAAGGTAACGGAGGCGCCCAAAGGTTCCCTCAGAATGGTTGGAAATCATTCGCAGAGTGTAAAGGTATAAGGGAGCTTGACTGCGAGAGCTACAACTCGAGCAGGGACGAAAGTCGGGCTTAGTGATCCGGTGGTTCCGTATGGAAGGGCCATCGCTCAACGGATAAAAGCTACCCTGGGGATAACAGGCTTATCTCCCCCAAGAGTTCACATCGACGGGGAGGTTTGGCACCTCGATGTCGGCTCGTCGCATCCTGGGGCTGTAGTCGGTCCCAAGGGTTGGGCTGTTCGCCCATTAAAGCGGCACGCGAGCTGGGTTCAGAACGTCGTGAGACAGTTCGGTCCCTATCCGTCGCGGGCGTAGGAAATTTGAGAGGATCTGCTCCTAGTACGAGAGGACCAGAGTGGACTTACCGCTGGTGTACCAGTTGTCTTGCCAAAGGCATCGCTGGGTAGCTATGTAGGGAAGGGATAAACGCTGAAAGCATCTAAGTGTGAAACCCACCTCAAGATGAGATTTCCCATGATTTTATATCAGTAAGAGCCCTGAGAGATGATCAGGTAGATAGGTTAGAAGTGGAAGTGTGGCGACACATGTAGCGGACTAATACTAATAGCTCGAGGACTTATCCAAAGTAACTGAGAATACGAAGTGTAAGGTTTTCTTGAGATTTGATAGATATTCAATTTTGAGTAGGTATTACTCAGAGTTAAGTGACGATAGCCTAGGAGATACACCTGTACCCATGCCGAACACAGCAGTTAAGCCCTAGAACGCCGGAAGTAGTTGGGGGTTGCCCCTGTGAGATATGGAAGTCGCTTAGCTCGAGGGAGTTTAGCTCAGCTGGGAGAGCATCTGCCTTACAAGCAGAGGGTCAGCGGTTCGATCCCGTTAACTCCCATAGGTCCCGTAGTGTAGCGGTTATCACGTCGCCCTGTCACGGCGAAGATCGCGGGTTCGATTCCCGTCGGGACCGTTTAAGATAACGGCAGTTATTTTAGACTCGTTAGCTCAGTTGGTAGAGCAATTGACTTTTAATCAATGGGTCACTGGTTCGAGCCCAGTACGGGTCATATTTGCGGGTTTGGCGGAATTGGCAGACGCACCAGATTTAGGATCTGGCGCTTAACGGCGTGGGGGTTCAAGTCCCTTAACCCGCATAATAGAAAGTAGCCGGCTTAGCTCAGTTGGTAGAGCATCTGATTTGTAATCAGAGGGTCGCGTGTTCAAGTCATGTAGCCGGCATTTTTTTATATAGAATAAGAGGTCGATGCGAACGTAGTTCAGTGGTAGAACACCACCTTGCCAAGGTGGGGGTCGCGGGTTCGAATCCCGTCGTTCGCTTAGAGAGGCCGGGGTGGCGGAACTGGCAGACGCACAGGACTTAAAATCCTGCGATTGGTAACGATCGTACCGGTTCGATTCCGGTCCTCGGCATATAATGATGAGCACCCTTAGCTCAACTGGATAGAGTACCTGACTACGAATCAGGCGGTTAGAGGTTCGACTCCTCTAGGGTGCATTTTTTTATTTAACGCGGGAAGTAGCTCAGCTTGGTAGAGTACTTGGTTTGGGACCAAGGTGTCGCAGGTTCGAATCCTGTCTTCCCGATCGATTACGAGGATACTTTTGGGTATCTTTTTTTATTTACTTAGGAGATTCTGAGAGTCTTCTTTTTTGTTTACGGAATAAATTTGTGTAAACTAGCAGTGCTTAAGGAATGGTAGTGACTATATATTTTCTTTAATTATGGTAAAATAGTAAGAGAATAATGTGAGGAAAATGAATGTCAAGTAAGTTTGAAATTTTGATGAATCAACTAGGAATCTCGGATCAATTGAGACAGGATACTGCTCTTGTTGATGCAAGAATTGAGCGTGTTGTGGTTCATAAAATTAGTAAGATTTGGGAATTTCATTTTGTATTTTCTAATATTTTACCGATTGAAATCTTTTTGGAGTTAAAGAAAGGGCTTAGTGAAGAATTTTCTAAGACAGGGAACCGAGCTGTTTTCGAAATCAAGGCTCTTTCTCAAGAATTCTCTAATGAACTCTTGCAGGCCTACTATAGAGAGGCTTTTTCTGAAGGTCCATGTGCAAGTCAGGGGTTTAAATCTCTTTACCAGAATTTAAACGTTCGTGCGGAGGGAAATCAACTCATTATTGAAGGTTCAGAGGCGATTGATAAGGAACACTTTAAGAAGAATCATCTTCCTAATTTGGCAAAGCAACTCGAAAAGTTTGGTTTTCCAGCTCTTGTATGCCAAATAGAAAAGAATGATGCTCTTACACAAGAGCAGGAGGAAGCCTTCCATACAGAGAATGAACAGATTGTTCAGGCTGCCAACGAAGAAGCATTGCGGGCTATGGAGCAACTGGAACAAATGGTCCCTCCTCCAGTAGAAGAGAAGCCAGTCTTTGATTTTCAGGCTAAAAAGGCTGCAGCCAAGCCAAAACTAGATAAGGCAGAAGTTACCCAGATGATCGATGTGACGACTGAGGAGAATCGTTTGGTCTTTGAAGGGGTCGTTTTTGATGTGGAGCATAAGGTGACCAGAACTGGTCGCGTTTTGATCAACTTTAAAATGACAGACTACACTTCAAGTTTTTCAATGCAAAAATGGGTTAAGAATGAAGAAGAAGCTCAGAAGTTTGACATCATTAAGAAGAATTCTTGGCTCCGAGTTCGTGGAAATGTGGAGATGAATAATTTCACACGAGATTTGACCATGAACGTCCAGGATGTGCAGGAAGTTGTTCACTGTGAGCGGAAGGATTTGATGCCAGAAGGTGAGCGTCGGGTTGAGTTTCATGCTCATACCAATATGTCTACCATGGATGCTTTACCAGAGGTTGAAGAAATCGTTGCGACAGCTGCTAAGTGGGGACACAAGGCGGTTGCCATCACAGACCATGGGAATGTTCAGTCCTTCCCACATGGCTATAAGGCAGCCAAGAAAGCTGGAATTCAGCTAATCTATGGAATGGAAGCCAATATTGTGGAAGACCGTGTCCCTATCGTCTATAACGAAGTGGAGATGGACTTGTCAGAAGCGACCTATGTGGTTTTTGACGTGGAAACGACGGGGCTTTCAGCCATCTATAATGATTTGATTCAGGTTGCGGCCTCTAAGATGTACAAGGGAAATGTTATTGCCGAATTTGATGAATTTATCAATCCTGGGCATCCCTTGTCAGCCTTTACTACTGAGTTGACTGGTATTACAGATGATCATGTCAAAAATGCTAAACCACTGGAACAAGTTTTGCAAGAATTCCAAGAATTTTGCAAGGATACAGTCTTAGTTGCTCACAATGCCACCTTTGACGTTGGCTTTATGAATGCCAACTATGAGCGTCATGGTCTGCCTAAGATTAGCCAGCCAGTTATCGATACGCTGGAGTTTGCTAGAAATCTCTATCCTGAGTATAAACGTCATGGTTTGGGACCTTTGACTAAGCGTTTTGGTGTAGCACTTGAACATCACCACATGGCCAACTACGATGCGGAAGCGACTGGTCGTCTGCTTTTCATCTTTATCAAAGAGGTAGCAGAAAAACATGGTGTGACCGATCTAGCTAGACTAAACATTGATCTAATCAGTCCAGATTCTTATAAAAAAGCTCGGATCAAGCATGCGACCATCTATGTCAAGAATCAAGTAGGTCTAAAAAACATCTTTAAGCTGGTTTCTTTGTCCAATACCAAGTACTTTGAAGGAGTACCACGGATACCGAGAACAGTTCTAGATGCCCATCGAGAAGGATTGATTTTAGGGTCAGCTTGCTCTGAGGGTGAAGTTTTTGATGCGGTCGTTTCCCAAGGTGTGGATGCGGCGGTTGAGGTGGCTAAGTATTATGACTTTATCGAGGTCATGCCACCGGCTATCTATGCTCCCTTGATTGCTAAAGAGCAGGTCAAGGATATGGAGGAACTCCAGACTATTATCAAGAGTTTGATAGAGGTTGGGGACCGTCTTGGCAAGCCTGTTCTAGCTACGGGAAATGTCCACTATATCGAACCGGAAGAAGAGATTTACCGTGAAATTATTGTCCGTAGTTTGGGCCAAGGGGCTATGATTAACCGAACCATCGGTCATGGTGAACATGCCCAACCAGCACCGCTACCGAAGGCTCATTTTAGAACGACTAATGAGATGTTGGATGAGTTTGCTTTCTTGGGAGAGGAACTGGCACGCAAATTGGTTATTGAAAATACCAATGCCTTAGCAGATATCTTTGAACCTGTTGAGGTTGTTAAGGGTGACTTGTACACACCTTTCATTGACAAGGCGGAAGAAACGGTCGCCGAGCTGACCTACAAGAAAGCTTTTGAGATTTATGGAAATCCGCTGCCAGATATCGTTGATTTACGGATTGAAAAAGAATTAACTTCCATTCTGGGGAATGGATTTGCCGTGATTTATCTGGCATCGCAGATGCTGGTGCAACGTTCCAATGAACGGGGCTACTTGGTTGGTTCTCGTGGGTCTGTTGGGTCCAGTTTTGTTGCGACTATGATTGGGATTACGGAGGTTAATCCTCTCTCTCCACACTACGTCTGTGGTCAGTGTCAGTACAGCGAATTTATCACGGATGGTTCTTACGGTTCAGGGTTTGATATGCCTAATAAGGACTGTCCAAACTGTGGTCATAAACTTAGCAAAAATGGACAGGATATTCCGTTTGAGACCTTCCTTGGTTTTGATGGAGACAAGGTTCCCGATATTGACTTGAACTTCTCGGGAGAAGACCAGCCTAGTGCTCACTTGGATGTACGTGATATCTTTGGTGAGGAATATGCCTTTCGTGCAGGAACGGTTGGTACGGTGGCTGCCAAGACTGCCTATGGCTTTGTCAAGGGCTACGAGAGAGACTATGGCAAGTTTTATCGTGATGCAGAGGTGGAACGCCTCGCTCAAGGTGCTGCTGGTGTTAAGCGGACGACAGGACAACACCCGGGGGGAATCGTTGTTATTCCGAACTACATGGACGTCTACGATTTTACGCCTGTCCAGTATCCAGCAGATGACGTGACGGCTGAATGGCAGACAACTCACTTTAACTTCCATGATATCGATGAGAACGTCCTCAAGCTTGATGTACTGGGGCATGATGATCCGACTATGATTCGGAAATTGCAGGATTTGTCTGGGATTGATCCTAATGAAATCCCTATGGATGATGAAGGTGTCATGGCCCTCTTTTCTGGGACGGATGTGCTTGGGGTGACTCCTGAACAGATCGGAACGCCGACGGGTATGCTGGGGATTCCAGAATTTGGAACCAACTTTGTACGTGGGATGGTAGACGAGACGCATCCGACGACTTTTGCAGAGTTGCTTCAGCTCTCAGGTCTATCCCACGGTACCGATGTGTGGTTGGGAAATGCCCAGGATTTGATCAAGCAAGGGATTGCGGACCTATCAACCGTTATCGGTTGTCGGGACGACATCATGGTTTACCTCATGCATGCGGGTCTCGAACCTAAGATGGCCTTTACCATCATGGAACGGGTGCGTAAAGGTTTGTGGCTGAAGATTTCCGAAGAGGAGCGAAATGGCTACATCGAGGCTATGAAGGCTAATAAGGTACCAGAGTGGTATATCGAATCCTGTGGAAAAATCAAGTATATGTTCCCTAAGGCCCATGCGGCAGCCTACGTTATGATGGCCTTGCGTGTAGCCTACTTCAAGGTTCACCATCCGATTTATTATTACTGTGCTTACTTCTCTATCCGTGCCAAGGCTTTTGATATCAAGACCATGGGTGCGGGCTTGGATGCTATCAAGCGCAGAATGGAAGAAATCGCTGAAAAACGGAAGAATAATGAAGCCTCTAATGTGGAAATTGACCTCTATACAACTCTTGAGATTGTCAATGAAATGTGGGAACGTGGCTTTAAGTTTGGCAAGTTGGACCTCTATCGTAGTGATGCGACTGAATTCATCATTGATGGAGATACCCTCATCCCACCATTTGTAGCAATGGATGGTCTGGGAGAGAACGTTGCTAAGCAGTTGGTGCGTGCGCGTGAAGAGGGTGAGTTCCTCTCTAAGACAGAACTGCGCAAGCGTGGTGGACTTTCATCAACCTTGGTTGAAAAGATGGATGAAATGGGGATTCTTGGTAATATGCCAGAGGATAACCAGTTGAGTTTGTTTGATGATTTATTTTAAAAAAAATTAACAGACGGACAAAAATTGTCCATCTGTTTTGTTATACTTATAGCATAACAAAGAAAGAGGTTTAAATGATGAACAATACAGGATTAGATAACAAATATCAATTTGAAAATTTTATAGAAAAAGACGGTAATGCTTTAGCAAAAAAAGAAGCTTTAGAAGTAGTAAAGAACTTAGGATTAAAATACAATCCCCTTTATATTTATGGGCAATCAGGTTCAGGAAAAACACATCTCCTGCAAGCAATTGGAAATAAGGTTCTTGAGAACAATCCAGAAAAGCGAGTAAAATATATTTCTGCTAAAGATTTGTTAGAAAATGAGCTAGAAATACAAAAAGTTAGAAGTGAGAAGTTTGATCTCCTAATAGTAGATGATATTCAGATATTGGGAGAAAAGGATGATATGATTCAAGAAAAATTTTTTAATCTTTTTAATTCTCAACATGATATGAATAAACAAATGGTTTTCTCTGGTGACTCTGAACCAGATCAATTGGAAAATCTAAATTTTCATTTGATTGTGCGTTTTAAGTGGGGAATGACAGCTTGTCTAACATCGCTTGAAGATTAACAAAAAGGACATTAGATGAATGATCAAGAGAGATTACTAACAATCTTTTTACGCTTACAGTTTGGGACTCCGTTAGGAAAAAAGCAATTAGCCCAGGAATTTGAGGTTAGTGAAAAGACGATACAGAGAGATTTTTCGCTCCTTCGTGATATTTTATCCAGTCATCCCGATTTTAATGGAGACCTGCTTTATAGTCGTAAAACGAATAAGTATAGCCTATCAAGTAAGTCAGTTTTTAATAAAAAGGATATACTTGTTATTTCAAAGATTTTATTGGAAAATCGAGCATTGAATCGGCCAGAAATTGATAGCTTACTAAAAAATTTACTGATTTTAATTCCTCGTGATGACCAGAAAGAAATTGAGCAAATCATTGGTAGTGAAAAGCTTAATTATGCTCCCTTAACGGATCAGCAAGATAGAATAGAGAAAATTTGGAATTTATCGGAGTCTATTCTACGTGAACAGGTCTTAGACATTATCTATCAAAAACCTTATTCGGAGTCTTCTAAGAAGCAGACGGTTTTGCCTGTATCTCTTTACTATGATAGTCATTATTTTTATCTGGTTGTTTATCAGTTAAAACACGCTACTTATATTACTTTAAGAGTAGACCGTATCCAATCATGGTCTCTTAGTGGTATAGAGAAACCCTCTATTTCTTATCGAGATAAATTTAGAGATGGTGATATTCGTAATGAGAGAGTTGATGCTTTTATCGGGAAGAAAATCAGTATTGAGATTGGGTATTTGTATGATCCTACTATTGTGATGGATCAATTTCCAAATGCAAAAATAGTTGGGAAAAATGGTGCCTGGACTCATTTTAAGTTTAAAAGTCAGTATACACCGGGTCTTAAACGCTGGTTACTGGGACAAGGGGAAGCAGTTACTGTTTTGTCTCCTCGGATTTTAGTAGAAGATATGAAGCAAACTGTTCAAGAAATGATAGATAAATATAGATGAGGATAAAATGAGTATTCAATTTACTTCTAAAAAGGTTGAAGAACTATTGAAAGAAGAGGATTTGCGGATTCCTTCTTATCAAAGACCTTATAAGTGGAACAGAAAGCATATCCGTAATCTTTTTTATGATTTACGAGATGCTATGGGGAAAAAGGAATATCAGATTGGCTCCGTTATCTTGCATGAGAATGATGGACACTTAGATATTGTCGATGGACAGCAACGGCTAATTTCAATTTCCTTGTTTCTTCATTTATTAGATGATTTAGAGAATTATAAGGGTGCTAATCAACTGTTGAGTGCTGAATTTGGAGAGATATCTTGCTATCATGCGAGTGAAAATTATAATGAGTGGGAAAATTTGATTCAATTGGTTGGCGAAAACCAGGCAAAAGATATTTGCAACTTTTTATTGGGAAACTGTTCTGTCTCCGTGATTACTATGCCACAGGAACGATTATCAGAGGCCTTTCAGTTATTTGATTCTCAGAATAATCGTGGAAAATCTTTAGAACCTCATGATTTGCTCAAGGCCTATCATCTTCGCAAGCAAGATTCCGAAGATGAAAGGATTGTTGAAAAGTGGGAGCAATTTGTAGAGGATAAAGAGTTAAGTCTCAAAGAGTTGTTTGATAAACATCTTTTTCGTATGAGACGTTGGTCGCGAGGAGAGACAGGATTAACAAACAAGCGTTATGGCTCTTATCTCCGTTTTACAGAGGATTTTATTGACGACTTTAAAGGCGTTGATTTGAATCAGAACTTTCCATACCTAGAATTGTATCGTCATATTGAAAAACTCCCTATGTCAATTACTATGCCAATAATTGATGGAAGTAAATTTTTTGAGTATATTGAATCTTCTCATGAAACTATTAAAGTTCATAAAAATTTTTTAAATAAAAAGTTTGGAGTCTCTAATGAGTTAGAGGAAGAAGAACAAAATTTAGCTTACCCAGAAGGTATGATAAACATTTACAATAGCTCAAAGGGTCGCTATCTCAAGTGTCACAATATATTCCTAAATATTTGCTCGCTTTTCGCAGATAGATTTGGGAAAGATGAGCTATCAAAAGAGATAGTAGAGACCTTGTTTATTTGGTCTTATTACCCTCGAGTTAAGTCTAAAGCCATATATGATGCAACTGTTGGAAACTATGTTGCTGGTGGAAGGTTTAGACAAAAAGAGGTTCAAAAGCTATTTCAACTTTTATCTCATGCTGTCACTCCAAATGATTTCATGATCAAGATAGATAGAGAGTTATTTGAAAATTATACTGTGGACAAGATTATAGAAGTGGAAAAAGATAAATGGTAGAAACACATATAAGCTTATCAGTTAATCGTTTGTTAAATGAAGATACCTATGCCATTCCTCTTTATCAGAGAAATTTTGCCTGGACTTATGATGAAATTGAGCAGTTATTGAACGATGTAGCAGATGCTTTTCAAGAAAATAGGGATAATTATTATATTGGAACATTAGTCGTTAATAAAGAGAATAACAATTTCAAAATCATAGATGGGCAACAACGGACAACAGCCCTTAATTTGATTGCCTTAGCTTTGAAGTATGAGTTTGGTTTTGATAGATTGAAAGCTATCAACCTTACCTTCCCAGCTAGGAAGAAATCAAATGAGAACATTCAAAAACTATTTACTAAGCAAAAAATCTCTGAGGACGATGAAAATGAATTAACTAGAGGTTACGGACATGCTAAAGACGCATTGAAAAAAGTGCTAGAGGAGCGCCACCTTAATCCTCAATCTTTCGTTGATTATCTTTTTGATAAAGTTATTATTTTTCGGAGTATACTTCCTGAAGATTTAGACTTAAATCTTTATTTCGAACGTTTCAACTCTCGTGGAGAACAACTAGAGGCTCATGAGATTCTTAAGGCGCAAATGATGGCCAAGTTTGGTGCAGATCAAGAAATGGCACAAAAATTTGCAAGGATTTGGGATGCCTGTGCAGAGTTTGATAAGCCGGTAATAAAAACTTTTCAAATCCGAAGTAGACCAAACAATACTGATGAAGAGGGGGAGAAAATTTTTGGTAAAGAATTTACTAACTTCAAATTGGAAAGTGTATTTGAGAAAATAAGAGTAAAAAAAATTGAGCAACGAAGTTTACTAGATGCAATTACTCAGACAAAATATGAAAGTAGTAGCTTAGTAAATAATGGAGCAGATATTTCAAATTGCACGACTGTAATTGATTTTCCAACATTTTTACTTCAAGTTTTTTTCATCATGGAAGGAAATGACGAAACTACATTTGATGATAAAAAATTATTGAAAATTTTTGAAATTGAACGACGAGATAGAGAATGGGTCCAACAATTTGGGCAACTACTTCTGACTATGAAGCATATATTTGATACGCTTATCGTAAAAAATGTCCAATTAGAAAATGAAACTGAATGGCAAATCAAGCGCGCTCAGTATGAGACATATAAACGAAATGAAAATGGAGGATGGAAATATGTTCGAATTAGTTTTCAAAATAATTTAAACAAAAACATCATTCTTCTCCAATCCATGTTTGCTGTGACCTTTACTGCTAATCGTGATAGTCGTTGGTTATATGAAATCTTGCAATTCCTCTTTAACCATATTGAAGAGTTAAATCAAACAGAATTTGCTAGTCAGTTTAAGGATTCTCTTGAAAAAATGGCAGTGAGATATGCTGAGGAAAGATTGTTTACCGAAGATAAAAGTATCAAAAAATATGGGGCAATTCCTGTTTATGCTTTTAACTTTGTAGATTATGTTTTATGGAAAAATCGTGAAGAATTGAAGAAAGATTACGATATTGAGTTTAAAGATTTTAAATTTGCTTATCGTCGCTCCGTAGAACATTGGTTTCCACAACATCCAAATAGTGATGAAAGAGTTGAAAAGATTGATGATAAATTTTTGCACTCTTTTGGAAATCTTTGTATCATTACAGATAGTCAAAATTCGAAGTTTGGAAATTTAGTTCCAAGTGCAAAGTATAAACAGTGGGAAGGAATTTTCAATCGCCAGAGTTTAAAATTACAGATGATGGCAGACGTAACAGTAAAAAATGATAAATGGAGTGTTCGTGAGATTCAATCTATGGAAAAAGAAGTGGAAAGATATGTACACGACTTTTGTTTTAGTTAATTAAAAACAAGCCTAATAAAGCTTGTTTTTAAATTTATATCATATGTGATATACTAGTAACGGAGGATATTTCATGAAACTAAGAATTTTTGCGGAAGATAAACCAGCTGAAAAGGTTTTTGATTATCAGCTAGAGCTGGCAGATGAAACAATTATCCTATCGACATCGCTCTTGTCTGGTGCCATTGCTTTAGCAGGATTATTTTCTGCTTTGAAGGAAAAATAACAAAAGAAAAGGAAAAACAAAATGGTTTTACCAAATTTTAAAGAAAATCTAGAAAAATATGCGAAATTGTTGGTTGCGAACGGAATTAATGTGCAACCTGGTCACACCTTGACTCTCTCTATCGATGTGGAGCAACGTGAGTTGGCACATTTGATCGTTAAGGAAGCTTATGCTTTGGGTGCGCATGAGGTTATCGTTCAGTGGACAGATGATGTCATCAACCGTGAGAAATTCCTCCATGCTCCGATGGAGCGTCTGGATAATGTGCCAGAATACAAGATTGCTGAGATGAATTACCTTCTTGAAAATAAAGCAAGTCGTCTCGGTGTTCGTTCTTCTGATCCAGGGGCCTTGAACGGTGTGGACGCTGACAAGCTTTCAGCTTCTGCAAAAGCTATGGGACTTGCGATGAAGCCAATGCGTATCGCAACGCAGTCCAACAAGGTTAGCTGGACTGTAGCAGCCGCTGCTGGACTTGAGTGGGCTAAGAAAGTCTTTCCAAATGCTGCAAGCGATGAAGAAGCAGTGGATCTCCTTTGGGACCAAATCTTCAAAACTTGCCGTGTCTACGAAGAAGATCCAGTTAAGGCTTGGGAAGAACATGCAGCAATCCTTAAGAGCAAGGCGGAAATGCTTAATAAAGAACAATTTTCAGCCCTTCACTACACAGCTCCAGGGACAGATTTGATACTTGGCTTGCCAAAGAACCACGTTTGGGAATCAGCTGGTGCTATCAATGCACAGGGCGAAGGATTCTTGCCAAATATGCCAACAGAAGAAGTCTTTACAGCGCCTGACTTCCGTCGTGCAGATGGCTATGTAACCTCTACAAAACCACTTAGCTACAACGGAAATATCATCGAAGGCATTAAAGTAACCTTCAAGGATGGTCAAATCGTAGACATTACTGCTGAAAAGGGTGATCAGGTCATGAAGGACCTTGTCTTTGAAAATGCGGGTGCGCGTGCCTTGGGTGAATGTGCCTTGGTACCAGATCCAAGCCCAATTTCTCAGTCAGGCATTACCTTCTTTAACACGCTTTTCGATGAGAATGCTTCAAACCACTTGGCTATCGGTGCGGCCTATGCGACCAGCGTCGTTGGTGGGGCAGAGATGAGCGAAGAAGAGCTTGAAGCTGCAGGACTGAACCGTTCAGATGTTCACGTGGATTTTATGATTGGTTCGAATCAAATGGATATCGATGGTATCCGTGAGGATGGAACACGCGTACCACTCTTCCGTAATGGAGATTGGGCAAATTAAGGAGAAGCTATGATTGGAAGCATGTTTGTCGGTCTTTTAATCGGACTATTAGCTGGAGCTATCACAAATCGTGGAGAACGTATGGGATGCTTTGGGAAGATGTTCCTCGGTTGGATTGGTGCCTTTTTAGGACAATTACTCTTTGGTTCTTGGGGGCCAAGTCTAAACGGTACAGCCATTATTCCAGCGGTTCTCGGTGCTATGATTGTATTAGCTATTTTCTGGAGACGAGGAAGCTAATTTCTTAAATCTGATACTCAATGAAAATCAAAGAGCAAACTAGGAAACTAGCCGCAGGCTGCTCAAAGCACTGCTTTGCGGTTATAGATAGAACTGACGAAGTCAGCTCAAAACACTGTTTTGAGGCTGCAGATGGAAGTTGACGCGGTTTGAAGAGATTTTTGAAGAGTATGAAACGAAAAGGAGGTTGGTCATTGTACCAGCCTCCTTTTAAGTATGATATAATAGTTCTATGAGATTAGATAAATTTTTAGTTGCCTGCGCTGTAGGGAGTCGGACGGAGGTCAAAAATCTTCTGAAGGCTGGGCGGGTGACGGTAAATGGTAAAAAAGAAAAGTCAGCTAAATTGCAAATTGATGAAGAAAGAGATGAGATTCGCTTTGATGGGCAAGTGTTGGAGTATGAAGAGTTTGTCTACTACATGATGAACAAGCCCCAAGGAGTTATTTCAGCGACTGAGGATCCCAAGCACAGAACGGTTCTAGACTTGCTGGATGACTTGGCGCGGACCAAGGAAGTTTTCCCAGTAGGGCGACTGGATATCGACACGCATGGCCTTTTGCTCTTGACTAATGATGGCCAGCTTGCCCATGCTTTGCTTTCACCAAAACGTCATGTGAACAAGACCTATCTGGCACAAGTCGAGGGAATTATGACTCAAGAAGATGTGGAAACATTTGCCAAGGGAATTCCGCTCAAGGACTTTACCTGCCAACCTGCTAAACTGGAGCTTGTATCTATTGATTCAGAAAAGAATCAAAGTCTGGTTCGCGCGACCATTGCTGAAGGGAAGTTCCATCAAGTCAAGCGTATGGTGGCCTACTGTGGCAAGGAAGTGGTGGACCTGCAACGTTTGACGATGGGAACGTTAGCCTTGGATGAGAACTTAGAACGAGGAGAATGGCGTCGCCTGACCAAGGAGGAGTTAGAGGAGCTCCTTGCTAGTATTGCTTAGTTTGGATTATGTTAGAAAAGGTGAGGAGAATGTCCTTGCCTTTTTAAGTTTTTCGGTTGCTTCATTTGTGAAAAGAGTTATAATAGACAGTAGAATAAAAGGAGGAATCTATGAACGCGATTCAAGAATCATTTACAGATAAACTTTTTGCCAACTATGAAGCAAATGTCAAATACCAAGCGATCGAAAATGCTGCCAGCCATAACGGAATTTTTGCAGCCCTAGAACGTCGCCAAAGCCATGTAGACAATACACCTGTTTTCTCATTGGATTTGACCAAGGACAAGGTTACTAACCAGAAAGCCTCTGGTCGTTGCTGGATGTTTGCAGCTCTCAACACCTTCCGCCACAAACTCATCTCTCAATACAAACTGGAAAACTTTGAGTTGTCACAAGCCCACACTTTCTTCTGGGACAAGTACGAGAAATCCAACTGGTTCTTGGAGCAAGTGATTGCGACTGCAGACCAAGACTTGACGAGCCGCAAGGTTAGCTTCCTACTCCAAACACCTCAACAAGATGGTGGTCAATGGGATATGGTCGTTGCCCTCTTTGTGAAATATGGTGTCGTTCCCAAGTCTGTTTATCCTGAGTCAGTTTCTTCTAGCAGCAGCCGTGAGCTTAATGCAATTCTTAACAAATTGCTCCGCCAAGATGCCCAAATCTTGCGTGACTTGCTTGCTTCTGGTGCAGACCAAGCGACTGTTCAAGCTAAGAAAGAAGACCTCTTGCAAGAAATCTTTAACTTCCTTGCTATGTCACTAGGGCTTCCACCACGTAAATTTGACTTTGCTTATCGCGATAAGGATGATAACTACCAAAGTGAAAAAGGAATCACACCACAGGAATTTTACAAGAAATATGTCAATCTTCCTCTAGAAGACTATGTTTCTGTTATCAATGCTCCAACTGCTGACAAGCCTTACGGCAAATCTTACACAGTTGAGATGTTGGGAAATGTGGTTGGTAGCCGTGCAGTTCGCTACATCAACGTTCCTATGGAGCGCTTGAAAGAATTGGCGATTGCCCAAATGCAAACAGGTGAGACTGTTTGGTTTGGTTCAGATGTCGGCCAGCTTAGCAACCGCAAAGCTGGAATCCTTGCGACAGATGTTTATGACTTTGAATCAAGTATGGATATTCAACTCACTCAAGACAAGGCTGGACGTTTGGACTACAGCGAAAGCTTGATGACTCACGCCATGGTCTTGACAGGTGTGGACTTGGACGAAAATGGCAAGTCAACCAAGTGGAAGGTTGAAAACTCTTGGGGAGATAAGGTTGGTACAGATGGGTACTTTGTTGCCTCAGATGCTTGGATGGACGAATACACTTACCAAATCGTTGTCCGTAAGGAATTGCTGACAGCAGAAGAACGAGCTGCCTATGAAGCAGAACCAATCGTACTTGCACCATGGGATCCAATGGGAGCCTTGGCAGAATAAAGCATAGAGAAAAGAGGCTAGGGAAATCCTAGCTTCTTTTTCAAGTCCTTCTTAAAGTAGCGATAGATGATGCTTGCCAATGGACTTCCTCATATTTTGAGTCTTTAAATGACAGAGAAAAGGATATGTGTTACTATAGTAGTACAAAAGGATATCGGAGTAGAAATGAAGTATTTAAGCAGCCAAGACATCAAAGATTGTCAACGAAACATCAGCGACATTAAACCTTACAAAACAACCAAGGAAATTGTCGTTTCAAATATCTTTACCTTCTTTAATGCCATGAACTTGGCTCTGGCAGTTCTGGTAGCCACAACCTTGCGATTTGAAAATATGCTCTTTTTAGGTGTGATTGCTATCAATACAGCTATTGGGATTTTCCAAGAAGTGCGTTCAAAAAATGCCTTGGAAAAGCTAAGTTTGCTTGGTAAAAGTAAGTACAAAGTCAATCGAGATGGTCAAACGATCGAGATTGATCCAGAGGACATCGTTCTGGATGAGTATCTGCATCTCAATCTGGGGGATCAGGTGCCTGTAGATGCAGAAGTTCTTGAAGGAAATATTGAAGTGGATGAGTCTTTGCTGACGGGTGAGAGTGATTCGATCTTTAAAACGGTTGGTGACAAGCTGATGAGCGGAAGCAATGTCGTCAGTGGCACGTGTCTGGTCACAGCGACGGCTGTGGGGCAGGATAGTTATATCAACAAACTCGCAAAATCCAGCAAAGAATTCAAAAAATACCCATCTCAACTGCGCGATTACATGGATAAGATTTTAAAAATCGTCTCTATCTTGCTGGTACCAGTTGCCATTCTGCTCTATGTCAGAGGTTTTAGTCTAGGATGGTCTTATGTTGAGATTGTTTTAGGAAGTTCAGGTGCCTTGGTCGGCATGATTCCAGAGGGCTTGATTCTCCTGGTCAGTGTATCCCTTGCGGTAGCGGCCATGAAGCTAGCTAAAAAGAAGGTTCTAGTGCAGGAGCTATACTGTGTAGAGACCTTGGCGCGAGTAGATGTTCTTTGTTTTGATAAGACAGGTACCATCACAACGGGGAATATGAAGGTCCAAGAAATAGATGCGAAGCTGGCAGAGAAACTGTCTTCTTATCTGGCCTATTTCGAGGATGAAAATGCAACTTCGCGCGCTCTGAAGACTTACTTAACCTGTGAGAAAAAGTGGGAAGTTCAAGAAGTCGGTGCCTTTTCAAGCAAAAACAAGTATTCCTTTGTTCAAGTAAAAGAGGGTGGAACCTATTTCTTCGGAGCCTATGAATTTCTAGGCTTTACCCAGCCGATGGATGCCTACTATGAACATCTGAAACAGCAAGGTTTTCGAATCTTGACACTCGCTCATAGCAAGGACCAGATCACGAGTCCAGCCAATATGGAACTACTGGGGCACATCGTCCTGTCAGATGAAGTTAAGGACAATACCAAGGAAACCTTTGACTATTTCGAATCTCAAGGTGTTGAAGTGAAGATTATCAGTGGTGATAATCATGTGGCTGTATATGGGGTGGCTCGTAAGGCAGGTTTTAAGGAAGAAGCCCGTGCGATTGATATGACTAAGGTGAGTGAACAAGATTTTGAAAGAGTGGTCTTGGAACATGATATCTTTGGTCGGGTGACACCTGAACAGAAAGAAAAGATGGTGACCGTTTTGCAAAATGCTGGTAAAACAGTTGCCATGAGTGGTGACGGGGTCAATGATGTTCTGGCTCTCAAGAAAGCAGATATCAGCTTTGCTATGAATGGTGCTACGAGTGCAGCCAAAAGTGTATCCAATATTGTTTTTCTGACAGATGACTTTGCAGTATTTTATGATATCTTGATGGAAGGTCGCCGGGTCATCAATAACATCCAAAAGGTAGCCTCTCTCTTTCTGACAAAGACCTTCTTCTCCATCGTGTTTGCCATTTTGAGTGTGGTATTTGGTTTGGAATTTGCCTTTATCCCCATTCAGTTTACAATCATTTCAGCCATTACGATTGGGATTCCATCTTTCTTCCTAACTTTTGAGTCCAATAAAGAAAAGGTCAGCACACATTTTATGCGAGATATTTTGACCAATGCTGCGATTGGGGGTGGCATTCTAGTCGCTAGTGTACTCTTGACGAACTTCTTTATCACTGTCCATGGTCAGGTCAAATTTATTTGCTTCCTCCTTGCTTTGTTCAATGGTCTGTGTCTGGTTGCCAAGGTCAGCCTGCCATTTAATCGATACAAACTAGTCTTGCTCATACTTTTGAGCCTTGCAGCCCTTGTTGGAGTGCTTGTCAATACCTTTATCCTGCAAGGAGCGTATGTGCCTTTAGAAACCACCCAAGTCGTCTATGTAGCCATCCTAGCAGTGGTGATTGGAGGCTTGCATTATCTGACTAGAAGAAAAAGTTGATACACAAAAAGAATCAGGTTTATTACCTGATTCTTTTTATTTATATTCTCGATGGTTTACATGATACCGAAGAAACGAGCTGCAATACCTACTGCAAAGAGAGCAAGGATGATTGCGATTGGTGATACTTTTTTCTTAAGCAACCACATGCAGAGGAAAGTAAGGAGAAGTCCCATCAATCCTGGAATCAATGAGTTCAACTGACCTTGAAGTGTTTGTGGTTGAACGCTATCCAAGCTCAAACCACTAAGAGCCTGACCAAGGATTCCCTTCAATTCTCCACCTGTTACAGCGCCTTCTGGGAAGTTGATATAAGCACCTTCAGCCAATTGTTTACCTGGAAGGTTCACAGTAAAGTTGATAGATACCCAACGCTGTACAAGAACGGCAAGGATGAACATACCAAGGATAGATGCTCCTTTGGTGATGTCTTTTAAGATACCACCAGACATGTCTTTAGTGATTTCAGATCCAGCTTTGTAACCGAACTCTTGTGTATACCATAGGAAGGCCATACGGATAGCATTCCATCCAAAGAAGAAGAGAAGGGGACCAACAATGTTACCAGATGCAGCAAGTGATGCACCAAGGGCTCCAAGGATAGGACGAACTGTAAACCAGAATACTGGGTCACCGATACCAGCAAGAGGTCCCATCATACCGATTTTAACCCCTTGGATAGCCGCGTCGTCGATTTCAACACCGTTAGCGCGCTCTTCTTCAAGTGCAAGAGTAACCCCCATGATTGGAGCCGCGACGTATGGGTGAGTGTTGAAGAACTCAAGGTGACGCTCAAGAGCAGCCGCTTGGTCTTCTTTTTTAGTGTACAATTTTTTGATAGCTGGGATCAAAGAGTAAGCCCAACCCAAGTTTTGCATACGTTCATAGTTCCAAGAACCTTGAAGGAATTGTGAACGCCACCAAACTTTTTGACGATCTGATTTTGATAATTGAATTTTTTCAGCCATGATTGTTCCCCTTTCTAGTAGTCTTCTAGGATATCACCGATTGGGTCGTTAGAAGTCGCAGCTCCGCCGCCACCGTTACCACCTTGTTTTGTAAGGTTAAGGTAGATGAAGGCAAGGGCAACACCGATGACACCAAGGGCAATCAAAGTCAATTGAGAGATTGCTGCAAGAGCAAAACCGATAGCGAAGAATGGCCATACTTCACGAGTTGCCATCATGTTGATAACCATAGCGTAACCAACGGCAACGACCATAGCACCACCGACAGCCATACCACCATTCAACCATTCTGGCATTAGGCCAAGAGCGTCTTGAACAGCAGAAGCAGGGATAGCGATAAGGAAGGCTGCAGGGATAGCGATACGAAGACCTTGAAGAACAAGGGCAAAGTAGTGAGCGCGTTCAACAGCCGCAATGTTTCCTTCTTTTGCAGCTGCGTCAGCTGAGTGAACCAAGGCAACTGAGATTGTACGAACAATCATTGTCAAGAAAAGTCCAGCTACAGCAAGAGGGATAGCTGTGGCTGTTGCGACGGCGATACCTTCAGTAGTAAAGTTACCACCTTTGATCAAGATGATCGCTGCGGCAACAGATGCAAGAGCAGCGTCAGGAGCTACGGCAGCTCCGATGTTAGCCCAACCAAGGGCGATCATTTGAAGAGATCCACCAAGCATAACACCTGCTTCGAGGTTACCTGTTACAAGTCCGATAAGGGTACATGCGACGATTGGTTGATGGAATTGGAATTGGTCGAGGATACCTTCAAGACCTGCAAGGAAGGCAACAACTACAACCAAGATAGCAGAAATGATTGAAATATCTGACATGGTTTTATTCCTTTTCTATTTAGTTTTAATAAAGTACTTAATCCTGTTTTCAAAAATGATAAAACAGATTAAAATTATTGGACGTTTGCTTTCTTAATCAAGTCAAACAAATCTTTTTTCGTGTCGTTTGGTACTTTACGTACGTCAAATTCAACACCGAGGTCACGCATTTTTTCAAAGGTTGCAACGTCTTCTTTGTCCATAGACAAAACGTTGTTAATCATTGTTTTACCTGTTGAGTGAGCCATAGAACCAACGTTAAGGGTCTTGATTGGCACGCCACCTTCGATGGCACGAAGGGCATCTTGTGGAGTTTCAAACAAGATAAGGGCATGAGTTTCGCCGAAACGTGGGTCTTTTGCAACGTCGATCAATTTTTGAATTGGGACAACGTTGGCTTTTACTCCGTTAGGAGCAGCTTGTTTGATCAATTCTTTACGCAAATCGTCGTTTGCAACGTTGTCTGAAGCAACGATAATACGATCCGCTTTTGAATCTGGAGTCCAAGCAGTGGCAACCTGACCGTGAAGGAGACGAGTGTCTAGACGAGCAAGGTTGATTTTCAGTTTACCATCACCGATAACTGTTCCTTCTGGAATAGCAGCTTGGGCAACTGGAGCAGCTGCAGCACTTGCAACTTCCTCAACTGGGTTAAGCTCTTCTGGAAGAGCCTTGATGCCATCTTTGGCTTCTTTAATGATATTCGCAGCGACTTTATCCACACCTGCATTCGCGTCCATAAAGCGCTCTGTGTAGGCTTGGATCAACATCGGCAAGTTCAGTCCTGTGATGATGGCAAACTTACGTTCTGGATTTTCTCCCATCACGCGGCTAGCTTGGTTGAATGGAGATCCACTCCAAAGGTCAGCCAATACTAGAACCTCATCTTCTGCGTCAAATGCAGCCACAGCGTTGTTGAATTTAGCGTAAAGGTCATCTGGACCTTCATTTGGCATAAAGGTTACAACTTGAACCTTTTCTTGTTCACCAAAGATCATGGATCCTGACTGATGAATACCCGCAGCAAATTCGCCGTGGCTCGCAATAATGATTCCGATACTCATTATTGTCATTCCTCCTTATAAAATGTTTGACTGTGTGTTTAAGAAAACTTTAAGCCTAACTTTAAGTATAAACCGTTTTCATATAAAAATCAACTACTTTTTCTAAAAAGGTGTAAAAATTTTCATAGAATGACTTTTTAAAAATGTTAACATATCAATACTTTTTAGAAAGATGTATGAAAATGGAAATAGAAAATTTAATATAAAAATACAAAAAATAAGCTGTCTTTATGAAAATAGAATGAAAACAAAAAGGAAAGATTGCAGGGTCGCAATCTTCCCTTTTATAGGAATAAATTTTGTAAAGCGTGGGCAACTCCATCTTCTTCGTTGGTCAGAGGAAGTTGTTCGTCTGCATATGGAAGAAGAGCAGGATTGGCGTTTTTCATAGCATATCCCTTGCCTGCAAATGCCAACATTTCGGTGTCATTATGCTCATCACCAAAGGCGATTAAGTCTTTTTTATCACGATTCATCACATTGAGCAAGTACTCTAGAGCAAAGGCCTTGTTTACACCCTTGGGAGTACACTCGAGGATGTTGAGGGGCCCGCCCCAGGTATTGATAGCTAGTTGGTGCTGATAAAAACGATTCATCTCGTCCGCTAAAGCGTATTTATCTTCAGCCCTTGTTTGCAAGAGGATGCAGTTGGGATCTTTGGTTACTCGTTCGGGTTTGAATTGATTTTCCGGCCGGAAGTTCTCTACGCCAAATAGTTTAGGGTCTGCAATTTCTTCATTCGGAGTTGTGATATAGAATTTTTTTCGATATTCTCCTGCAATAAAATCAGCCTGGATGTCTTCCGTGCGCTTGACCATGTCTAGGAGGTATTTTTTGTCCAAGGTCAAGCACTTTTCATGCGCCCAAGCCTGTCCTGGTAGATGGGTAAGAGAGCCGTTAAAGTTAATCATGGGAGTATGCAATTCTAGCTCACGATAGAAATCTTTTGCCATACGATACGGACGGCCCGTCGTGATGATAACATGGTGCCCTTTTTCTGAAATTTTTTTGATCGTCTCTTTGGTGAAATCGGAGAGCTTGCTTTCACTATTTAACAGGGTTCCGTCCAAATCGACTGCGATAATTTTTTTAGTCATATAAACCTTCCTAGTCGTTTCCAGATAAGATGTCTTCTATTATATCAAAAAGAAGGAAGAAAAGCAGACAAGAACAAAAACTCAGTTGCTTTGATTTGTTAAATAAATCAAACAAACATATTGAAAAGGTGAATGATAAATGATATAATACTAATATTGTTCGTAAAAAACAAAAGGAGATTAAAAATGGACAAACTATTTAAACTAAAAGAGCACGGGACAGATGTCCGTACAGAGGTGCTTGCTGGTTTAACAACATTCTTTGCAATGAGTTATATTCTCTTTGTAAACCCTCAAATGCTTTCCCAAACGGGTATGCCTGTTCAAGGTGTGTTCTTGGCAACGATTATCGGTTCTGTAGTCGGTACTTTGATGATGGCTTTCTATGCTAATTTGCCATACGCACAAGCACCAGGTATGGGACTAAATGCCTTCTTCACATTTACAGTTGTATTTGGGATGGGCTATACTTGGAAAGAAGCTCTTGGTATGGTCTTCATTTGTGGAATTATTTCACTGATTATCACCTTGACAAATGTTCGTAAAATGATCATCGAATCCATTCCTACAACACTTCGTTCAGCTATTTCGGCTGGTATTGGTGTTTTCCTTGCCTATGTTGGAATTAAGAATGCTGGTCTCTTGAAATTCTCAATCGATCCAGGTACTTATACGGTAGCAGGTGAAGGAGCAGACAAGGCTCAAGCTGCACTTACTGCAAACTCAGCAGCTGTTCCAGGCTTGGTAGACTTCAATACTCCAGCAGTATTGGTAGCTCTTGCAGGTTTGGCTATTACCATCTTCTTTGTTGTTAAAGGCATCAAAGGTGGAATCATTCTTTCTATTTTAACAACGACTGTCCTTGCCATTGCTGTTGGTGTTGTCAAATTATCAGGGATTGACTTCGCTAGCAATAATCTTTCATCAGCGGTTAATGATTTAGGAACTTTGTTTGGTGCTGCTCTTGGTTCAGAAGGTTTAGGATCTTTGATTTCAAACACTTCGCGTTTACCAGAAACTTTGATGGCTATTCTTGCCTTCTCACTAACAGATATTTTTGATACAATCGGTACTCTTATCGGTACTGGTGAAAAAGTTGGTATCGTTGCGACAAGTGGGGAAAACCATGAGTCAGTTAAATTGGACAAGGCTCTTTACTCTGACTTGGTGGCAACTTCAGTAGGTGCCATTGCAGGTACTTCAAACGTTACGACCTATGTTGAGTCTGCGGCGGGTATCGGTGCTGGTGGACGTACTGGTTTGACAGCTTTAGTAGTTGCGATCTGTTTTGCTCTATCTAGCTTCTTTAGCCCACTTCTAGCGATTGTTCCGACAGCTGCAACAGCACCAATTTTGATTATCGTCGGAATCATGATGCTTTCTAACTTGAAAAATATTCCTTGGGATGATATGGCTGAAGCGGTTCCTGCCTTCTTCACATCTATCTTTATGGGATTTAGCTACTCTATCACACAAGGGATTGCTGTTGGTTTCTTGACATATACCTTGACAAAAGTTGTCAAAGGTCAAGCCAAGGATGTGCACGTGATGATTTGGATTTTGGATGCCTTGTTTATCCTTAACTATATCAGTATGGCGCTATAAATGGTATAATAGAAAAAGGGGAGTCTCCCTTTTTAATTATAAGGAGGTACATCATGAAAGATAAGACGATTTGGCAAGAGGTTTTGAACAGAGGGAAATGGGTGCTCATCCTTTTGGTGGCTTTTGTTCTATCTCAATTTCCCATAGGACTTGCTTTGTTTTTAGCAAACAAACAGTTTCCGATTTTACAGTCAGGGCTCTTAGTTGGTGCCCTATCCATAGTCGTTTTGATTGTATTCATTATTGGCGCACGAAAAACACAACTTGCTACTTTTAATCTATCCTTTTTTAAGGCAAAAGACTTGGCTCGCTTGGTACTGAGTTATCTAGTGATTTTTGCGACAAATCTCTTGGGTTCACTCCTGCTTCGACTAACAAATGAGGCAACAACCAATAACCAATCAATACTAAATGGTTTAGTTCAGAATAGTTCCTTGATTTCAACTTTCTTCCTGCTAGTCTTGATTGCGCCGATTTGTGAAGAAATTTTGTGTCGCGGAATTATTCCTAAAAAGATCTTCCGTGGAAAAGAAAAACTTGGCTTTGTTGTTGGTGCAATCGTCTTTGCCTTGCTCCATATGCCAACCAATTTACCTTCTGTGATTATTTATGGAGGAATGTCAACGGTTTTGACTTGGACAGCCTATAAGACTGAGCGTTTGGAGATGTCCATTTTGCTTCATATGATTCTCAATGGTATTGCATTTTGTTTGTTGGCCTTATTGGTATTGATTAGTAGAAATCTAGGTCTATCATTCTAAACCATTGGCCTACTTGGAAAAGATGAATACTAACGTGTCCATCTTTTTTCTTTTTATGGTAAAATAGAGAGATAATATGGTAGAGAACCTTAAGGGAGTAACCGTTATGTCCAATAAAGTCAACCGCGAAAAAACAGCCATTTGTGGAATTATCAATGTGACGCCAGATTCCTTTTCAGATGGTGATCAGTTTTTTGCTCTTGAGCAGGCACTCCAGCAAGCTCGTAAATTGATAGCAGAAGGAGCGAGCATGCTAGATATCGGTGGAGAATCGACTCGGCCGGGCAGTAGCTATGTTGAAATAGAAGAGGAAATTCAGCGTGTTGTTCCAGTGATTAAAGCTATCCGTGAGGAAAGTGATGTTCTCATTTCCATCGATACTTGGAAAAGTCAGGTGGCAGAGGCCGCCTTGGCTGCTGGTGCCAATCTAGTAAATGACATTACGGGTCTCATGGGAGATGAGAAAATGGCGGATGTGGTTGCGAAGGCTGGAGCAAAAGTGGTTATCATGTTTAATCCAGTCATGGCTCGTCCTCAGCATCCTAGTTCGCTCATATTTCCTCATTTTGGTTTTGGACAAGCTTTTACAGAAGAAGAGTTAGCTGGCTTTGAAAAAATGCCAATCGAAGACCTGATGAAGGCTTTCTTTGAACGAGCTCTAGCGAGAGCGGATCAATCTGGGATTGCAAGAGAAAATATCCTGCTGGATCCAGGAATTGGCTTTGGTCTGACCAAGAAAGAAAATCTCCTTCTTTTACGGGACTTGGATAAACTCCATCAGAAAGGCTATCCAATCTTTCTTGGAGTTTCGCGCAAGCGATTTGTTATTAATATCCTTGAGGAGAATGGCTTCGAAGTCAATCCTGAGGCCGAACTTGGTTTCCGCAATCGGGACACAGCTTCGGCTCATGTAACCGGTATCGCTACGAGACAGGGTGTCGAAGTGGTGCGCGTGCACGATGTAGCCAGTCACAGGATGGCGGTTGAAATTGCATCTGCTATTCGTTTGGCAGATGACGCAGAAAATCTAGATTTAAAACAATATAAGTAAGATGAACGAAATTCAAAACAATCAGTGGATTGCCCACTACCGGACCGACCAACCGCATTTCGGTTTGGAACGAATGGTAGAACTCCTAGCTTTGCGAGGCAATCCCCATCTCAAACTTAAGGTTATCCATATTGGAGGGACCAATGGCAAGGGGTCTACTATTGCTTTTTTGAAAAAGATGCTGGAAAAGCTAGGTCTAAGAGTTGGGGTGTTCAGCTCGCCCTATCTCATTCATTACACGGATCAGATTAGCATCAATGGGGAATCCATCCCAGAAGCGAGACTAGAAGCCCTCATGGAGGACTATCAGTCTTTGCTTGAGGGGGAGAAGGGCGCTGTTTTACAAGGAACGACCGAGTTTGAGATTATCACTGCCCTAGCCTATGATTATTTTGCCACTGAAAAAGTTGATGTGGCTATCATGGAAGTCGGCATGGGTGGACTTCTGGATAGTACCAATGTTTGCCAGCCAATTTTAACAGGAATTACGACCATTGGACTGGATCATATGGCCCTACTTGGTGACACCTTGGAAGCCATAGCAGAGCAGAAGGCAGGTATTATCAAACAAGGTATTCCCTTGGTAACAGGTCATATTGTTCCAGAAGCTTTGACTGTGATTGACAATATTGCAGAAGCTAAAAATGCGCCTAGACTTACCTATGGAAGTGATTACCAGGTTCGTCATCAAGAAAGCGTGGTAGCGGGTGAAATCTTTGATTATACCAGTTTTGTCAGACAAGGTCGCTTTCAAACAGGCCTGCTCGGTTTGCACCAGATAGAGAATGCGGGGATGGCGCTTGCCCTCCTAGACACTTATTGCCAGGAGACTGGGCGGGAGTTAGCAAGTAATGACTTGGTTGCTCAAGCTTTGAAAGAAACTAGATGGCCAGGGCGTTTGGAGGTCGTGTCTAGTAACCCCTTGCTGTTTTTGGATGGGGCCCACAATCCTCATGCTATCAAGGCTTTATTAGCAACCTTGCAAGGACGCTTTGCGGATTATCATAAGGAAATCCTTTTTACCTGCATCAAAACCAAGGCCCTGGACGATATGCTGGACTTGCTAAAAACGGTGCCAGATAGTCAATTGACTTTAACCCATTTTGACGATAGTCGGGCAACTGATGAAAACGTACTGAAAGAGACAGCAAAGTCTAGAAATCTCAACTATCAAAGTTGGCAGGAGTTTTTAGATCAGAAAATGACAGAAGATGAAGAGAAAAAAACAGTTAGGATTGTCACGGGTTCCTTGTATTTCTTGAGCCAAGTGAGAGCCTACCTAATGGAGAGGAATAACTAGAGAATGGATACACAAAAGATTGAAGCAGCTGTAAAAATGATTATCGAGGCTGTTGGTGAGGACGCTAACCGCGAGGGCTTGCAGGAGACACCTGCTCGCGTAGCCCGTATGTACCAAGAGATTTTTTCAGGTCTTGGCCAAACTGCTGAGGAACACCTGTCAAAATCCTTTGAGATTATTGATGACAATATGGTAGTGGAAAAGGATATCTTTTTCCACACCATGTGTGAACACCACTTTTTGCCATTTTATGGGAGAGCCCACATTGCCTACATTCCAGATGGCCGTGTGGCAGGCTTGTCCAAGCTTGCCCGTACGGTTGAAGTTTATTCTAAAAAACCACAGATTCAAGAACGTTTGAATATTGAGGTTGCTGATGCCTTGATGGACTATCTGGGTGCTAAGGGAGCCTTTGTTGTCATTGAGGCGGAGCATATGTGTATGAGCATGCGTGGTGTCAGAAAACCAGGCACGGCGACTTTGACTACTGTAGCCCGTGGCGTATTTGAAACAGATAAGGACCTCCGAGATCAGGCTTATCGTCTAATGGGACTATAATACTCTTCGAAAATCAGATTCAAACCACGTCAGCTTCACCTTGCCGTACTCAAGTACAGCCTGCGGCTAGCTTCCTAGTTTGCACTTTGATTTTCATTGAGTATAAAAGAATCCGCTTTAAGCGGATTTTTCTAGAAAGGACTAGTTATGGATCAACTGCAGATTAAAGATTTGGAAATTTTTGCCTATCATGGTCTCTTTCCTAGTGAGAAGGAATTGGGGCAGAAGTTTGTTATTTCCGCAAGCTTATCCTATGATATGACCAAGGCGGCGACAGACTTGGATTTAACAGCCTCTGTCCATTACGGAGAATTGTGTCAGCAGTGGACGACCTGGTTTCAGGAAAGCGCTGAGGACTTGATTGAGACGGTAGCCTACAAACTAGTTGAACGTACCTTTGAGAGCTATCCTCTTGTCCAAGAGATTGAGTTGGAACTAAAAAAACCGTGGGCGCCAGTGCATTTACCGTTAGATACCTGCTCGGTGACCATTCACCGTCGTAAGCAGCGGGCCTTTATCGCTCTAGGAAGTAATATGGGAGACAAGAAAGCGAACTTGGAACAAGCTATTGATAAACTGCGGACTCGAGGTATCCATATTCTCAAAGAGTCCAGTGTCTTGGCGACGGAGCCTTGGGGTGGTGTGGAACAAGATAGCTTTGCCAATCAGGTGATTGAAGTAGAAACATGGCTTCCAGCATCAGTCTTATTAGAGACCTTGTTAGCAATTGAGTCCGAGATGGGACGGGTTCGAGAGGTGCATTGGGGACCGCGTTTGATTGATTTGGACCTGCTTTTTGTGGAGGATCAGGTCATTTATACAGACGACCTCATCTTGCCTCATCCTTATATAGCAGAGCGCCTCTTTGTTCTTGAACCGTTAGTGGAAATAGCTCCCCATTTTATCCATCCAATCTTAAAACAACCAATTCGATACTTGGTTGACCAGTTGGAGCAAGGAAATGCCTAAGCTTTCTGAGACCTATAGCAAGTGGAAGAGCACTGGGGAGGGACTACTTGCTATTGTTTTAGGGCTTCTCTTGATTCGTTTTGGACAAGTTATTCCGCGAATGGGGTATCAGTTGCTGATGGGCTACTTTTCCTTGTCAGCAGTTTGGCACTTGTTGACTCGCTGGTTTCAGGATAAAAAACGTCGGGAAAACATTTTTGTAACCTTGGCCAAGCTGGTGGTTGCGGCTCTGGTGTTTGACTCTATCATCTTGCAAGACCTTGCCCTCTATCTCCTGGTTTTTATCATTGCGAGCTACCAGCTGTTTACGGGCATCATTAGTCTTGTGACTTGGTCTCTCTATCGAAAAAATGCTATTCATCCTCGGCTCCATCATCTCTTCGATGCTGTATGGATGATAGGATTTGGGCTTTATAGCATCTCTCCTTTTCACGATGCAGCGAATTTTGAATTGCTCTTGCTTGGGTTTTACTTGCTCATGTTAGGGGCTAGTAGCCTTCGGGATGGTTTCTTTTTTGAAAAGATAGAAAACAATCCCAAGCTGAAACGCCGAATGCGAATGACCTTGCCGATCTTTGTGACAGCTCTGATTCCTATCAGTACCTTGCGCAAACTGAATGAGTGGATGTCAAATAATGAAAGTCAAGAAGGGGAAGTTCATTCAGAAAGAAAAAATGACCAGACGGTTGATCTGGAAATTTTTGTCCATACATCAGAAACCTCCTTCTTCCTCGCCATGGGACATGTGGATATTTGTTATCAAGGGAAGGTTATTTCCTATGGTTCGTATGATCCCCACTCGGAGCGTTTATTCGGCATGGTTGGAGACGGTGTTTTATTTAAGGCCAATCGGGAAAAATACATTGAACTCTGTAAGAGGGAAAGTCAGAAGACCTTATTTGCTTATGGTCTGAGTTTGACGGACCAACAGAAAGCAGCCATCCAAGCTCGTCTAGTAGAGATAGAGGACCTGTTAATTCCTTGGGAACCAAGTTCGCAGTTGATGAAAAGAAGAGAGGGAGAGGTCAAGCATACCTACTCCTACCAACTGAAAGAGGAAGCGGATGCGATGCTTTATAAATTCAGCTCATCCGAGTTTAAGACCTACTTTGTTCTCAGTACCAATTGTGTTTTGCTGGCAGACTCTATCGTAGGAAAAGCTGGGACAGATATATTGAGTCCCCAGGGATTCATTGTGCCAGGGACTTATCAGGATTACCTTGACTTAGAGTATACAAAACCCAATGGTCTAGTAGTTAGCCGCTCCATTTATTAGAAAAAGAAAACTCTAGTTCCTCAGCAGTTTACGCCGAGAAGCTAGAGTTTTTAAAATAAGTCATTTTCTTCTGGAAGGAGGATGGTTTCTCTGCCGTCCATATCTAAAACAAGGACCCTAGGAGGATAAAGCGGATCGAAAGGATGATTGAAGTCAAAATCGATGCTAGTCGGAAGGTGCTGACTCGAGAAATGGAAGGTGATGGTCCCCTTATTGTTAAGCAGTTGAAACTCAAGTTCTTCTTCTAATTCAAAGACATTTTTCAGGAAATGATCGATAATATACCATAAAGAGTCAATGACATCGTCAGGCAGGCTGGTCACGACGCCAAAACTAGCGGAACGTCTCTGTGTATTTGTAAAAGCCATGTTTTCCTCCCCCTTTTATTTTTTCTTATCATACAGCAAAATATCTCAAAAATCAAGAAATCGTACTTGCTTTTTCAAAATGAGAATAAACTGTGAAATTTTTTCAAAGTTTCTCTAAAAAATACTTGAAAGTGTTTACAATAAGTGATAAAATGGAGTAAGTAGATGCGTGAAAGCGAAATTTTCATTATAGAAAGGAAACGGAATGAACACAGATGATACAGTAACGATTTATGATGTCGCCCGTGAAGCAGGAGTTTCAATGGCAACAGTTAGCCGTGTCGTTAATGGCAACAAGAATGTTAAAGAGAACACTCGAAAAAAAGTCCTAGAAGTGATTGATCGCTTGGACTATCGTCCAAATGCGGTAGCACGTGGTTTGGCTAGCAAGAAAACAACGACAGTCGGAGTTGTGATTCCTAACATTACCAATGGTTATTTCTCAACACTTGCTAAGGGAATTGACGACATTGCTGAAATGTACAAGTATAACATTGTCCTTGCAAATAGTGATGAGGATGATGAAAAGGAAGTTTCAGTGGTTAACACTCTCTTTTCAAAACAAGTCGATGGGATTATCTTTATGGGCTATCACTTGACTGAAAAGATTCGTTCAGAGTTCTCTCGTTCACGGACACCGGTTGTTCTTGCTGGTACTGTGGATGTTGAACACCAACTTCCAAGTGTGAATATCGACTACAAACAAGCAACGATTGATGCCGTGAGCTATCTTCTCAAAGAAAATGAGAAAATTGCTTTTGTGAGTGGACCACTCGTCGATGATATCAATGGCAAGGTTCGTTTGATTGGTTATAAGGAAGCCTTGAAAAAAGCTGGGCATTCTTATAGTGAGGGCTTGGTCTTTGAATCAAAATACAGCTATGACGATGGTTATGCCTTGGCAGAACGCTTGATTTCATCACAAGCTACAGCCGCAGTTGTAACAGGTGATGAATTGGCGGCGGGTGTGTTGAATGGTTTGGCTGACCACGGTGTGTCTGTGCCAGAAGAGTTTGAAATCATTACGACAGATGACTCTCAGATTGCACGATTCACTCGTCCAAACTTGACTACTATTGCCCAACCTCTTTATGACCTAGGTGCTATCAGCATGCGTATGTTGACTAAGATTATGCATAAGGAAGAGTTGGAAGAACGTGAAGTTCTCCTGCCTCATGGTTTGACAGAACGTCGCTCTACACGAAAACGTAAATAGAAAAAATCAGGAAATCGTGAGATTTCCTGGTTTTGCTTTCTAGAGAAGGAGTTATACTCAATGAAAATCAAAGAGCAAACTAGGAAGCTAGCCGTAGGTTGCTCAAAGCACTGCTTTGAAGTTGTGGATAGAACTGACGAAGTCAGCTCAAAACATGGTTTTGAGGTTGTAGATGAAACTGACGAAGTCAGTAACATATATACGGTAAGGCGACGCTGACGTGGTTTGAAGAGATTTTCGAAGAGGATTAGCCTTCCATATAGTCTTTTAAGGCTTGTCCTTTTAGTCCAGCATTAAGGGCAATTAATAATTTGAGGCGAGCTTTTTGAGCGTTGAGTTCTTTGACAAAGAGAACGCCAGACTCTTGCAACTGAACCCCCCCACCTTGGTAGGCATAAACAGGTTCAGCAATACCGTTAAAGCACCGTGAGACCAAGGCGACTGGGATTCCTTTTTGGAGGAGATTTTCCAACTTTTGAGCTGTTTCTTTTGGGATATTACCTGCTCCGAAGGCCTGAATGACTAGGCCGTCCAGCTGTTCCAAGTCTAACATATCGATCAGCTCGTCTGTCATACCGGCATAGGCTGAGATGATGGGAACCAGACCCTGAATTTGTTCGAGATTAAAACGGACACGAGGTTCAGCCGTTTTGAAGTAGAGGATTTCTTGCTTCATGATGAGGCCAAGTGGTCCATGTGTTGGGGTTTGAAAGGTGCTGACGTTGGTTGTATGAGTTTTGGTAACATACTTGGCTGCGTGGATCTCATCGTTCATGACGACCAGCACACCTTTGTCGGCTGCTTTATCATCACTGGCAACTCGCAAAGCGCTCAGATAGTTATAAACACCATCGCTACCAAGTTCGTTTGAACTACGCATGGCCCCTGTTAGAACGATGGGGATAGGCGGGATTTTCATGGTATCAAGGAAGTAGGCTGTTTCTTCTAAGGTATCTGTACCATGTGTGATGACAACTCCATCATAGTTATCAGCTTCCTCTTTAATCTTATGATAGAGTGCAAGCATATGATTGGGTTTGATATGAGGGCTTGGCAGATTAAAAAAGTCTAGGGCATGAACCTCAATCCCTTCAAGCGGATTGGAAACATGGTTCATGGGATTTTCCTGGCTAGTTACAACGGCACCAGTGGCATCTGCTTGCATGGAAATAGTCCCACCTGTATGTAAAACAAGGATTTTCTTAGGCATGATTTAGTCACTCTTTCTGAAATGTGGTATAATCATTGTAACACAAAAGGGGAGAATGGGATAGGATGGAAGTCAAAGCTGTTTTTTTTGATATCGATGGAACGTTAGTCAACGATCGCAAGAGTGTTTTGGAATCCACTAAGGACGCGATTAAGATTGTTAAAGAGCAAGGGGTACTTGTCGGAGTAGCGACAGGACGAGGGCCTTTCTTTGTCAAGGAATTGATGGAAGACTTGGACCTAGACTTTGCGGTGACCTACAATGGCCAATACATTTTTAATAAAGAAAAGGTACTCTTTGCAAGTCCAATCGCTAAGTCAAGCCTACGTCAACTGATTGCTTATGCTAAAAAGGAGCGTAAAGAAATCGCTCTTGGAACCGAGCATGCTGTTGTTGGTTCGAAGATTATGTCATTTGGTCTCGGCTCCTTTTCCCAACTGGTTAGTCGTTTTATCCCGACTGTGCTGACAAGAACTGTTAGTCGCTCTTTTAATCGGATGGTCAGCAAGGCAGTTCCTCAAAAAGAAGACGACTTGCTTAACTTGATTAATCAACCCATTTATCAAGTTTTAATGCTGATGACGCCAGAAGAATCTGAGAAGGCAGCAGCTGATTTTGAAGATTTAAAATTAACTCGAAGCAATCCTTTTGCAGCAGATATCATCAATCAAGGGAATTCCAAACTAGAAGGTATTCGCCGAGTCGGGAAAGAATATGGCTTTGATCTCAACCAAGTCATGGCCTTTGGTGATTCCGACAACGATTTGGAAATGTTGGCGGGTGTTGGGATGTCGGTCGCTATGGGAAATGGCAGTAGCAGTGTCAAAGAAGTTGCCAAGCATATTACGGCAAGTAATCAACAAGATGGTATCCACAAGGCGCTCGAGCACTTTGGTGTTTTGGCTTCAGAAAAAGTGTTTGTCAGTCGAGACTACCACTTTAATAAGGTCAAAACCTTCCACCACATGATGGATGAACGAACTCAAGAAGAGCCACAGGCATGGGATGCTGAAGGTGCAACCCACCGCGCAGACTTTAAAATTGAAGAATTAGTAGAGTTTGTTCGCGCAGCAAGTTCTTCGGAGGAAGAATTCCAAAACTCCCTTGCAAGCATGCATAAGGCACTTGATAAGGCGGCAGAGAAAGTGGCGAAAAAGACACCTGCTAAGCAAAACTTGGTCGGTCAAGTGGATGCTTTGATCGACACACTGTATTTCACATACGGTAGTTTTGTATTGATGGGAGTAGATCCAGAACGTATTTTTGATATTGTCCATGAAGCAAATATGGGAAAGGTTTTCCCTGATGGAAAAGCTCATTTTGACCCAGTTACACACAAGATTTTAAAACCAGATGACTGGGAAGAAAAATATGCTCCGGAACCTGCCATCCGACAGGAACTACAACGTCAGTTTAAAGCTTATGAGCGACATAAAGAAAGAAAAAAATAGAAACAAAAAGGAGCTCAAGGCTCCCTTTTTTAATGACTACAATGTTTTTTCTCTTTCTCTCACGACTAGCAAATCAACTTTTGCATGGCGGAGAATGTACTCAGATGAAGATCCGACCAAGAGGCGTTCAAAGGCATTGAGCCCTGTTGCACCAACGAGAATCAGGTCAACATTTTCTGCGTCTGGAATAGTACGGGCAAGGAGGGTTTTTGGATTTCCCATTTCGATGACGATGTGAATATCGGTCACACCAGCATCTCTTGCGCGCTTTTCGTACTCCTTCATCAGACTTTCAGCATCGACTTGGAGTTCTTCGTAAACTTCAGCATCAAAGGTAGACACGCTTTGAAGAGCGCGTGTGTCGATAACATGGGCAATGGTGAGCTTGGATTCGTTGCGTAGAGCAGTGTAAACACCTTTGACGAAAGCCAAATCCGCTTCTTTAGAACCATCAATTGCGACCATAACATTTTGGTAACGTTGTGCCATAATGAAACCTCCTGAAATTTTCTTACTGTTATTGTAACCCTTTTCACTAAAGAAGTAAAGTAAAAATCATATTTCAATAAATATTATTGGAGATTCGATTTGGTGGAGATATGTTAAAATAAAAGAAAACGGGATAGTAGGAAACACAGCGAGGGGATGAGAAAGTATGAAAGATTTTGTTCAAGCTTCTAAAAAAATAAGTTTTCTTTATCATGGAATGATCCTTGCGTCACTTGTAGGTGAAGTAGTGATGCTTTGGCAGCTGGAAAGAGTCGTGCCCGTTCTCTATCCAGGTTTTGTTGGATTTCTTCTCTTTCACCTAATCTACCACATCATTTTATTTGTGATTGCAAAGAGAAGTGGTCGCTTGGACTATTTGATCACGTGGGGGCTCTTTCTCATGTTTAATCTTTTGTATGACTCTTTTATAGCGCTGATCTTTCTAGGTTTGTCTTTTGGTATGTGAGAAAATACTTCTGTATTCTAGTTGTTTAGACGGTGAGAACCTAGTCGTTGTGAGTTTTTTTCTTTGCTTGCTCATTTCAGGAAACTTGTCGCAATCCCTTTCTAGTGGTATAATGTTACTATCTCGATGAATTGAGGAAACAAGATGAAAGAATATAACAAGTCTAGTAAGTTAGAGCACGTTGCCTATGATATCCGTGGCCCTGTTTTGGAAGAAGCCATGCGGATGCGAGCAAACGGAGAAAAGATTTTACGTCTGAATACAGGGAATCCAGCAGAATTTGGCTTTACAGCGCCAGACGAGGTCATTCATGACTTGATTATGAATGCGCGTGATAGTGAGGGATATTCTGACTCCAAAGGGATTTTCTCAGCCCGCAAGGCCATCATGCAGTATTGCCAACTGAAGAAATTTCCCAATGTGGACATTGATGATATCTACCTTGGAAATGGTGTCAGTGAGCTGATTGTTATGTCCATGCAAGGGCTTTTGGATAATGGCGATGAGGTCTTGGTACCTATGCCGGACTATCCTCTCTGGACAGCAGCGGTCAGCCTAGCTGGGGGAAATGCTGTTCACTATATCTGTGATGAAGCTGCAGAGTGGTACCCAGATATTGATGATATTAAGTCAAAAATTACTTCCAATACCAAGGCAATCGTCCTTATCAATCCGAACAACCCAACTGGAGCCCTTTATCCTAAGGAACTCTTGTTGGAGATTATTGAGATTGCTCGTCAGAACGATTTGATCATCTTTGCAGATGAGATTTATGACCGCATGGTGATGGATGGGCATGTGCATACGCCTGTGGCGAGCTTGGCACCAGATGTTTTCTGTGTCAGCATGAATGGTTTGTCAAAATCTCACCGTATCGCTGGTTTCCGTGTAGGATGGATGGTCTTGTCTGGTCCTAAGCACCATGTCAAGGGCTATATCGAAGGTCTCAATATGCTGTCCAATATGCGTCTTTGCTCTAACGTTTTGGCCCAGCAAGTCGTACAAACTTCACTAGGTGGGCACCAGTCAGTGGATGAATTGCTCCTTCCTGGTGGACGAATCTATGAGCAAAGAAACTTCATTTACAATGCCATTCAAGATATCCCAGGTTTGTCTGCGGTCAAGCCGAAGGCGGGTCTTTATATCTTCCCTAAAATCGACCGCAATATGTACCGCATTGATGATGATGAACAGTTCGTTCTTGATTTCTTGAAGCAGGAAAAGGTTCTCTTGGTTCATGGTCGTGGTTTTAACTGGAAGGAACCAGACCATTTCCGTATCGTTTACCTTCCTCGTGTGGACGAATTGGCGCAAATTCAAGAAAAGATGACACGTTTCTTGAGTCAGTATCGTAGATAAGGCTTTCATAGGGAAAAGCAGGAAACATTTCCTTAGAGCTATTGACAAATAGGTCAGAATCAGATAGAATAGTAAAGTATGTTTAGTAACTGATCACTTTATAGCCGGCTAAACGAATACAAAATCTATGAGGAGGTATTCATCGTGAAACGTACTTATCAACCAAGTAAACTTCGTCGTGCGCGTAAACACGGATTCCGTAACCGTATGTCAACTAAAAACGGTCGTCGCGTATTGGCAGCTCGTCGTCGTAAAGGACGCAAAGTTTTGGCTGCATAATCCAAACGAATTCAACAAAGAAGTCAGTAGGAACTCGAGTCTACTGGCTTTTCTTTTGATTTTAAAGAGTGCATTGTCCACGAAATCGGTCATTTTAGATGAAACTCATGGAGGGCTCATTTAAAAGGTCACATCCAAAAAACTCAAAACCAGATATAAGTTACTGATTTTGAGTTTTTGTTTATTCTTTTAAGTGATAAGAGTAGCTAGCGACAACGACGTCTTCATGCCATCTGAGAGCGTATTTTAGTTTAAGGCTCATTTGATTGTGCAGGATATTTTGCCAAGGCTTGTTAGGAATAAATTGTGGTACAAGAACTGTAACGGTGTAGTTTTTTTGCTTAGCTTCTTGGGCGATTCGTTTGACATACTTAACGCTAGGGGTGATGATGTCGCGGTAGCTGGTATTGATATTCTTCAGAGTGATATTTGGGAAGTAATCGGCAAATTCCTGAAGAATTTCTTGGTCTTTTTCTGCCGTTTCTTTAGTAGAAATGTGCATGGCTAACACTTCGTCACCGATACTTTGAGCGTAGTTAATGGCTCCGACACTTACTCGAGTGACATTTCCTACTAGGACAAGGACACGGTTGCCGTCGTAAGTGCGCTTTTCAATTCCTTCGTAGAGTCGCAGTTGTTTTGCCACTTTTTGGTAATGGCTGTGAATGGACAAAAAGAGGAAGGTTAAGACTAGGATAATTGGGAAGAATGGCCAGATATCACCCAGTCTGAAGAGGAGTAAAATGAGAACGATAGCATAACAAATGATGGCCCCAAGGATATTAGCAAAGGCAGGTTTTAAGAAGTTTGCTCCTTTTTCCTTTTTCCAATGGCGAATCATCCCAGTCTGAGAAAGGGCAAAGGGAACGAAGACCCCGATAGTATAAAGAGGAATCAAGCGTTCAGTATTGCCGTTAAAAATGAGAAGAAGGATCATAGCTCCAAAAGCCAGAGTTAAGATACCGTTGGAGTAGCCAAGACGATCCCCTTTTTCCATAAAGAGATGGGGCATGTACTTGTTTTTAGCCATATTGTAAGCCAGCATAGGGAAGGCTGAAAAGCCAGTATTTGCAGCTACGGCTAGAATCAAGGCTGTTGAGAACTGGAAGAGATAGTAGCTAGCATGACCAAAGAATGAATCACCAAGAATGCCCTTGGCCATTTGCGAGAGGATGGTTTCTCCATTTTGAGGTGTGATGCCCATCCAGTAGTTTAGGAAGGTAATGCCTGCAAAAAGAAATCCTAAAATCAGCGACATGATGGTCAGGGTCTGAGCAGCATTCTTTTCTTTCGGAGTTTTGAAAAATGGTACCGCATTTGAAATAGCCTCAACCCCTGTCAGAGAGGCAGAGCCACTGGTAAAGGCTCTCAATAGGAGAACGATGGAAAGGCTCGGAACAGTTTGTCCAATGGTTGAAGTCGCCTGATAGTTTAGGGAACCTGTGAATAGTTGAAAGAACCCATAAAGCAAGAGAAAGACGGTACTGAAGATAAAGAGGTAGACGGGAATCATCAGAGAGCTGGCAGATTCTTTCAAACCTCTTAAATTCAAGAGCATGAGCAGACAGACTAGGAAAATAGAGATATGAAGATTATAGGGATGGAGGGCAGGGATGGCTGCTGTAATAGCATCAGCTCCAGACGCAACGGATACGGCTACTGTCAGCATATAGTCAACAAGGAGGCTACCACCTGCAATCAAGCCTAGTTCAGGGGAGAGATTTTCCCGAGTGACCATATAAGCCCCTCCACCTTGAGGATAGGCGTGAATAATTTGACGATAGGAAATGGTCAAACTAGCGAGGAGTAAGAGGACAAAAATACCGATAGGGAGGCTCCACCAAATAGCGAGAGGAGAGAGACTGACTAAAACGAGAATGACTTGTTCAGGTCCATAGGCAATAGAAGACAGGGCATCACTGGATAACATTGCAAGTGCTTGCATTTTTCCAAGTAATCCCCCTTCACCATCTGTGAGAGACTTGAGTGGTCGACCGATAAAGGTATATTTTAATTTTCTAAACATTTTCTTTTCCTTTGCTGAAAATTTCAATAAGTGTTATTATACTGCTTTGAAAAAAGGCAGTCAAGGGAGAATGATCGGTATTAGAATATTTTTACAAGCCGGGAGATGCTATTTTTGGTATAATAGATGGAAGAAAATGAGGTTAGAAGAGATGATTTTTGATACGCACACACATTTAAATGTAGAAGAATTTGCAGGACGTGAGGCAGAAGAAATCGCCTTGGCTGCTGAGATGGGTGTGACACAGATGAATATTGTTGGTTTTGATAAGCCGACCATTGAACGAGCCCTGGAATTGGCAGATGAGTATGAGCAACTCTACGCAACTATTGGCTGGCATCCAACGGAAGCTGGCACTTACACAGATGAGGTCGAAGTTTACTTGCTTGAAAAGCTTAAGCATCCCAAGGTTGTTGCCTTGGGGGAGATTGGTCTGGACTACCATTGGATGACAGCATCTAAGGAAGTGCAGGAACAGGTTTTTCGTCGTCAGATTCAGCTGTCTAAGGATTTGAACTTGCCTTTTGTGGTCCACACTCGTGATGCGCTAGAAGATACTTATGAGATTATCAAGAGAGAGGGCGTTGGTCCTCGTGGTGGGATTATGCATTCCTTCTCAGGTTCTTTGGAGTGGGCTGAGAAGTTTGTCGAGCTTGGTATGACTATTTCTTTCTCAGGAGTGGTGACCTTTAAGAAAGCGACAGATATCCAAGAGGCTGCTAGGGAACTTCCTTTGGATAAGATTTTGGTAGAAACAGATGCCCCTTACTTGGCTCCTGTTCCTAAACGTGGTCGTGAAAACAAAACAGCCTACACACGCTATGTGGTGGACTTTATTGCCGCCTTGCGCGGGATGACGACCGAGGAATTAGCAGTTATAACAACTGCAAATGCAGAGCATATCTTTGGATTGGACAGCAAGTGATGAAAGAAAAAATTTCCCAAGTCATCGTGGTCGAAGGTCGCGATGATACGGCCAATCTCAAACATTACTTTGACGTAGAAACCTATGAGACACGAGGTTCCGCTATAAATGACCAGGATATAGAACGTATTCAGCGCCTGCATGAACTGCATGGAGTCATTGTCTTTACGGACCCAGATTTTAATGGAGAGCGGATCCGGCGCATGATTATGACGGCCATTCCAACTGTGCAGCATGCCTTTCTAAAGCGAGATGAGGCTGTTCCCAAATCTAAGTCCAAGGGACGTTCTCTGGGAATTGAACACGCCAGCTATGAAGATCTAAAAACAGCGCTGACTCAGGTGACAGAGCAATTTGAAAGCGAGAACGAGTTTAACATCAGCCGTGGTGACTTGATTCGCCTAGGTTTCCTAGCGGGAGCAGACAGTCGTAGACGCCGAGAGTATCTAGGCGAACAGCTTCGCATCGGCTATTCCAACGGCAAGCAACTCCTCAAGCGTTTAGAGTTGTTTGGCGTAACCTTGGCAGAAGTGGAAGAAGTTATGACAAAATATTCAGTTTAAAGGAGTAAAAAATGGAAAAAGTAATTATTACCGGTGGTAACAGTGGCATCGGTTATCAAGCTGCAAGGCAGTTAGCTGAGAAAGGGTGGTCAGTGACCCTATTTTGTAGGCGGCAAGAGGCTGCCGAGCAAGCTTGTGAGGAAATTCGTCAGCAGACAGGAAATCCACATGTAGATTATATCTTGGCTGATTTATCTGATTTGGAGAGTATCAAGAAAGCGGTAGAACAGTATATCCAAAAAGAAGAGACTTTGGATGTTTTAATTAACAATGCAGCGGATTTTGATTTATCGGTCAAAAAGCCAATCCTGACTAAGGAGGGATTAGAAAAGCAATTTGCGACCAATGTTGTTGCCCCTTTCTTGCTTTCTATCCTGTTGAAAGGTTTGTTGGAAAAGTCAGAGAGTGGTCGGATTATTAATATTTCTTCTCAAGGGCTGATGCTTTATCCTTTCATGAAGCTTGATTTTGAAAATTTAGCTGGTCAAAAACATTATAGTCCTGCCAAGACCTATTATCAGAATAAACTAGCCTTGTTGATGTTGTCGCTTTATATGCGGAAACATTGGAAAGGTATCAAGGTTCAGGCAATCCGTGTGACCAATGTCAAAGTAGATATGCGCCGCTATGATCACCTCAGCGCTTTTATGAAAAATCTTTATAAAATCAAGTCAAGATTTTCAATTAGTCCTGAAGAAATGGCCAAAGTCTACACAGCCTTATCTACAGAAGATGGATATGACGGTTTTTTGTATGACGAGAAATGCAGGGAAGTAAAAGCAAATAGATCTGCTTACGAAGAAGAAGAGCAAGCAAAACTCTATTCCTTACTTGAACAACTGACCTTTTCAAGAGACAATCTATAAAGAATTAGAAAAATAAATTTTATGCTTATTTCAATAGTGGAAAGAAATTTAGATATCGAAATCTGTTTGGAGAGTCCTGAAAAGTGATAACAATAGCCAGATAACCCAAAAATACAAAAGGAATGTGTTACAATAGAGGTACTTAGATTTATTTTGATAGCGTTAAAATAGAAGCTTATAAGGACAGTGCGAAATGAAAATTCGAGTTGATAGAGATTCTGTGTGTATGGGAGACGATGCATTGTCTCATGAGACAGAATTTGAGATTCCTGAAGAAATGACGGTGAAAGAATTTTTTGACTTTCTAGAAAAGGAACGTTATTTGCCGTCTGTTCAAGGAAACAATGTCGCTTGGGAACTCCGTAATCGAAATGGGGAACAAGGTGTTTATTTCACCAAAACACGAGAGATTATCCATCCAAATGCGGTCTTAAAAGAGATGTTGGAAGGAATTACTGAGACTCCCTTATTTGTTTTGCTCTATCATTATACTCCGGAAGCATATTATATTAGAAAAGAGAATAAATGAGAATTGCAGATTATAGCGTGACTAAGGCGGTGCTGGAGCGTCACGGTTTTACCTTTAAAAAGTCCTTTGGGCAAAATTTCCTAACGGATACCAATATTCTTCAAAAAATCGTGGATACAGCTGAGATTGATGATCAGGTTAATGTCATTGAAATCGGTCCAGGAATTGGTGCCTTGACAGAATTTTTGGCTGAGCGTGCGGCAGAGGTCATGGCTTTTGAGATTGACCACCGTTTGGTACCGATTTTAGCGGATACCCTGCGTGATTTTGATAATGTGACCGTAGTCAACGAGGACATTCTCAAGGTCGACTTGGCGCAACATATCCAGAATTTCAAAAATCCAGACCTACCAATCAAGGTAGTAGCCAACTTGCCTTACTACATTACGACTCCTATTCTCATGCACTTGATTGAGAGTGGCATTCCTTTTAGTGAGTTTGTGGTCATGATGCAAAAAGAAGTGGCGGACCGTATCTCAGCACAGCCAAATACTAAGGCTTATGGTAGTTTGTCGATTGCGGTGCAGTATTATATGACAGCCAAGGTTGCCTTCATTGTGCCCCGTACGGTCTTTGTGCCAGCGCCAAATGTGGACTCAGCCATTTTAAAAATGGTGCGCCGTCCAGAGCCTGCTGTAACAGTAAAAGATGAGAACTTCTTCTTTAAGGTATGCAAGGCTAGTTTCACCCATCGTCGCAAGACCTTGTGGAACAACTTAACAGGTTACTTTGGCAAGACTGATGAAATCAAGGACAAACTGACCAAGGCTTTGGATCAGGCAGGCTTGTCACCAAGTGTGCGTGGTGAAGCTCTCAGCTTAGAAGAATTTGCCAGTCTAGCTGATGCGCTTAAAGGACAAGGACTCTAAGATGAAGGGACAAATTATTAAAGCCTTGGCAGGATTCTACTATGTAGAGAGTGATGGCCAAGTCTATCAGACGCGCGCGCGTGGGAATTTTCGTAAAAAAGGCCACACACCCTACGTTGGGGATTGGGTAGACTTTTCTGCCGAGGAAAACTCAGAAGGCTATATTCTTAAGATTTACGAACGGAAAAATAGCCTGGTCCGTCCACCTATTGTCAATATTGACCAAGCTGTGGTGATCATGTCCGTCAAGGAACCGGACTTCAACAGCAATTTGCTGGATCGCTTCTTGGTACTCTTAGAACATAAGGGCATCCATCCTGTCGTCTATATTTCTAAAATGGACTTGCTGGAAGATAGGGGAGAATTAGATTTTTACCAACAAACCTATGGTGCTATTGGTTACGATTTTGTGACCAGCAAGGAGGAGCTCCTGCCTCTGTTGACAGGTAAGGTTACAGTTTTCATGGGGCAGACAGGTGTTGGGAAATCAACCCTTCTCAATAAAATCGCACCGGACCTCAATCTTGAAACAGGAGAAATCTCAGTCAGTCTGGGTCGCGGTCGCCATACCACTCGAGCTGTTAGTTTTTACAACCTCAATGGGGGTAAAATCGCGGACACACCAGGCTTTTCATCACTGGATTATGAAGTGTCAACGGCTGAAGACCTCAATCAGGCCTTTCCAGAGATTGCCAGTGTCAGTCGAGATTGTAAGTTCCGTAGCTGTACCCATACTCATGAGCCTTCTTGTGCGGTCAAGCCAGCAGTAGAAGAGGGTATCATTGCAACCTTCCGTTTTGACAACTACCTGCAATTCCTTAGTGAGATTGAAAATCGCAGAGAAACCTATAAAAAAGTCAGCAAAAAAATTCCAAAATAAGGAGAAACCTATGTCTCAATACAAGATTGCTCCGTCAATTCTGGCAGCAGATTATGCCAACTTTGAACGTGAAATCAAGCGCCTAGAAGCAACTGGGGCAGAGTATGCCCATATCGATATCATGGATGGGCACTTTGTACCACAAATCAGTTTTGGTGCAGGTGTGGTAGAAGCTCTTCGTCCTCATAGCAAGATGGTCTTTGACTGCCACTTGATGGTATCCAATCCTGAACACCACTTAGAAGACTTTGCGCGCGCAGGTGCAGACATCATCAGTATCCATGTGGAAGCAACGCCTCATATCCATGGAGCTCTCCAAAAAATTCGTTCGCTCGGTGTCAAACCTTCGGTTGTCATCAATCCTGGGACGCCTGTGGAGGCGATCAAGCACGTCCTTCACCTAGTTGATCAAGTCTTAGTCATGACAGTGAACCCTGGCTTCGGTGGTCAAGCTTTTCTGCCTGAAACCATGGATAAGGTCCGTGAGTTGGTTGCCCTTCGTCAGGAAAAAGGCTTGAACTTTGAGATTGAAGTCGATGGCGGGATTGATGATCAGACCATTGCCCAAGCCAAAGAAGCTGGTGCGACCGTTTTTGTAGCAGGTTCCTATGTCTTTAAGGGAGATGTCAATGAACGAGTTCAAACTCTCAGAAAACAACTGGACTAGGGTTGCCGTTTTTGCAGGCGGAGATCGTGGGCATTATCGGACGGATTTTGATTGCTTTGTCGGTGTGGACCGCGGTTCGCTATGGGTCTTGGAAGAAAACCTTCCTCTGGCTCTAGCAGTTGGCGATTTTGATTCGGTAACCACAGACGAACGTCAGTTAATTCAAGAACGTGCCCAACATTTTGTTCAAGCCCAGCCAGAAAAGGATGATACGGACCTGGAATTGGCTCTCTTAACCATCTTTGAACAAAGTCCTCAGGCCCAAGTGACTATTTTCGGTGCTTTGGGTGGTCGTATTGACCATATGCTGGCTAATGTCTTTCTGCCTAGCAATCCCAAGTTGGCACCCTATATGCGCCAGATAGCGATTGAGGATGGGCAAAACTTGATTGCCTATTGTCCAGAAGGGACCAGTCAGCTAGAGCCCCGTTCAGACTACGATTATCTAGCTTTTATGCCAGTTCGGGATAGCCAGCTGACTATTCTTGGTGCCAAGTACGAATTGACAGAGGAAAATTTTTTCTTTAAAAAAGTGTACGCTTCTAACGAATATATAGATAGGGAAGTTTCGGTGACTTGCCCAGATGGCTATGTGGTTGTCTTGCATAGCAAGGACAGGAGGTAGGATGGAGACTGTATTACTACTATTATTAATTGCCAACCTAGCTGGACTCTTTCTGATTTGGCAAAGGCAGGATAAGCAAGACAAGTACCTAGCCAAGAGTTTGGAGGATCAGGCAGACAATCTTTCAGATCAACTGGATTACCGCTTTGAACAAGCCAGACAAGCCAGCCAGTTAGACCAAAAAGATTTGGAAGTAGCTGTCAGCGACCGTTTGCAGGAAGTGCGAATGGAGTTGCACCAAGGTCTGACGCAAGTTAGACAGGAGATGAACGAGAATCTCCTTCAAACCAGAGATAAGACCGACCAACGCCTTCAAGCCCTGCAAGAATCAAATGAGCAACGTTTAGAACAAATGCGCCAGACGGTCGAGGAAAAACTGGAAAAGACATTACAGACACGCTTGCAGGCTTCCTTCGAGACAGTTTCCAAGCAACTAGAGTCGGTCAATCGTGGCCTTGGAGAGATGCAGACAGTTGCCCGTGATGTTGGTACTCTCAACAAAGTTCTCTCTGGGACCAAGACGCGAGGGATTCTGGGAGAATTGCAACTGGGGCAAATCATTGAAGACATCATGACACCTGCCCAGTATGAACGAGAATACGCAACAGTTGAGAACTCCAGCGAGCGAGTAGAGTATGCCATCAAGTTACCTGGACAGGGCGACCAGGAATACGTCTATCTACCAATTGACTCCAAGTTTCCACTGGCAGATTATTACCGCCTAGAAGAAGCCTATGAAGCAGGCGATAAGGACGAAATCGAACGTTGTCGTAAGTCACTCCTAGCCAGCGTTAAGCGTTTTGCCAAAGATATTAAGAGCAAGTACATAGCGCCACCTCAAACGACCAATTTTGGAGTCTTGTTTGTTCCGACAGAGGGACTTTACTCAGAGATTGTTCGCAATCCGGTCTTCTTTGATGATTTGAGACGGGAGGAGCAGATTATTGTTGCAGGTCCAAGTACCCTATCAGCCCTGCTCAATTCCCTATCAGTTGGCTTCAAGACTCTCAATATCCAGAAGAGTGCTGACCATATTAGCAAGACTCTTGCCAGCGTTAAGACCGAGTTTGGCAAGTTCGGAGGCATTCTGGTCAAGGCACAAAAGCATCTTCAACACGCCTCTGGCAATATTGATGAATTATTAAACCGTCGTACTACAGCTATCGAGCGGACGCTCCGTCACATTGAGTTATCAGAAGGTGAGCCTGCGCTTGATCTACTCCATTTCCAAGAAGATGAGGAAGAATATGAAGATTAGTCACATGAAAAAAGATGAGCTGTTTGAAGGTTTTTACCTGATCAAGTCAGCTGACCTGAGACAGACGCGTGCTGGGAAAAACTACCTAGCCTTTACCTTCCAAGACGATAGTGGCGAGATTGAAGGGAAACTCTGGGATGCCCAACCACATAACGTTGAGGCCTTTACCGCAGGGAAAGTGGTCCACATGCAGGGACGTCGAGAAGTTTACAACAACACTCCACAAGTCAATCAAATCACGCTTCGTTTGCCTCAGCCTGGGGAACCCAATGATCCAGCTGATTTCAAGGTTAAGTCGCCAGTTGATGTCAAGGAAATCCGTGACTACATGTCGCAAATGATTTTCAAGATTGAAAATCCTATCTGGCAGCGTATCGTTCGCAGTCTCTACACCAAGTATGATAAGGAATTCTACTCCTATCCAGCTGCCAAGACCAACCACCATGCCTTTGAAACGGGTTTGGCCTATCATACAGCAACTATGGTACGCTTGGCAGATGCCATTAGCGAGATCTATCCTCAGCTCAATAAGAGCCTGCTCTATGCTGGGATTATGCTGCATGACTTGGCTAAGGTCATCGAGTTGACGGGACCAGACCAGACTGAGTATACAGTGCGAGGTAATCTTCTTGGGCATATCGCCCTCATCGATAGCGAAATTACTAAGACAGTCATGGAACTAGGCATCGATGATACTAGAGAAGAAGTGGTGCTACTGCGCCATGTCATCCTCAGTCACCATGGCTTACTAGAGTATGGAAGTCCAGTCCGTCCACGCATTATGGAGGCAGAGATTATTCATATGATCGATAATCTAGATGCCAGCATGATGATGATGTCAACAGCTCTAGCTTTGGTGGACAAAGGAGAGATGACCAATAAAATCTTCGCTATGGACAATCGTTCCTTCTATAAACCAGATTTAGATTAATGATTTAAGAAAAACGAGCATTTTTTACGCAATAATGTTCGTTTTTTTATGTGAATGTGGTATAATGGATAAAATATCAAAATTAAATGGAATGGTAAATAAAAATGAAATTAAGAAGAAGTGATCGGATGGTTGTCATTTCCAACTATTTGATTAATAATCCATACAAACTAACAAGTCTCAATACCTTTGCAGAAAAGTACGAATCTGCTAAATCATCGATTTCAGAGGATATCGTGATTATCAAGCGTGCCTTTGAAGAAATTGAAATCGGTCATATTCAGACTGTGACTGGAGCAGGTGGTGGCGTTATCTTTACACCATCAATCTCAAGCCATGAAGCCAAAGAAATGATCGCAGACTTGCGTGACAAACTTTCAGAAAGCGACCGTATCTTGCCAGGTGGCTACATCTACCTGTCTGATTTGCTCAGTACACCTGCCATTTTGAAAAATATTGGGCGTATCATTGCCAAGAGTTTTATGGACCAAAAAATCGATGCCGTTATGACAGTAGCAACAAAAGGTGTGCCACTCGCAAATGCAGTTGCCAATGTCCTCAATGTTCCATTTGTCATTGTGCGTCGTGACTTGAAAATTACCGAAGGTTCAACGGTCAGCGTCAACTATGTTTCAGGTTCAAGTGGTGACCGTATTGAGAAAATGTTCCTTTCAAAACGCAGTCTCAAGGCAGGCAGTCGTGTCTTGATCGTGGATGACTTCTTGAAAGGTGGCGGAACTGTCAACGGGATGATTAGTCTCTTGCGTGAGTTTGACTCTGAACTAGCCGGTGTCGCAGTCTTTGCAGACAATGCCCAAGAAGAACGTGAAAAGCAGTTTGATTACAAGTCACTCTTGAAAGTAACCAATATTGATGTTAAGAACCAATCCATCGATGTTGAGATTGGAAATATCTTTGACGAAGACAAATAAGAGATAGAACTAAAGGTTGGAACGATTGTCCCAGCCTTTCTTTGCAAACAGAATAGAAGGAAGCTTATGAAAACACCATTTATCAGCCGAGAAGATTTAGAAACGATTGTTGCAGAGTTCCCGACTCCTTTTCACTTGTATGATGAGAAGGGGATTCGCGAGAAAGCGCGAGCCGTCAACCAGGCCTTTTCCTGGAATAAGGGCTTTAAGGAATATTTTGCAGTTAAGGCTACTCCAACCCCAGCCATCTTGAAAATTCTCAAAGAGGAAGGTTGTGGTGTGGACTGTTCTAGTTATGTGGAGCTTTTGATGAGCCATAAACTGGATTTTCCTGGTTCTGAGATCATGTTCTCTTCTAACAATACCCCAGACCAAGAGTACGCCTATGCGTGTGAATTAGGTGCGACCATTAACTTGGATGCTTTTGAAGACATTGAACATCTGGAGCGAGCGGCAGGCATTCCAGAAATCATCTCTTGTCGTTACAATCCTGGAGGCGTTTTTGAGCTAGGAACAGATATCATGGACAATCCCGGGGAAGCCAAGTTTGGCATGACCAAGAATCAACTCTTTGAAGCTTTTGCCATCTTAAAGGAAAAAGGAGCTAAGACTTTTGGGATTCACTCTTTCCTAGCATCCAATACTGTCACCCATCTCTATTATCCAGAGTTGGCACGTCAGCTCTTTGAATTGGCTGTTGAAATCAAGGAAAAGTTGGGCATTTCGCTAGACTTTATCAATCTTTCTGGTGGTATTGGTGTCAATTACCGTCCAGACCAGGAGCCAAATGATATTGCGATGATTGGTGAAGGTGTGCGCAAGGTGTATGAAGAAGTCCTTACGCCAGCAGGTCTTGGTCAGGTCAAGATTTTTACTGAATTGGGCCGTTTTATGCTGGCGCCTCATGGAGTTCTCGTCACCAAAGTAACTCATAAAAAGAAAACCTACCGTACCTATCTAGGTGTGGATGCATCAGCAGTCAACCTCATGCGCCCAGCCATGTATGGAGCCTACCACCATATCACCAATCTGACTCATCCAGATGGACCTATTGAGGTGGTAGACGTGGTCGGTTCACTCTGTGAAAACAATGATAAATTTGCCGTCAATCGCGAACTACCTCATACAGAAATAGGGGATTTGCTGGTAATTCATGATACAGGTGCACATGGATTCTCCATGGGTTATCGGTACAATGCCAAACTACGCTCGGCAGAAATTCTCTATACCGAAGAAGGAAAAGCCCGCCAAATCCGCCGTGCAGAGCGCCCTGAGGACTATTTCGCAACCTTGTATGGTTTTGATTTTGAATCGGATCATTAAAAGAAATTGAAAATGAAAGTGAAAAACAGATTGCTTTCTAAAAAATAGACAAAAAAACCTTGTTTTTCACCTTACTCGTGATATAATAAAACTATAAAACGGTTTCAAGGAAGGTGACGATATGTCTGAAGAAACAATTGACTATGGACAAGTGACAGGAATGGTGCATTCGACAGAGAGTTTTGGGGCGGTAGATGGCCCCGGGATTCGTTTTATTGTCTTTTTGCAGGGTTGTCACATGCGTTGCCAGTACTGTCATAACCCCGACACATGGGCTATGGAGACCAATAAATCACGCGAACGGACAGTAGACGATGTTTTGTCAGAAGCCCTTCGCTACCGTGGATTCTGGGGAGACAAAGGAGGAATCACTGTCAGTGGAGGAGAAGCCCTCTTACAGATTGATTTCTTGATTGCCCTTTTTACCAAGGCCAAGGAAAAAGGAATCCACTGTACCTTGGATACCTGTGCCCTCCCTTTCCGTAATAAACCACGTTACCTTGAAAAATTTGACAAGCTCATGGCTGTCACTGACTTGGTTCTCTTGGATATCAAGGAGATCAACGATGAACAACACAGGATTGTTACCAGCCAAACCAATAAAAACATCTTGGCTTGTGCAAAATATCTATCAGATATTGGGAAGCCTGTGTGGATTCGCCATGTTCTGGTTCCAGGCTTGACAGATAGAGATGAGGACTTGATTGAACTTGGGAAGTTCGTCAAAACCCTCAAAAACGTTGATAAGTTTGAAATCCTACCTTATCATACGATGGGAGAATTCAAGTGGCGTGAACTTGGAATTCCATACTCACTTGAAGGGGTAAAACCACCAACAGCAGACCGTGTTAAGAATGCCAAGGAATTGATGGATACAGAAAGTTACCAAGACTACATGAAACGTGTTCATGGATAAAAAGAAGCCTGATGGAGACATCGGGCTTTTGTGATGCATAAAAAGCCTAGCCTTTCAGCCAAGCCGTTACTTTATTTTCTAGAATGTTGTTTACCAGCATTGCGTTTTTTATGTTTCTTAGTAGTCGTAATTGCAGTTGCTTGGTTAGGAGTGATATCTTTTCGCCCGCCTGTAGTTGATGCTGAACTTGCTTTTGGTGGATTTTTGGCAAATTCTTCACGTACTTTTTGACGAAGTTTTGGACGAACAACATAGTTAACGATGAACTGTTGGAGAATCATCATGAAACCACCGACAACCCAGTAAAGTGTCACACTGGCTGGTGCGAAGAGGGAGAAGACGACAATCGTGAGTGGGCTCATGTAAATCATTTTCTTGAGTTGATCTCTTTGCATCTCGTCTTCTACTCCGTGAAGTGAAAGGAGTGATTGGAGATAGTAGAGGATACCAGCGAAGGCGACAAGGATTATACTTGGGGAACCGAGATTGATACCCAAGAAGGTAGAGCTAGATACTCCATCAGTATACTGGGCTGCAAAGTAGATAGCAGAGAAGAAAGGCATCTGAATGAGGAGAGGGAAGCATCCTACACCACCGAACATGCTGATGCCGTTTTCTTTTTGTGCAGCAAAGAGAGCCTGTTGTGCTTCTAGTTTTTCTTCCTGAGTTGTTGCCTCTTTAAGGCGTGTTTGATGTGGTTCGAGCACATGTTTGAGAGCATTCATCTTTTCAGAGTGAAGCGTTGCCTTCCATGATTGGTAGATACCAAGTGGCAAAATAATCAAACGTACGATAATGGTTACGATAATGATAGCCACACCAAAGCCTAGATCTTTATCAGTAGCGAAGTACTTGATAGCCTCTGCCATAGGCGATCCGATAGTGTTCCAGATAAAACCAGTAGGTTGTCCTGTTGCTTTGTCTACTTGGACACAGCCTGTCAAGACGAGTAGCATAGCCACTCCCATAGCTGAGAGGGCAAAACGTTTAATAGATTTCAATGTTTTCATTCCTTCTTTAAAAATTATACCTTTCTATTCTACTGTTTTTTTGTAAAATATACAATAGTTCTAGAGACCTAATTTGCGACTTTGAAGTCTGGATAGGATGAAAAGTTGCTCATTTGTACATCTAGATAGGTAACTTTTGAAAAGGGTGTCGGACCTTTTCGGATTTCTTGTATAAATTTTGCCATGGTGGCAGAAGAGTCTGCCTGAGCGAGAATTTCCACTGTGCCATCGTCATTATTCCAGACACGACCGGTGATGCCACCAATTTCAAGCGCTAAAGTATAAACGCCCCAGCGAAAACCAACACCCTGCACCCTACCTTGGGCAATCATTCTAACCTTTTGCATACCAAACCCCTTTGATTGTGTTATAATACTTCTATGACTATTATAACCTCAAAAGCCAATTCTGTGGTAAAAAATGCCAAGAAATTGCATCAAAAAAAATATCGAAAGTCTACCTATTTGATTGAAGGCTGGCACTTGTTTGAAGAAGCTGTTCAAGCAGGAGTGACGATTGAGAAGATTTTTGCCTTAGAAAGTTACCGAGATCAGCTAGTCACTTTTCCTCAAACTGTCTGGGTTTCAGAGGAGATTTTGCGGGACTTGGCAGATACGCAAACTCCTCAAGGGATTGTTGCAGTGATTCAAAAAGAGGAAGTAGGACTGCCTGATTTCCGTCAGGGTAAGTTTCTATTTTTAGAGGATGTCCAAGATCCTGGTAATGTTGGCACCATGATTCGGACGGCGGATGCGGCAGGTTTTACAGGGGTTATTGTTTCAGATAAGTCAGCAGATATCTACAGTCTCAAGACCCTGCGTTCCATGCAAGGAAGTCATTTTCATTTGCCTATCTATCGTATGCCCGTTGCCACTTTTTTAGAATGGGCAAAGAAGAGCAACTTGCCCATTCTGGCAACGACCTTATCGAGAGATTCAAAGGATTATCATGAGCTTTCTCCCTTAGAAAACTTTGCTTTAGTCATGGGAAATGAAGGACAGGGGATTAGTTCTGTCATGGCTGAGAGTGCTGATCAGCTGGTTCATATTGACATGAAAGGTCGAGCAGAAAGTCTCAACGTGGCAGTTGCAGCAGGTATATTGATGTTTTATTTTAGCTAATTTATAAAATCTTTGTTATAATCAAGACATATTTATAGAGAAAAGGAGAATCAGAATGAATCAAACGATTATTCAAGAACGTTCAGGTCTCAATCAATTTTACGCTAAGGTTTATACCTTTGTGGGACTTGGGATTGGTCTATCGGCTCTCGTATCAGCTTTGATGTTGACAGTCTTTCAGTCCCAATTGGTCTACTTTTTAATGCATGGCCGTCTCTGGCTAATGATTGCAACTTTTGCAGAACTTGCTCTAGTCTTTGTTGCAAGTAGCATGGCTGCGAAGAACAGCCCAGCAGCTCTCCCAGTATTTTTAGTTTATTCTGTTTTAAATGGATTTACGCTCAGTTTTGTCGTAGCCTTTTATACACCTGGGACCGTCTTATCAGCCTTTGTATCCAGTGCCCTTCTCTTCTTTGTCATGGCGGTAATCGGAATTTTCACCAAGAAAGATTTGAGTGGAATGGGCCGAGCTTTGATGGCGGCACTTGTTGGTCTCATCATTGCTATGGTTGTCAATCTATTTTTAGCCAATAGTTTCTTTGACTACATGATTAGTATTGCCATGGTCTTGGTTTTCTCAGGTTTGATTGCTTGGGACAACCAAAAGATTCGCTATGTTTATGAGCAGTCACGAGGGCAAGTAGCGACAGGTTGGATCATCTCAATGGCACTCAGCATCTACCTAGACTTTATCAACCTCTTCCTTAGCATCTTACGAATCTTTGGTCGAAACGATTAATGAATGACAGAGTCAGTGTTCGAAAGAGCACTGACTTTTTCTTATTTACTCTTTTCTTTTCTTGGAAATAGGTGTATAATGCTTTTAACTAATTTTTGAGGAGCCGTTTATGAAGAAAAGTTTTATCCATCAGCAAGAAGAGATTTCCTTTGTCAAAAACACCTTTACCCAGTATTTGAAAGATAAGTTAGAAGTTGTTGAAGTTCAAGGTCCCATCTTGAGCAAGGTTGGTGATGGGATGCAGGATAACCTGTCCGGTGTCGAACATCCAGTATCCGTAAAGGTCTTGCAGATTCCAGATGAAACTTATGAAGTCGTTCACTCACTAGCCAAATGGAAACGTCACACCTTAGCTCGCTTTGGTTTTGGAGAAGGTGAAGGTCTATTTGTTCATATGAAGGCCCTTCGTCCAGATGAAGATTCGCTTGATGCGACTCACTCAGTTTATGTAGATCAGTGGGACTGGGAAAAAGTGATTCCAAATGGTCAACGCAATATCGCTTATCTCAAAGAAACCGTTGAGAAGATTTACAAGGCTATCCGTCTGACAGAGCTAGCAGTAGAAGCGCGCTACGATATCGAATCCATCTTGCCAAAACAAATCACTTTCATCCATACAGAAGAGTTGGTGGAACGCTATCCAGATTTGACACCAAAAGAGCGTGAAAATGCAATCTGTAAAGAGTTCGGTGCAGTCTTCTTGATTGGTATCGGTGGCGAGTTGCCTGATGGCAAACCTCATGACGGCCGCGCACCTGACTACGATGACTGGACAACAGAGTCTGAAAATGGCTACAAAGGGTTAAATGGGGATATTCTCGTTTGGAACGAATCTCTTGGTTGTGCCTTTGAGCTTTCATCAATGGGGATTCGGGTAGATGAGGATACCCTTCGTCGCCAAGTGGCTCTTACAGGAGACGAAGATCGTCTTGAGCTGGAATGGCATAAAGCCTTGCTTAACGGTCTTTTCCCACTGACAATTGGTGGAGGTATCGGACAGTCTCGTATGGCCATGTTCCTTCTTCGTAAGAAACACATTGGAGAGGTTCAGACCAGTGTCTGGCCTCAAGAAGTTCGCGATACGTACGAAAATATTTTGTAGAGAATCGAACCGCAAGGTTCGGTTTTCTTTCTCTTTTTGCCTATAATTTGGTATAATAAACGGTATGAAAATCGTATCAGGAATCTATGGGGGGCGTCCCCTCAAGACGCTAGAAGGCAAGACGACGAGGCCGACATCAGATAAGGTGCGTGGAGCTATCTTTAACATGATAGGTCCCTATTTTGAGGGTGGTCGTGTTTTGGATCTCTATGCTGGCAGTGGTGGTCTGTCTATTGAAGCTGTGTCAAGAGGGATGTCCCATGCTGTCTTAGTGGAACGGGATCGAAAGGCGCAAGCTATCATCGCTGAAAACATCCAAATGACCAAGGAAGTTGGAAAATTTCAATTCCTCAAGATGGAGGCTGAACGGGCCTTGGAGCAAGTGAATGGTCCCTTTGACCTGGTCTTTTTAGACCCTCCCTATGCCAAGGAACAAATCGTTGCAGATATCGAAAAAATGGCAGAAAGAAACCTTTTCTCCGAAGAGATCATGGTTGTCTGTGAAACCGATAAGTCTGTAGAACTCCCAGAAGAAATCGCTTGCTTAGGTATCTGGAAAGAAAAAATATATGGGATTAGTAAGGTGACAGTTTATGTCAGATAAAATTGGATTATTTACAGGTTCATTTGATCCGATGACAAATGGACATCTGGATATCATTGAACGTGCCAGCAAACTCTTTGATAAGCTCTATGTCGGGGTGTTCTACAATCCCCACAAACAAGGCTTTCTCCCTGTTGAAAACCGCAAACGAGCAGTCGAAAAAGCGGTGGCGCATTTAGATAATGTAGAGGTGCTGGCTTCTCATGACCAACTAGTCGTCGATGTTGCAAGAAGACTGGGTGCTAAGACCCTTGTCCGTGGCTTGCGAAATGCCACCGACTTGCAATACGAGTCTAGCTTTGACTACTACAATCATCAACTGGCTCCAGAAATCGAAACCATTTACCTATATAGCCGCCCAGAGCATCTTTATATTAGCTCTTCGGCCGTGAGAGAACTTCTGAAGTTTGGTCAGGAGATTCAGCAATATGTCCCAAACAGTGTTGTGGAGGAATTAGAACATGAAGAAAAAAACTAGATGGCCCTTATATGTCATCCTAGCACTAGTAGTGACTTTTTTAGCTTTTGTAGTACCTTTACCCTACTACATAGAAGTTCCAGGTGGAGCGGAAGATATTCGTCAAGTTTTAAAAGTCAATGAAACAGAAGACACAGAAGCAGGAGCTTACCAGTTTGTAACAGTCGGCATTCGACATGCAACCCTATCGCATCTTGTCTATGCTTGGTTAACACCTTTCACAGATATTAGAAGTGCCAAGGAGACTACGGGTGGCTCTACTGATGCAGAGTTTATGCGGATCAATCAGTTCTACATGCAAACTTCTCAAAACATGGCCAAGTATCAAGGATTGAAGACGGCTGGAAAGGATATCGAACTCAAGTATCTGGGAGTTTATGTCTTGACCGTGACGGACAATTCAACTTTTAAGGGCATTCTGAACATTGCGGATACTGTGACGGCTGTTAATGACAAAACATTTGACAGCTCAAAAGACTTGGTCGACTACGTCAATTCTCAACAATTAGGGGATACGGTCAAAGTAACCTATGAAGAAGACGGAAAAGTCAAGTCTGCTGAAGGTAAAATTATCACTCTCGAAAACGGGAAAAACGGGATTGGGATTGGTTTGATTGACCGTACGGAAGTGACCAGTGACGTTCCAATTCGCTTTTCAACAGCTGGTATCGGCGGGCCAAGTGCCGGTCTTATGTTTAGTCTAGCTATTTACACCCAGATAGCAGATCCAGGACTTCGTAATGGTCGCGTCGTTGCGGGAACGGGAACCATTGATCGCGATGGAAATGTTGGAGACATCGGTGGAATTGACAAAAAAGTGGTTGCAGCCTCTCGTCAGGGAGCTAACATCTTTTTTGCTCCTGACAATCCAGTCACCGAGGAAGCAAAAAAAGCAGATCCCAATGCGAAAAGCAACTATGAAACAGCCCTAGAAGCTGCTAAAACGATCAAAACAGAGATGAAAATCGTTCCGGTTAAGACCTTGCAGGATGCGATTGATTACCTTAAAAACAATCCCTAATTCGTAGAAAAATTGAAAACTAGCGCGCAAGCGGATAAGATGGTATAATAGTCAAATGGTTCAATTATTATTCACTCTAAGTAGTCATATACTCTTTATTTATTTGAGTTTTTACCTTTTGAAGGATCTTGTGAGATGGGAAAAGGTGTTAAAAGTAACTGCTACGAACACAAAAAAGGTTCGTTTGTTGGTAGGCTTCTTTAGTATTGTGATGGGCTACATCTTGAGTTCATTCTTTATCAGTTTGTACCAACTGTGGCAAGAAGCGCTTAGAGGACTATTATAAAATCAAAAGTAAAGGAAACAACTATGGAAAAAATTGTGGTTCAAGGCGGAGATAATCGTCTGGTCGGGAGTGTGACGATTGAGGGAGCAAAGAATGCAGTCTTGCCCTTGTTGGCAGCGACTATTCTAGCAAGCAAGGGTAAGACAGTCTTGCAGAACGTCCCAATCTTGTCAGATGTTTTCACCATGAATCAAGTAGTTCGAGGTCTGAATGCCAAGGTGAACTTTGATGAGGAAGCACATGTTGTCGAGGTCGATGCGACTGGTGATATCACGGAGGAAGCTCCATACAAGTATGTCAGCAAGATGCGTGCATCCATCGTTGTCTTGGGACCAATCCTTGCTCGTGTAGGCCATGCCAAAGTTTCTATGCCAGGGGGATGTACCATCGGGAGTCGTCCCATCGACCTTCACCTCAAAGGTTTGGAAGCTATGGGGGCAAAGATCACCCAGACAGCTGGTTACATCGAAGCTAAGGCAGAACGCCTGCATGGTGCTCATATCTACATGGACTTCCCAAGTGTTGGCGCAACACAAAACCTGATGATGGCAGCGACTCTAGCTGATGGTGTCACAATGATTGAAAATGCTGCGCGTGAGCCAGAAATTGTTGACCTCGCTATCCTTCTTAATGAAATGGGAGCCAAGGTCAAGGGAGCTGGTACCGAAACCATCACAGTGACTGGTGTTGAGGAACTTCATGGAACAACTCATAATGTGGTACAGGACCGTATCGAAGCAGGAACCTTTCTGGTGGCTGCAGCTATGACTGGCGGAGATGTCCTCGTTCGTGATGCAGTCTGGGAGCACAATCGCCCCTTAATCTCAAAACTACTTGAAATGGGTGTTGAAGTGACAGAGGAGTCAGAAGGCATCCGTGTTCGTTCTCAACTTGAAAATCTCAAGGCTGTTCATGTAAAAACTTTACCACACCCAGGATTTCCAACAGATATGCAGGCACAATTTACAGCCCTGATGACAGTCGCAAAAGGGGAATCCACCATGGTGGAAACGGTGTTTGAGAATCGCTTCCAACACTTGGAAGAAATGCGCCGTATGGGCTTGCATTCAGAGATTATCCGTGACACGGCTCGTATTGTTGGGGGACAGGCTTTACAGGGGGCAGAAGTTCTATCAACGGACCTTCGCGCTAGTGCTGCTTTGATTTTGACAGGTCTGGTGGCGCAGGGAGAAACAGTTGTTGGTAAGTTAGTCCACCTTGATAGAGGTTACTACCGTTTCCATGAGAAATTGGCTCAGCTAGGAGCGAAGATTCAGCGAATCGAGGCAAATGATGAAGAAGAATAAAAACTTACGCTATGTACTCCGTCGTTTTCTGTTGATTTTTATCGTATTATTGCTAGGCTTTCTGGCTTTAGGAATCGGCTTGATGGTTGGCTATGGCATCCTAGGAAAGGGACAGGATCCATGGGCAATCTTGTCTCCAGCAAAGTGGCAGGAATTGATTAGCAAATTTACAGGAAATTAGACTGGGAGACCAGTCTTTTTCTAAAGAAATAAGGAGAAAAATGGACAAAAAAACAAGACAGGCTCTGATAGGGCTACTCATATTCTTACTCTTGGCTGCTGGAAGCTATTACATCAAGCAGATGCAGACAGCGCCAAACACCCCTAGAACCAAGGTTAGTCAGAAAAAACAAGATTCAGAAGCTCCCAGTCAGGAGCTGGCAGAAAGTGTCTTAACTGAGTCAATCAAAAACCAAATCAAGGGAAATCTCGAGTGGAATGGAGCAGGGGCCTTCATTGTCAATGGCAATAAAACCAATCTAGATGCCAAGGTTTCTAGCAAACCCTATGCGGATAATAAAACAAAGACAGTTGGAAAAGAAACAGTCCCGACTGTTGCCAATGCCATCTTATCCAAAGCGACTCGGCAGTATAAGAATCGTGAAGAGACTGGAAATGGCTCAACCTCTTGGACGCCACCAGGATGGCATCAGGTCAAGAATCTAAAGGGAGCCTATACACATGCAGTTGATAGAGGACATCTGCTGGGCTATGCCTTGATAGGTGGTTTGGATGGTTTTGATGCTTCTACTAGCAATCCCAAGAACATTGCAGTTCAGACAGCTTGGGCAAACCAAGCACAGGCTGAGGATTCGACAGGTCAGAACTACTATGAGAGTCTAGTCAGAAAAGCCTTGGACCAAAATAAGAGGGTCCGTTATCGGGTGACACTCCACTATGCGACAAATGAGGATTTAGTTCCATCCGCTTCACAAATCGAAGCCAAGTCTTCAGATGGCGAATTGGAATTCAATGTCCTAATCCCCAATGTTCAAAAGGGAATCCAGCTTGATTACCAAACAGGTCAAGTAACGGTGACAGATTAGAAACAATAGATACTATAAAAATAGCTCCTTTGTCTTCTAGAGGCAGGGGAGTTGTTGTTTAAATGAAAAATAATGTGATTCCTGAGGGATTTTATGATATAATGGAACACAAGATACTATTTTAGGAGAAGGACTATGGAAGACCCGAGCAGTCAGAATTTGTTGCTACAGTTTGTATTGTTATTTATCTTGACCTTGTTAAATGCTTTTTTCTCAGCCACTGAAATGGCGATGGTGTCACTAAACCGCTCCCGAGTAGAGCAAAAGGCAGAAGAGGGAGACAAGCGTTACATTCGTTTGTTAAAGGTACTTGAAAATCCTAACCACTTTTTATCAACGATTCAAGTTGGTATTACGTTAATTACCATCTTGTCAGGGGCCAGTTTAGCAGAAACGCTGGGACGCGAAATCGCATCTTGGATGGGAAATAGTGAAACAGCTTACGCTATTGCAAGTTTTCTATCTTTAGCGTTTTTGACCTATATTTCTATTGTTTTTGGGGAACTCTATCCCAAGAGAATTGCTCTAAATCTGAAAGATACCTTGGCTATCCGAACAGCACCAGTCATTATTGGCTTGGGGAAAATTGTCAGCCCCTTTGTTTGGCTTCTGTCAGCTTCAACTAATCTATTGAGCCGTGTGACGCCAATGACCTTTGATGATGCTGACGAAAAGATGACACGTGATGAAATAGAGTACATGCTCACCAATAGTGAAGAAACACTGGATGCAGATGAGATTGAAATGTTACAGGGAATCTTTTCTCTAGATGAACTGATGGCTCGTGAGCTAATGGTGCCTCGTACAGATGCCTTTATGGTAGATATTCAGGATGACAGTCAAACGATTATCCAAAGTATTCTAAAGCAAAATTTCTCACGTATCCCTGTTTACGATGGCGATAAGGACAATGTGATTGGTTTGATTCATACCAAGCGTTTGCTAAACGCTGCCTATGCAGATGGCTTTGAAAACATTGTCTGGAAGAAGATCTTACAAGATCCACTCTTTGTTCCTGAAACTATTTTTGTGGATGACTTGCTAAAAGAATTGCGAAATACCCAAAGACAAATGGCCATCTTACTAGACGAATACGGTGGTATGGCTGGTTTGGTAACTCTGGAAGACCTCTTAGAAGAAATTGTCGGTGAGATCGATGATGAGACAGATAGGGCAGAAATCGAAGTCCATCAAATCGGTGAGGACACCTATATTGCACAGGGAACCATGAATCTTAACGACTTCAATGACTACTTTGGTGTCGAACTAGAAAGCGATGATGTGGATACCATCGCTGGTTACTATTTGACGGGTGTTGGTACGATTCCAACAACTGAAAAAATCAGTTATGAACTGATCAGTCAAAACAAGCAAATCGTCCTGACCAATGATAAGGTGAAAAATGGACGTGTTACCAAGGTAAAAGTTCAAATCACAGAACTAGAACCTGAAGAAGAAACAGAATAAAGCAGTGACTTGAGTCACTGCTTTATATTTCCCCAAATTCGCCCCAAAAGTTTTTCTAAGTTACCCGTATTTATCTGAAGAAAAAATAAAAAAGCCCGATTTTTTGGGCTTTTCATTTGGTTAATTCCTGTTCATTCAGGTATTGAAAGGCGGTAGACGGATTTGAACCGACGATCAAGCTTTTGCAGAGCCGTGCCTTACCACTTGGCTATACCGCCTCAACGTTTATTATTATACCTTGAAAATCATTTCCCGTCAATAGTTTCTTATTCTAAAATCCAATTTAGGAAAACAGATGATGATCGAAGAAGTGAGAAAAAGCTTGTAAAAATCCCGTTCTAAAGAGGGTCGGACTAGAAAGTATTTCTTGCAGATGCAAATAAAGAATGCAGAAATTTTGACAAATAGAAGTTTTTTGAGGAAATGCGCCTAAATATTCTGAAAATTCGTTTACTTTTTAAAAGATATATGTTATAATTTCCAATAAGCCTAAATTTTTCAAGAGGAGTTAAAAACATGAAAAAAAGTAGAGTATTTGTTGCAGCAGGAGTTGCTTTATTAGCAGCAGGAGTACTAGCTGCTTGCGGTTCTTCAAAATCATCTGATTCAACAGCACCAAAAAATTATGGCTATGTTTATTCAGCTGACCCAGAAACGTTGGATTACCTCATTTCAGGGAAACAAAGTACTAAGGTTGCCACTTCAAATGGTATCGACGGTCTTTTCACAAACGACAAGTATGGGAACCTAGTTCCTGCAGTTGCAGAAGACTGGTCCGTTTCAAAAGATGGTTTGACTTATACCTACAAGATTCGTAAAGGTGTTAAATGGATGACATCAGATGGCGAAGAGTATGCTGAAGTAAAAGCCAAAGACTTTGTAAATGGCTTGAAACACGCGGCTGATAACAAGTCTGAAGCACTTTATCTAGCAGAAGATTCAGTAAAAGGTCTAGCTGACTATACAGCTGGAAACAATAAAGATTTTTCTTCAGTAGGTGTAAAGGCAGTTGATGATTATACTCTTGAGTATACTTTGAACCAGCCAGAACCATACTGGAACTCTAAGATGGCCTACGCAATCTTTTGGCCATTGAACGAAGATTTTGAAAAATCAAAAGGGGCTGACTTTGCCAAAGCAACTGACCCTACATCATTGCTTTACAATGGTCCGTTCTTACTGAAAGGTTTGACTGCTAAGTCTTCTATTGAGTTCGCTAAGAATGAAAACTACTGGGACAAAGATAATGTTCACATTGATAAAGTAACCCTTGCTTTCTATGATGGGTCAGACCAAGAATCAATTGAACGTAACTTTACAAGTGGGGCTTATAGTTATGCCCGCCTCTTCCCCACAAGTTCAAACTACTCTAAGGTAGAAGAAACATACAAAGACAATATCTACTACACTCCATCAGGGCCTGGTATTGGTGGTTTGGGTGTGAATATTGACCGTCAAGGTTACAAATACACTTCTAAGACAACTAATGAAGAGAAGACTTCTACTAAGAAAGCCCTTCTTAACAAGGACTTCCGTCAGGCTTTGAACTTTGCCTTTGACCGTACTTCTTACTCAGCACAAATTAATGGTAAAGAAGGTGCTCCTCTTGCAGTTCGTAACCTCTTTGTGAAACCAGACTTTGTCTCTGCAGGTGAAAAAACTTTCGGTGACTTGGTAACTGAAAAGATGGCAGCTTACGGTGATGAGTGGAAGAATGTAAACTTTGCGGATGGTCAAGATGGACTCTTCAACGCCGATAAAGCCAAAGCCGAATTTGCGAAAGCTAAAACTGCATTGGAAGCAGAAGGTGTGAAATTCCCTATTCACTTGGATATCCCAGTAGACCAAACTGCTAAGAACTATATCGCACGTATCCAATCCTTCAAACAATCCGTTGAAACAGTACTTGGTGAAGATAATGTAGTTATTGATATCCAACAAATTTCTAAAGATGAGTTGAACAATATCACTTACTACGCAGCTAGCGCAGCAGCAGAAGATTGGGACCTTTCAGGAGCAGTTGGATGGAACCCAGACTATGAAGATCCATCAACTTACCTTGATATCTTGAAAACAACGAATGCTGAACAAACAAAAACATACATGGGTTATGAAGGTGCAGATAATGCTGCAGCGGCTCAAGTTGGTTTGAAAGAATACGATAAGTTAGTTGATGAAGCTGCAAAAGAAACCAACGACTTGAATGTTCGTTATGAAAAATATGCGGCTGCTCAAGCTTGGTTGACAGACAGCTCCCTCATCTTGCCAGCTATGTCATCAAGTGGTGCTGCACCAATCATTTCTCGTGTTGTACCATTCACAGCATCATACAGCCAATCTGGAGATAAGGGCTCAGACGTATACTTCAAGTATATTCAGTTACAAGACAAGGTTGTAACAAAAGCTGACTATGAACAAGCTCGTGAAAAATGGCTCAAAGAGAAAAAAGAATCAAACGAAAAAGTTCAAAAAGAATTGGCTAATCACGTTAAATAAATAACTCTCAAGAGAACTTTCTCTCCATGAGGAGAAGGTTCTTTTGGGATTTTAAAAGGAAACGATATGAAGAAATATATTTTTATGCGTGTATTGCGTTCATTGTTGTCTATTTTCTTGGTGACAACTTTGACCTACACAATTATCTATACGATGGTTCCTCGAAAATTGATTTTCAAGCAGGATACCAACTATAACAAGATTGCAACGACGCCGGACAAGCGGGATAATTATGAAAATACCGTTTATGAACGGATGGGCTATATCGAGTACTACGATACCAAGGAGTTGCAAGAAAGAGCGAGCACAATGGACTCATCTGTAACAGTGGATGCCAATGATACCAATAAGGCAATCTACGAAAAATACATCAACCAACTAGGAAATGGTTGGACGCTCGGTGTGTTCTCAGAAAGTGGTCAATTCTATGCAACGCGTGAAATTCCGATTTTTGAACGTGTTTTCAAATTCTATGCGAACTTGATTGATATTGATCATCCAAACAAGATTCAAGACCCTGAAAATCCAAACTTGCAACGTTATCTTCGTTTTGAAAATGACCCTGCTATCGGTTGGTCATTGGTTGGTTCAGGTACAAAACATAAATACCTTTTGTATTTCAACAATCAATTCCCATTTGTACACCAAAACTTTGTGAACATTAACTTGGGAGATTCTTACCCAACTTATGCAAATACACCAGTGCTTCAGGTTATCACACAAGGTCAGGGACAAACTAAGACATCAGAAGTTCAATTCCCTACAGGTAAAAAGACTTCATCTGTAGATATTTACTCTCGTACTTACAAATCTCCAAGTCAAGCAGATGCGCGTGAAGTAGCCAACTATGGTAAGGACGATCCATATACAGCTACAGAAAGCAATTATCAATATCCATCAATGATTGCAAGCTCAGCGGTTGCTGGTTTGATTGGTTTGATTATTTCGTATGCGATTGCTATTCCTCTTGGATCTGCTATGGCTCGCCACAAGAATACTTGGATTGATAGCTTCTCGACAGGTGCTCTAACCTTCTTGCTTGCTCTTCCAACGATTGCCTTGGTTTACATCGTGCGTTTGATTGGCTCATCAATTGGTCTGCCTGACTCATTCCCTATCTTGGGTGCAGGAGATTGGCGTTCTTATGTCTTGCCAGCAGTTATTCTAGGTTTGTTGGGTGCGCCAAGTACAGCTATCTGGATTCGTCGTTACATGATCGACTTGCAATCCCAGGACTTTGTTCGTTTTGCTCGTGCCAAAGGTTTGTCTGAAAAAGAAATTTCAAATAAACACATCTTCAAAAATGCCATGGTTCCTTTGGTTTCAGGTATTCCTGGTGCCGTAATCGGAGTTATTGGTGGTGCAACATTGACAGAAACGGTCTTTGCTTTCCCAGGTATGGGTAAAATGTTGATTGACTCTGTTAAGGCATCAAACAACTCAATGGTAGTTGGTCTCGTCTTTATCTTTACATGTATTTCTATCTTCTCACTCTTTGTAGGAGATATCTGGATGACCATGCTTGACCCACGTATTAAATTGACAGAGAAAGGAGGCAAATAATGTCAACAATCGATAAAGAAAAATTTCAGTTCGTAAAACGTGACGATTTTGCCTCTGAAACAATTGATGCTCCTGCCTATTCATACTGGGGTTCTGTATTTAGACAATTTCTAAAGAAAAAATCAACCGTCTTTATGTTAGGAATTTTGGTTGCCATTATCTTGATGAGCTTTATTTACCCAATGTTCTCAGATTTTGACTTCAACGATGTAAGTAAGGTTAATGACTTCTCTGCTCGTTTTATCAAACCCAATGCTGAACATTGGTTTGGTACAGATAGCAATGGTAAATCCTTGTTTGATGGGGTTTGGTTTGGTGCGCGTAATTCAATTCTTATCTCTGTAATTGCCACTTTTATCAACCTTGTGATCGGGGTTATTGTTGGTGGAATTTGGGGGATTTCAAAATCCGTTGACCGCGTCATGATGGAAGTTTATAACATTATTTCAAACATTCCATCTCTCTTGATTGTCATTGTCTTGACTTACTCAATCGGTGCTGGTTTCTGGAATCTGATTTTTGCCATGAGTGTGACAACTTGGATTGGGATTGCTTATATGATTCGTATCCAAATCATGCGTTACCGTGACTTGGAATACAACCTTGCTTCTCAAACACTTGGAACACCAACCTTTAAAATCATTGTTAAAAACATCATGCCGCAATTGGTATCTGTTATTGTTTCTACAATGACCTTGATGTTGCCAAGCTTCATCTCTTATGAAGCCTTCCTTTCCTTCTTTGGATTGGGATTGCCTGTAACAGTGCCAAGTTTGGGACGTTTGATCTCAGATTACTCACAAAACGTTACGACCAACGCTTACTTGTTCTGGATTCCATTGACAACCTTGATCTTGGTATCCCTATCTCTTTTCGTTGTTGGTCAAAACCTAGCGGATGCTAGTGATCCACGTACACATAGATAGGAGTAGACATGACAAAAGAAAGTAATGTAATTTTGACTGCTCGTGATATTGTCGTGGAATTTGACGTTCGTGACAAAGTTCTGACGGCTATCCGAGGAGTTTCTCTGGACCTGATTGAAGGAGAAGTTCTTGCCTTGGTAGGTGAGTCTGGTTCTGGTAAATCTGTTTTGACAAAAACCTTTACAGGAATGTTAGAAGACAATGGACGTATTGCCCAAGGAAGCATCGACTATCGTGGACAAGACTTGACCGCCCTTACTTCTAACAAGGAATGGGAGAAGATTCGTGGTGCTAAAATTGCGACCATCTTCCAAGACCCCATGACAAGTTTGGACCCAATCAATACAATCGGTAGCCAAATCACTGAAGTTATCGTTAAACACCAAGGGAAAACAGCTAAGGAAGCCAAAGAGATGGCAATCGACTATATGAACAAGGTCGGAATCCCAGATGCTGAAAAACGTTTTGAAGAGTATCCTTTCCAATATTCTGGAGGGATGCGCCAACGTATCGTTATTGCGATTGCCCTTGCCTGTCGTCCAGATATCTTGATCTGTGACGAGCCAACAACGGCCCTTGACGTAACCATTCAAGCGCAAATCATTGATTTGCTTAAAACCTTGCAAAATGAGTACCACTTTACTATTATCTTTATCACCCATGACCTTGGTGTGGTAGCAAGTATCGCCGATAAGGTAGCGGTTATGTATGCTGGTGAAATTGTAGAATACGGTACTGTTGAGGAAGTCTTCTATGATCCACGTCATCCATATACTTGGAGTCTCTTGTCTAGCTTGCCACAGCTTGCTGATGATAAAGGGGAATTGTACTCTATCCCAGGAACACCACCGTCTCTTTATACTGAGTTGAAAGGTGATGCCTTTGCCCTTCGTTCAGATTATGCGATGCAAATTGATTTTGAAGAGAAGGCACCTAAGTTTTCAGTCACTGATACCCACTGGGCTAAGACTTGGTTGCTTCATGAGAATGCTCCTAAAGTTGAAAAACCTGGGGTCATTGCAGATTTGCATGACAAGATTCGTGATAAAATGGGCTTTGCTCATCTAGAAGACTAGGAGGAAGGAAATGTCTGAAAAATTAGTAGAAATTAAAGATTTAGAAATTTCCTTCGGTGAAGGAAGTAAGAAGTTTGTCGCGGTTAAAAACGCCAACTTCTTTATCAACAAGGGAGAAACCTTCTCACTTGTAGGTGAGTCTGGTAGTGGGAAAACAACCATTGGTCGTGCCATTATTGGTCTAAATAATACTAGTAAAGGTGAGATCATCTTTGATGGTCATAAGATCAATGGGAAAAAATCTCATAAGGAATCATCGGACTTGATCCGTCGTATCCAGATGATTTTCCAGGACCCTGCAGCTAGCTTGAATGAGCGTGCAACAGTTGACTATATCATCTCTGAAGGTCTTTACAACTACCATTTGTTTAAAGATGAAGAAGATCGAAAAGAAAAAGTTCAAAAGATGATTCATGAAGTTGGACTTTTGAAAGAACACTTGACCCGTTATCCACACGAGTTTTCTGGTGGTCAACGTCAGCGTATCGGGATTGCCCGTGCCCTTGTGATGGAACCTGATTTCGTTATTGCGGATGAGCCAATCTCTGCCTTGGACGTATCAGTGCGTGCGCAGGTCTTGAACTTGCTCAAGAAGTTCCAAAAAGAGTTGGGCTTGACTTATCTCTTTATCGCGCATGACTTGTCGGTTGTTCGCTTTATCTCAGATCGTATCGCGGTTATCTATAAGGGAGTTATCGTCGAAGTGGCGGAGACAGAGGAGTTGTTTAATAATCCTGTCCACCCATACACTCAAGCACTTCTATCTGCTGTACCGATTCCAGATCCAATCTTGGAACGCAAGAAGGTCTTAAAAGTTTACGATCCTGACCAACATGACTATGAGACAGACAAGCCATCTATGGTAGAAATTCGTCCAGGTCACTATGTTTGGGCTAACCAAGCGGAAGTTGCTCGATACAAAGAAGCTCTTAAAAAATAAACAGACTAAGAGAGGACCGAAAGGTCTTCTCATTTTTAATAGAAAAACTCCCCTTCTACTAGCTTGTAAAAGGGGAATTGTATTATCATTAGCGTTTAGACCAGGTGCGTTTCATAAAGAGTAGCAAAATTGGGTAAATCTCTAAGCGACCTGCGATCATTGCAAAGGAGAGGAGGATTTTAGAGATGGGACTAAAGATGGCAAAACTCGAGGTTGTACCTAGAATAGGTCCGATATTGTTAAAACAGCTGAAGACAGCACTGGTTACGACTAGAAAATCATTGCTATCAAGACTGACGATAAAGATGAGAGAGAGAATAATCATCATATAGATAGCAAAATATTTAAGAATCTTGTGCTGGGTATCCTTATCAATCACAGTTTTATTGACGTGTAGAGTCAAAACACGGTGAGGAGATAAGGTGGACAAAATCTGATTTTTTGCGATTTTAGAGAGGATAAGTCCTCTGATCACCTTAAGACCACCTGCAGTTGAGCCTGCTGATCCACCGATTCCCATGAGGAAGAGGAGGATAAATTGGGAGAAGAGGGGCCAGTTGGTAATATCTCCGTAACCAAAACCTGTTGTCGTGATGATATTGGAAACCTGGAAGAAGGCCATTTCAACGCTTTTAGAGACCCCTTGATAGAGGTGGAGCGTATTAAGCGTAATCAAGCCGGTAGAAACTAGAACAATGATGATATATGCTCGTAGTTCTTCATCTCCAAAGAAAGCCTTAACCCGACGGAGCATGAGGTAGTAGTAGAGATTGAAGTTAACCCCAAAAACCAGAACGCCGATACTAACTAGATAGGTGATGAGTGAGCTACCGTAGTGGGCAATTCCGTCGTTATAGACGGTAAAGCCCCCAGTTCCTGCTGTTCCCATAGCGATGACAAAACTATCATAGAGAGGCATGCCTGCTAGATAGTAGATAACCACAAAAAGGGAGAAGAGAGCCAGATAAAGCAGATAGAGAATCTGGGCAGTGTTTTTTAGCTTGGATACGACCTTGCCAAAGACAGGTCCAGGGACCTCAGCCTTCATCACCTCCAAGTGACTATTCTTGGCATTGTCCATAATGGCAAGTGCAAAGACGAGTACCCCCATCCCTCCGATTAAGTGGGTGAAACTTCGCCAGAAGAGGAGGGAACGAGTGAGAACGGAAACATCGTTCAGAATAGTTGCTCCTGTAGTTGTAAATCCAGAACTGATTTCAAAGAAGGCATCGATGACGCTTGGGATTTGTCCTGAAAATACAAAGGGGAGGCCGCCAAAGAAAGACCATAGAATCCAACAGAGGGCAACAATTAAGACCCCTTCCTTGGCATAAATCCGTTGATTTTTCGGTTTCCGTAAAACGCCTAGACCACCGAGAAGGACTAAAATTCCAATCGTAGAAAAGAGAGCGATAAATACTTGACTGGATTCTTGGTAATAGATCGCTACACTAACAGGAACTAGGAGAAGAACAGCCTCAATCAAGAGAAGTTTTGAGAGGAGGTAACGAATCATACTTTTATTCATTTTTTACCTCTCAATCAAATCATAAATTTTGGTGATATTTGGCAATAAGGTCGTCACGAGTAACTTGTCTCCAACCTCAAGCATATCCTCTCCAGTAGGGAAGATTGTTTTTCCTTTTCGGATAATGGCTGCGATGAGAACCCCTTTTTTCAATTTCAACTGTGATAGAGGTTTGGCAGTCATTTTATTAGCTTCCTTGATTTGGAATTGGAGGGTTTCAATTTGACCGTTTGCTAGATGGTGCATAGCTTGAAGGTCTGAATACTGAGCGTTTACTCGACCACGGATAAAGTGCATAATGGTATCTACTGCGATGCTTTTTGGTGTGATGATACTCGAAAAATCAGGCGCGTGGATAATCTCTAAAAGGCTTGTTCGGTTGACCTTGGTGATATTCTTATGGACACCAACTCGGTCAAGGAACATAGAAGTGATGATATTTTCCTCATCAACCCCAGTCAAGGTTGCGACTGCATCATAGTGGGGAGCACTTTCTTCAAGCAAAATGTCTTTTGCAGTTCCATCTCCTTGGACAATATAGAGATTGGGGAACTTTTCACTGAAGAAACGAGCTCTTTCAGGATTGATCTCGATGACCTTGGTATCAATGCGACTGTCTTTTAAAATCCCTAGTAGATAATAAGCGATCTTTCCAGCCCCAACGATAAGCAAGCTTTTCACTGTACGAGATTTAAAATAGTTATGGAAAAGCATCATATCTACACGATTTCCCGTAACAAAAATCCTATCCTTATCTTGAATAATAACATCACCACTTGGAATCATCAGTTGATGATCTCTCTCCATAGCACAGACGATAATATTCCCAAATTTTTTACGGAAGTCTGAGATTGGCATTTGACAAAGACCGCTAGAATCCTTGACAACAAACTCCATGAGACTGACCCGACCTCCAGCAAATCGTTCGACAGAGAGGGCATTAGGGAAATCAATGATATTTGAGATCGCACGCGCTGCCAGGAGTTCTGGATTAACGATAAGTGAGAATCCAAGAATATTTTTCTCTTTAAAATAGGCATTAGAGTATTCAGGATTTCGCACCCGAACGATGGTTTCTTTAGCGCCCATTTTTTTAGCAAGTACCGCTGAAATCATATTCACTTCATCGTATTCGGTTAGGGCGATAAAGATATCGCACTCTTGAACACCAGCTTGCTCCAAGATGGCAAAGTCAGCCCCATTTCCAAGGAGACCTATGATATCATAGCGACTGACAATGTGATTGAGGACAGCCTCATCTTGCTCGATGAGGACAACGTCATGGTTTTCTGCAACCAGTGAACGACAGAGGGCGAAACCAACTTTCCCTCCACCAACAAGGACAATTTTCATATAAAAAACCTACTTTTTCATGATGTAACTATCATACCCTTTTTTAGCAAAAAATGCACTTGCTAAGGCGATTTTTAAGGGAAGAAAGACCTTTTTCAAGTTTTTGAAGCTACATTTGTTTAACTTCTATGACAATGCCTCCGATTTGAAGTGATTTGGCTCTTTTACCATACCTTTTCAGAAAGGGAATGACCAAACATGAAAATATCATCAAAAAAGTAAAAAAATCAAGTCATTTCTATTGACAATGATTCTGAAAGTGTTATACTAAGAAAGTAGTTTCGCTGATTTACTTCAAACCTGTTGTGAGGTAAGTTAACGATGCCTTAACCACGCTGTTTGCTGAGCTTGACTCCGGGCAGTGTGGCTATTTTTTTGCAATGATAAAAGGAAACCCGTCATGACAAATCACATTGTATTATTTGAACCTCAGATTCCACAAAACACAGGTAACATTGCGCGTACTTGCGCTGCGACCAATTCTCCCCTCCATATCATTAAACCGATGGGATTTCCGATTGATGACCGGAAGATGAAGCGAGCTGGTTTGGATTACTGGGATAAGCTTGAGATTTATTTTTATGACAGTTTGGAAGATTTCATGTCTCAGATGAAGGGAAAACTCTATCTGATTTCGAAATTTGCGGAAAAGGTCTATTCTGAGGCAGATTTATCGACGGACGAAGACCATTATTTTCTCTTTGGACGTGAAGACAAGGGCTTGCCTGAGGACTTTATGCGGGAGCATCCCGAAAAGGCTCTCCGTATTCCTATGAATGATGAACATGTTCGTAGCCTCAATGTTTCGAATACTGTCTGCATGATTGTCTACGAAGCGCTCCGTCAGCAAAATTTTGCAGGTCTTGAGCTTGTTCACACCTATGAAGCAGATAAATTGAAATAAACAAAATGCTTGCACTTGCAAGCGTTTTTTGTTATGATAAAGGGGTCTTCAGGGCTGGGTGAGATTCCCGACCGGCGGTGACTTTAACTAGCTATTTTGGCTTACTCTTCGTTGTCTTGTCTCGATATATTCAAGTATTATCTTCGACTGCGACGCCTAGATTAATCCAAAATATCTTAGTTAAAGAAGTCCGCGAGCGCAAGCTGATGTGGTGCGATTCCACAACCGACAGTATAGTCTGGATGGGAGAAGACGAAAGAATGGCTTTGTCTGTTCTGATGAGTTTATTGATGAATTGCAACCGCTTGCTCAAAAGAGTGAGAGGGAACTTTTGGGATATAAAAAGTGAGAATAGATAGAGGGATCCTTTCCAACTTCTTCTGATTTTATAGAAAATTGGAGGAACCTGTTATGACAAATACACGTCGAATTTCGACCATTGCGATTTTATCAGCCATTTCATTTGTGCTGATGTACTTTGACTTTCCGCTCTTGCCAGTGGCAACCTTCCTCAAGATCGAGTTTAGTATCTTGCCAGTCCTTGTGGGCTTGGTGGTGATGGATTTGCCAGCTGCTCTAGGAATTCTCTTGATGCGCTCACTCTTGAAGTTGCTTCTGAATAGCCAAGGAGTGAACACCTACATTGGTTTGCCAATGAATATCGTAGCCTTGGGAGTTTTTGTTATCGCTTTTGGTTTGATTTGGAAAAAGGAACGCAGCACCCTTCGTTTCCTACTGGCATCTCTGGCGGGAACTATTGGGTTGACTGCTGCCATGTTGGTTCTCAACTATGTCTATGCTGTTCCTTTGTACGCGAAGTTTGCCAACTTTGATATTGGAAAAATTTTAGGACTTTCCAACTACCTAATGACTATGGTTTTACCTTTTAACTTGATTGAGGGTGTAATCTTTGCCGTTTCATTCTGGTTGTTATACGTCCTCTTGAAACCAACCTTAAAACATTATGAGAGATAAACAAACATTTTTAATGAAGGGCAGTTTTGCCCTTTTACTTTTCGTCCTTCTTGGCTATATGGTTAAGTTCTATCCCGAAACGCTGGTCGGTTTTGATCAACCGCTTCAGACTGCCCTTCGTGGGGACTTGCCAGATTATTTGACAGTTCTGTTCCGTGCCCTTACGCATTTGATTGATATCCCAGTAATCATCACCTGGGTTGCCATCGCAGCCTTTATCTTTTATCGTAAGCAGTGGAAGATAGAAAGCTACTTCATGGCGGGTAATCTAGCCTTAGCTGGTCTTTTAATCGTGACCTTTAAAAATATCTACCAGCGCCCACGGCCAGCTATTTTACACTTGGTAGAGGAGAAGGGATTTTCTTTTCCAAGTGGCCATTCTCTGGCAGTGACTCTGATGGTAGGGACTTTGATTGTCATTCTCAGTCAACGGATTAAAGATCCGGTTTGGAGAAAAATTGTGCAAATCGTCCTTGGGGTCTACCTAGTCAGTGTGCTTCTATCTCGGGTCTATCTGGGAGTTCACTACCCATCAGATGTTCTTGCCAGTTTCTGTGTGGGCTTGGGAGTCTTGTTTATCGAATTTCCTTTCTATGACAAGCTTCGCTTCCAATGGCGATTTAAAGGCAAGCAGAAGTGAGATAGGCCTTGCAAGAATGGTAAAAATCTGATAAACTAAGTAGTAATTGAATAGGAATCCGCAAGACTAGTAACTCAAGGGAAGTATATCAGGGAGGAGAGCCGTGACTGCAAGCTCTCTATATGAAAGCTGGGTGAATTCACTTGCGCATGGATTTAGAAATGAAGGTCTGACTTGTCAGATGAAAACGGATGGTACCGCGTGTCAACGCTCCGAGTGGAGTTTTTGGCATGTGGTTTTCTTTTTATCTACGAGAGACTGATGGAGGAATTATGTCAACTATTGAAGAACAATTAAAAGCGCTTCGTGAAGAAACGCTGGCTAGCTTGAAGCAGATTACTGCTGAAAATGAAAAAGAGATGCAAGAATTACGTGTCTCTGTCCTTGGGAAAAAAGGTTCACTGACTGAAATCCTTAAAGGGATGAAGGATGTATCGGCTGAAATGCGCCCTGTCATCGGGAAACACGTCAACGAGGCTCGTGATGTCTTGACAGCAGCCTTTGAGGAAACAGCGAAACTCTTGGAAGAAAAGAAAGTCGCAGCTCAACTGGCTAGCGAGAGTATCGATGTGACACTTCCAGGTCGTCCGGTAGCGACTGGTCACCGTCATGTTCTTACACAAACCAGTGAAGAAATCGAAGATATTTTCATCGGTATGGGTTACCAAGTCGTGGATGGTTTTGAAGTGGAGCAAGACTACTATAACTTCGAGCGTATGAACCTTCCGAAAGATCACCCAGCCCGTGATATGCAGGACACCTTCTACATCACAGAAGAGATTTTACTCCGTACCCACACGTCTCCAGTTCAGGCGCGTGCTATGGACGCCCATGATTTTTCAAAAGGTCCTTTGAAAATGATCTCACCAGGTCGTGTGTTCCGTCGTGATACGGACGATGCGACCCACAGTCACCAATTCCACCAAATCGAAGGTTTGGTTGTTGGGAAAAACATCTCTATGGCAGATCTTCAAGGAACCCTTCAGTTGATTGTCCAAAAAATGTTCGGTGAAGAGCGTCAAATTCGTTTGCGCCCATCTTATTTCCCATTCACAGAGCCATCTGTTGAAGTGGATGTTTCCTGCTTCAAGTGTGGTGGAGAAGGCTGTAATGTATGTAAGAAAACAGGTTGGATCGAAATCATGGGGGCCGGTATGGTTCACCCACGTGTCCTTGAAATGAGTGGAATCGATGCGGCTGTATACTCTGGATTTGCCTTTGGTCTTGGACAAGAGCGTGTAGCCATGCTCCGTTACGGAATCAACGATATCCGTGGATTCTACCAAGGAGATGTCCGCTTCTCAGAACAGTTTAAATAAGAAATCAAACGCGAGGATATTTTATGATTTCGGAACAAAACTATAATAAACTTTTAGAGAAGTTTGGTGATATATCTTCATTTGCGATTTATAAAGAATCTAAAAATAATGATAAAGCGACATCTGAAAATATATCCTATGAAGAAGCTATTGAAAACCATCAAAAAGACTACATAAATCCTTCAAATATAATACTTATGGTGAATCCCTCTGCTAAAAGAGAACAATCCCCTGATAGTAATTTTTCTTCATTTCATCATTCAAATATCAATGATCGTCATTTAAGATTTTTAACTATGAAAACAAGTACATTTTGGAGAAATCTATACGGATCATATGTAACTGATCTATTTTCTGATGTTGTTGAATCTGTAATGGATAATGTAATTTCGGCAGTAAAGGATGATAATAAAAAGGACTACCGAAAACAATCGTATAAAAAATTAATTGAACAATTAGAAATATTGTCCCAGGATTCAAAAGAAGATAAATTAAATATATATGTTTGTGGTGCTTTAGCAAAGAGTAAGCGTGAAGATTTTAGTTTTTTTATAGAAGAGTTGCTAGAAGAAGTTTCAGAAAGCTCGTATTTAAATATTGAACTTAATTTTTATGCTGTATATCATCCTGGTTATCAAAATTTAAAAAAATTAATTCAAGGTGGTTGTGAAGAAATAGTTAAGCATTCTATGAAGATTGAATGAATAGATTTTAATTGGGAAGTTATATTTTGCTATAAAAAATGTAGCTTCATAGCAAGAGTTTGCTCATAGATTTATGTTTAAATACTTCTACCAAGGCGATGTTCGCTTCTCAGAACAGTTTAAATAAGATTGAAATCTGAAACACAGTCCTATACAGTCCTAGTCATTTTCTCTCAATGAGAAATGGTGAGGACTGATTCAAAGAAAAAGAAAGGAATTGAAAAGGTCTCTCTTACTGGGATCTTACAATCAGAATTATGTTAGTATCATACAAATGGTTAAAAGAATTGGTGGACATTGACGTGCCATCACAAGAGTTGGCTGAAAAAATGTCAACTACAGGGATTGAGGTCGAAGGTGTCGAATCACCGGCTGCTGGTCTCTCAAAAATTGTCGTCGGTGAGGTCTTGTCTTGCGAAGATGTGCCGGAAACTCACTTGCATGTCTGTCAGGTTAATGTGGGTGAAGAAGAAGCCCGTCAAATCGTTTGTGGTGCTCCAAATGTGCGTGCTGGTATCAAGGTCATGGTGGCACTTCCGGGAGCTCGTATTGCGGACAACTACAAGATTAAAAAAGGGAAAATCCGTGGTTTAGAGTCTCTCGGAATGATTTGTTCCCTTGGTGAATTAGGTATTTCTGACTCAGTTGTGCCAAAGGAATTTGCAGATGGTATTCAAATCTTGCCTCAAGATGCAGTACCAGGTGAGGAAGTCTTCTCTTACCTAGACTTGGATGATGAAATCATCGAACTTTCCATCACTCCAAACCGTGCAGACGCTCTTTCTATGCGTGGAGTAGCGCACGAAGTAGCAGCCATCTATGACAAGGCAGTTAACTTTAAAGAATTTACTCTGACAGAAACAAATGAAGTTGCAGCAGACGCTCTTTCTGTAGGCATTGAGACAGACAAGGCACCATACTATGCAGCCCGTATCTTGGACAATGTGACCATCGCACCAAGTCCACAGTGGTTGCAAAATCTCCTCATGAATGAAGGTATCCGTCCCATCAATAATGTGGTCGACGTGACCAACTATATCCTACTCTACTTTGGTCAGCCTATGCATGCCTTTGACTTGGATACCTTTGAAGGCAATGACATCCATGTGCGTGAAGCGCGTGCTGGTGAAAAATTGGTAACCTTGGATGGTGAAGAACGTGACTTGGAAACAAATGACTTAGTCATCACTGTGGCTGACAAGCCAGTAGCCCTTGCAGGTGTCATGGGTGGAGAGGCTACAGAAATCTCTGAAAAATCAAGTCGCGTTGTGTTAGAAGCAGCTGTTTTCAATGGTACATCCATTCGTAAGACTAGCGGACGCCTTAACCTTCGTTCGGAATCATCTTCTCGTTTTGAAAAAGGGATCAACGTGGCAACAGTCAATGAGGCCTTGGATGCTGCAGCTAGCATGATTGCTGATCTTGCAGGTGCGACAGTGCGTAAGGGCATCGTTTCAGCGGGTGAACTTGACACTTCTGATGTGGAAGTTTCTTCAACCCTTGCAGACGTTAATCGTGTCCTTGGTACGGAGCTTTCATATGCTGATGTGGAAGATGTCTTCCGTCGTCTTGGCTTTGGTATTTCTGGAAATGAAGATAGCTTTACAGTTAGCATTCCACGTCGTCGTTGGGATATTACCATCGAAGCGGACCTCTTTGAAGAAATCGCTCGTATCTATGGTTACGATCGCTTGCCAACCAGTCTTCCCAAAGATGACGGTACAGCTGGTGAATTGACTGCGACACAAAAATTGCGTCGCCAAGTTCGTACGATCGCTGAAGGGGCAGGTTTGACAGAAATCATTACCTACGCTCTCACAACTCCTGAAAAAGCAGTTGAGTTCACAGCTCAACCAAGTAACCTTACAGAACTCATGTGGCCAATGACAGTGGACCGTTCAGTCCTCCGTCAAAATATGATCTCAGGTATCCTTGATACGGTGGCCTACAACGTGGCTCGTAAGAACAAAAACTTGGCACTTTACGAGATTGGAAAAGTCTTTGAACAAACAGGAAATCCAAAAGAGGATCTACCAAATGAGATCAACAGCTTTGCCTTTGCCTTGACTGGCTTGGTTGCGGAACAAGACTTCCAAACAGCAGCAGTTCCAGTTGATTTCTTCTATGCTAAGGGAATCCTTGAAGCGCTCTTTACTCGCTTGGGACTAGAAGTGACTTATACAGCAACAGCTGAGATTGCAAGCCTCCATCCAGGACGTACGGCCGTGATTTCACTCGGCGACCAAGTTCTTGGTTTCCTTGGCCAAGTGCATCCAGTCACTGCCAAGGCCTACGATATTCCTGAGACTTATGTGGCTGAGCTTAACCTTTCAGCTATTGAAGCAGCCCTTCAACCAGCTACTCCATTTGTGGAAATTACCAAATTCCCAGCGGTTAGCCGTGATATTGCTCTACTTCTCAAGGCAGAAGTGACTCACCAAGATGTGGTTGATGCGATCAAATCAGCTGGCGTGAAACGTTTGACAGATATCAAACTCTTTGACGTCTTCTCAGGCGAAAAACTGGGACTTGGTATGAAGTCAATGGCCTATAGCTTGACCTTCCAAAATCCAGAAGATAGCTTGACAGACGAAGAAGTCGCACGCTACATGGAAAAAATCCAAGCATCACTCGAAGAAAAAGTCAATGCAGAAGTGCGTTAACTCATCAATCCATCCTTCGGGGTGGATTTTTAGCTTTAAGAGAACAGTTCAGAAGAGAAAAGCGACAGTTGAGGAGGAAACTATCTCAGAAATCCTTTAATGAACTATACTTAAGTTATTACTAGAGCGCTTAACAACCTTAGATTTGGTAGATTTTTACTATAAATAATATCGATAAAAATGGACATAAAAGGTTGTAAAGGCTACCAAAAAGGAGTATAATAAGTGCAACATATCTCGGAGGTGGAAGATGCTAGAAGTAAGAAATCTAGAGAAAAGTTTCGGTTCCAAGCAAGTCTTGTTTGGTGTCGATTTTCAGGCAAGTCCAGGAAGGATTCTGGGCTTGGTCGGAAAAAATGGTGCTGGGAAAACAACGATTTTCCACAGTATGTTGAAATTTTTGGAGTATCAAGGAGAAATCAGTCTGGATGGACAGGAGATTCGTCAGGAAACCTATGCTCGGATTGGTTATCTGCCTGAGGAACGCAGCCTCATGCCCAAGTTGACAGTCCTTGAGCAAGTTCGTTACTTGGCTACCTTGAAAGGTATGGATGCTAAGGAGGTCAAGGAAAAACTCCCTCAATGGATGGAAAAACTGGAAGTGAAGGGCAAATTGACCGACAAAATCAAGAGCCTCTCCAAAGGGAATCAGCAGAAAATTCAGCTCATTATCACCCTGATCCATGAGCCAGACTTGATTATCCTGGATGAGCCTTTTAGTGGTTTGGACCCAGTCAATACCGAGTTGCTCAAACAGGTCATCTTGAAAGAGAAAGAGCGTGGTGCAATCATTATCTTTTCTGACCATGTCATGACCAACGTCGAGGAACTTTGCGATGATATCCTGATGATTCGAGATGGGCGTGTGGTCTTGCATGGACCTGTTCAGGATGTTCGCAATCAATACGGGAAAACACGTCTCTTTGTTTCAAGTGAACGAAGCAAGGAAGAACTGGAAAGTCTTCCTCATGTCAAACAGGTGAGCTTGACCAAGCAAGGTAGTTGGAAATTAATCCTAGATGATGAGGACGCTGGAAGGGAACTCTTCCCCATCCTCACTCAAGGTCAATACATCGCGACCTTTGACCAACAAGCTCCAACAATCGATGAAATCTTTAAACTAGAATCAGGGGTGGAAGTATGAGAAATATGTGGGTTGTAATGAAGGAAACCTATCTTCGACATGTCAAGTCGTGGAGTTTCTTCTTTATGGTGATTTCGCCGTTCCTCTTTTTAGGATTATCTGTAGGAATCGGCTATCTCCAAAATTCTTCGATGGCTAAAAATAGCAAGGTAGCAGTAGTAACAACAGTGCCATCTGTAGCTGAGGGACTCAAGGGTACCAATGGTATCAATTTTGATTATAAGGATGAAGCCAGTGCTCAAGCTGCTATCAAGGATGAGAAAATCAAGGGTTACCTAACCATTGACCAAGAGGACAGTGTTCTCAAGGCCGTCTATCACGGTGAAACTTCTCTTGAAAGTGGCATCAAGCTGGCTGTAACCAATAAGCTAAATGAACTGCAATATCAACTGAATCGTTCGGCAGCTAATTTGTCTCAAGAGCAGGAAAAATACTTGAGTCAAACTGTTGACTATACAGAGAAGATTGATGAAGCTAAAGAAAATAAAAAAACAGTGCAGAACATGGCGGCATTGGGCTTAGGATTTTTCCTTTATATGATCTTGATTACCTATGCTAGCGTCACTGCTCAGGAAGTAGCTAGTGAAAAAGGGACCAAAATCATGGAGGTAGTCTTCTCTAGTATCCGAGCTAGCCATTATTTCTACGCTCGTATGCTGGCTCTGCTCCTTGTGATTTTGACCCATATTGGGATTTACGTCGTGGGTGGTCTGGCTGCCATTCTGCTCTTTAAAGACCTACCAATCTTGGCTCAATCTGGTATTTTAAATCATCTAGGAGAGGCTTTCTCGCTCAATACCTTATTGTTTGTCTTGGTTAGTCTCTTTATGTATGTTGTTTTGGCAGCCTTTCTAGGTTCTATGGTTTCTCGTCCTGAGGATTCAGGAAAGGCCTTGTCACCATTGATGATCTTGATTATGGCAGGATTCGTTGGAGTGACTGCTCTAGGCGCTGCAGGGGACAATTTAGTTCTGAAAATTGGTTCCTATATCCCTTTCATCTCGACCTTCTTTATGCCGTTTCGAGCTATAAATGGGTATGCAAGTGGTCTAGAAGCTTGGATTTCCCTTGCCATAACGGTTGTTTTTGCAGTCACTGCAACAGCCTTTATCGGACGTATGTATGCTAGTCTAGTCCTTCAAACGGATGATTTGGGAATCTGGAAAACCTTTAAACGTGCTTTAGCTTATAAATAGGAGAGCCTCGCAAAAGCGAGGTTTTTCTAGATGTTAAACACTGAAATCGGCAAAAATATTTTTCATATCTATTGACTTTTAGTAGTAAAATTTGGTATGATAGTAGACGGTATTGTTTACCCCATTTGTAAGGCCCCGGAACCTTTCAAATACCCCGCGGACCGGAACATCCGCCCTGTAAACAAAAACGATATTCATATAGGAGAAATCATGAACAAAACTACATTCATGGCTAAGCCAGGCCAAGTAGAACGCAAATGGTACGTTGTTGACGCAACTGATGTACCTCTTGGACGCCTTTCAGCAGTTGTTGCTAGCGTACTTCGCGGAAAAAACAAACCAACATTCACACCACACACTGATACAGGTGACTTCGTAATCGTTATCAATGCTGAAAAAGTTAAATTAACTGGTAAAAAAGCAACTGATAAGATCTACTACACTCACTCAAACCACCCAGGTGGATTGAAATCAATCTCTGCTGGTGAACTTCGTTCTAAAAATGCAGTACGTTTGATCGAGAAATCAGTTAAAGGTATGCTTCCACACAATACTCTTGGCCGCGCTCAAGGTATGAAATTGAAAGTATTCGTTGGAGCTGAGCACACTCACGCTGCACAACAACCAGAAGTTCTTGATATTTCAGGACTTATCTAAGGAAAGGAACAATAAAGTATGTCACAAGCACAATATGCAGGTACTGGACGTCGTAAAAACGCTGTTGCACGCGTTCGCCTTGTTCCAGGAACTGGTAAAATCACTGTTAACAAAAAAGATGTTGAAGAGTACATCCCACACGCTGACCTTCGTCTTGTTATCAACCAACCATTCGCAGTTACTTCAACTGTAGGTTCATACGACGTTTTCGTTAACGTTGTAGGTGGTGGATACGCTGGTCAAGCAGGAGCTATTCGTCACGGTATCGCTCGTGCCCTTCTTCAAGTAGACCCAGACTTCCGCGATTCATTGAAACGCGCAGGCCTTCTTACACGTGACTCACGTAAAGTTGAACGTAAGAAACCAGGTCTTAAGAAAGCTCGTAAAGCATCACAATTTAGTAAACGTTAATTCGAGAGAATTACAATACATACAAAGAGCACCTTTCGGGGTGTTCTTTTTTTATCGACATTTTGTAGATTTATAATTGGGAATCTCGTTGAATGGTATCAGGTAAATGAAAAATTCGGCGATCATATCCTATTTCTTCGTGCTTTAGTCTAATACCTATAATGTAAAAAACTCTAGCTATCAGGTAGTTGATAGTTAGAGTTTTTTTCTATTCATATGATTTAATGAGATTAAATAAGGCTTCTACTTCTGATGACAGTGTAGTTGATTTGAGATAAGCGTAATAAACTGTAAATGTTATCTGGTCCTCCGGTATTAGAGGGATTTTTATTAAATCATCATCTTCATCAGAAAGTGCGATATCTGCCAGTAAACTAACGCCAATCCCTTTCTTTAAAAGTTCTTTAATGATGACAATGTCGTCACTCTTAAAGAATATTTCTGCCTTGTTTTGATGCTTTTGATTAAGTAGTTCAAAAGCTTTCAGATGAACAAAGTGTTCGTCTAAAAGTATAAAGGATTGATCTACTAAATCTTCAAAAGCGAAGGAAGGAGCAGTAGCAAGAGGATGGTTCTTAGATAAAACGACATACAGTTCTTTATGAAAGAGTTCATGTGTCTCTATTGAAGGATGATTGAGTGGTTCAATCAATCCGAGTAAGCTCGCATCTAGTTCTCCCTTAAGGAGAAGATTTAATAATTCTACGGATCCACCACGAATAGGACGTACCTTTTTTAAAAAATCAAATTCAGTTTCTTTATTTAAGACAGAGAAAAGATACTGAATGATAATAGGAGGGAATCCTACAGTAGAGCAATGCGCCAAGGAACGATTAATTTCTTTGCGAGTAGAAATGACCTCAGGCAAAATCAGTTCTGTATGCTTCAGAAGGATTTGTCCTTGAGGAGTTAGTTTAAAGGAACGATGCGAGGGATCATGGTGAACCAATTTGCAATTAAAAGATTCCTCTAAGCGCTTGATGGCATAAGAAATAGATGGTTGGCTGACTTTGTGTTGTTTTGCTACTTCCGTATAGGATTGAAGTTGGCAGAGGTCATAAAAATATTGTAGATCTTTTAAATTCATATGGGCTCACTTTCATTAGTTGGAGAAGGAAAATAAGTGGAAATCACCAGATAAATACTTTTTATCCGTATCCTACAATTTGACTATACGAGTATTCACCGGTTAAAATGTAAGTGAGTCAGGGATATCAAAGGTTATCTAAGATACTTTCAAAAATGACCAACATCTTTTCTCGTTTATCAATAGGGAGCTGTTTAATCTTCATGTTGATTCTTTTGAGTGAAAGATTGTCGGTCTTATCAGAGGTTGATTCAAGGCTATCAAAATTGAAAAATTCCTCTGGGGTCATCTCTAGGGCGACAATCACTTTTTCAAGACTGTGAATGGTCAGATTCACATTTTGGTTTTCAAGTTGATTGATATACTTAAGCCCAAGTCCCGCTTGTTCTGAAAGTTCTTCCTGGCTCATTTTTTTCTGTGTTCGAAAATATTTCACTTTTTGGGAAATATATTGTTGTAAATAGTTTTTATTCGTCATATAAATAGAATACAAGTTTTGTATGACAAAAAAACACCTTAAAAAATACAAAGTACTATATAACAAACTTATATAATATTTATTTTAATTCGGATTGCCAATTTGTATGATTAGTTTCTTTTACTCGAAACTTTTAGTAAAGAGTGATCATCGAGAGTTTTATGAGTTCAGAACTTTATAAAATATAACGACTTAAAGTGCCATTAACAGTAGTGTTTTAAGTATAAAAGAGCTTATTAGAAATTGTCTTCGTAGACTCATTATAACATATGCGTACACGATTGTATTTTTTAAACAACAAAGTTTTCTAAACAATTCGTTTTAAGTGGTATAATAGAAGTAAAAAGGAGGTTGCACTATGACTGCACATGATATTTTAAACAACCCTTTCCTCAATAAAGGAACTGCCTTTACCTTAGAGGAGCGGAAGGAACTAGGTCTTATTGGTTTATTGCCACCTTATGTTCAAACGATTGAAGAACAAGCGGCGCAAACTTATGCACAGATGCAAACAAAAGCCAATGATTTGGAAAAGCGTCTTTTCCTAATGGAAATTTTTAATACCAACCGGACTCTTTTCTATTACCTCTTTTCTCATCATTTGGAGGAATTCAATCCAATTGTATACGATCCAACTATTGCAGATACTATTGAAGGCTATAGTGACCTCTTTGTAGATCCACAATATGCGGGATATCTTGATATCAATCATCCTGAAAATATTGAAGCCACTTTGAAAAATGCTGCTGGGAATCGCGAGATTCGTCTCATTGTTGTAACAGATGCAGAAGGAATCCTTGGAATCGGTGACTGGGGAACAAATGGTGTCGATATTTCTGTTGGGAAATTGATGGTCTACACGGGTGCTGCTGGAATCGATCCTTCTATGGTCCTTCCTTTAGTCATTGATGCAGGGACTAATCGTGAAGAACTTCGTAACAATCCTAATTACTTAGGGAATCGTCACGAACGGGTTCGCGGAGATCGTTACTACGACTTCGTTGACCAATTTGTTCAAACAGCAGAACGTCTCTTTCCTAAACTCTACCTTCACTGGGAAGACTTCGGTCGCTTGAATGCTGCCAATATTCTTGAAAAATACCGGAAACAAATTCCAACTTTTAATGATGATATTCAAGGCACAGGAATCGTTACCTTGGGTGGTATCTTTGGTTCACTGGATATTAGTGGTGAAAAATTAACAGATCAAGTTTATCTCTGCTATGGTGGTGGTACTGCGGGTGCAGGAATTGCCTCTCGTGTTCTTCGTGAAATGGTTAGTGAAGGTCTTTCTAAAGAAGAAGCTTATAAACGTTTCTTTATGGTTGATAAACAAGGTCTTCTCTTTGATGACATGGATGACCTAACTCCTGAGCAAAAACCGTTTGCTAAGAAACGTGCTGACTTTAGTAACGCAGACAAGTTGACTGACCTGCTTGAAGTAGTGAAGACTGTGAAGCCAACCATTCTTGTAGGAACTTCGACTCAGCCTAATACCTTCACTAAAGAAGTAGTAGAAGCTATGTGTAAAAACACAGAGCGTCCGATGATCTTCCCTTTGTCAAATCCAACCAAACTAGCAGAAGCTAGTGCCAAAGATTTGATTGAATGGTCAGATGGCAAAGCTTTTGTCGCAACAGGAATTCCTGCTGATACAGTTTCTTATAAAGGTGTCGACTATGTGATTGGTCAAGCCAATAATGCCTTGATTTACCCAGGTCTTGGTCTAGGTATGCTGGCTTCTGAAGCAAGTCTTTTGACTGATGAAATGATTGGAGCAGCGGCTCATTCATTGAGTGGTATTGTCAATCCAGGTCAACCAGGAGCTCCTGTCTTGCCACCATTCAAGTATGTAGCAGATGTTTCTATTAAAGTAGCAGAAGCAGTCGCTAAAAAAGCGCAAGAGCAAGGTCTTGCGCGTGCTAAGGAAACAGATATGGCCAAAGCCGTTCGTGATTTGAAGTGGTATCCAGAGTATAAATAATTCATTGCTGCTGCCTATCCTTCACTAGCGACAAATTTATATGGGCTGTGGACTTAAGTAATTTAGAAAGGATACCTATGTCACTCTTTTTAACCTCGATTACGAGTATCATTCCGATTATCGCTATCATTGTTTTGGGGTATATTCTTCAGGTGAAGGGATGGTTTGGAGATGCCTTTGGACCTAACCTATCTCGTTTGATCATGAATGTAGCCTTGCCAGCGTCAATCTTTGTGTCGGTGATGAAATACCTAACACTAGATAAACTAATCAGTCTTTCTGGAGGTCTCCTTTATACATTTGTGGCCTTTATCTTGGGATATATTGTAGCTTATATTGCAGTTATGGTTTTTAAGGTCCGTCCAGGACGACGAGGAACCATGATTAATACCTTTGTGAATGCTAATACTATTTTTATTGGTTTACCTTTAAACGTTGCTCTTTTTGGGGATCAGGCTCTGCCTTATTGCTTAATTTACTATATCACCAATACGATTTCCACATGGACATTGGGCGTGTATTTGATGACGAGCGATAGTAAATCGGGTCAAAGCAAGAAGACAAGTAAATTTGACTGGAAGAAATTACTACCAGCTCCGCTTGTAGGTTTTCTTGTGGCTCTACTATTTTTGATTCTCCGAATTCCTATTCCAGATTTCGCAACGAATACCTTAACCTATGTTGGAAATATCGTCACTCCCCTATCTCTGATTTATATTGGTATCGTTCTTGCAAAGGCAGGCTTGAATACCATTGCTTTTGATAAAGATACGATTGTCACTTTAGTTGGACGCTTTATCCTAGCTCCTCTAATCATGCTTCTTGTATTGAAGTTCTTTTCCCCAAATATGGCGACAGTAGAATTTAAGACCTTTATGATTCAGTCCGCTACGCCAGCTCTAGCTGTTCTCCCAATCCTTGCTAATCAGGGAAAAGGAGATGTGGAATTCTCTACGAATGTAGTGACTCTAAGTACGGTTCTATTTATCGTTGTTATTCCAATATTACAAACTTTATTAGGATAAGAAGGAAGAGGATAGGATTGAAAGTTTTGTGTTAAGAAATTCCCCTATTTAAAAAATATTGGTTCAAATTTTATGAAATGAATCAGTAGATATCGTTCTGAAAAGCCTTGATATTGTGCTGTTTTTAACCCAACTGAAACCCACACTTTCCAACCAGATCTTAAGAAAGCTCGTAAAGTATCACAATTTAGTAAACGTTCATTCGAAAGAATTACGATACTTACAAAGAGCACCTTTCGGGGTGTTCTTTTTGTACTTTCATACTTAAATTGGTGCAATTGACACAGTTGTTGCGACTTTAGTCACTTACAAATGAGGCTGCAATCTGACAAAGTCAGTTGCCTCAAAACCTTAAGAACCTGTTACAATATAGCATTTACAACACTTCAGGGTTCGCACCATAGGGTGTTTTTTACTTCTCTCATCTTCTCACGGTATCTCTCATGTGGTATAATGAGACAAGGATTGTTCCTCGTTTCAGACGAGTTTATGGAATTCAGGATAAGTTAGCAAGTAAGACGAGTATTTCTGTCAGTCTCCTATACATCTGTTAACAGCTATCCAAAGTAAAAGGAGATTGTAGATTGGTTTTACTAGTATTGGTGCTTTTGGGTTTGCTCATTCTAATCTTAAAAAGGAGACAGAGAACTACTAAAAAATCTGAAGGAAAGGTCAAGAAAAGAAATTGGCTATTAATAGGTTGCTTATCCATAGTGATCCCAGTTGTAATCTTCATAGTGAGTAGTCCTATTCTTGCTCTAATGGATATGTGGGGGCTGTTTGCCCATGCAAGTCGAACTGAGATTGAGTAGGCTGTGCATCGTTCTTATCAAAATTACGGTCTTACAGGACAGTTTGAGTTAGAAAAATACGAGAAAAACTATACAAGCGTGGGAGGATTTATAATCCATGGTACCTACAGTGGAAATATAGCCGGAAAAACCTATCAGGTTAAAACTCGATTTAAATACTATACTCGCTTTTCGAAAAATGAAACATATGGAAAGACAGATGCAGAGGTTGATCACGAGAATTATAAAAAAATTTATGATGTTTTCCCAGAACTAGCCTATTTAGGGATTGAAGTTAGTCCAGGCACCAGCGAATTTTTAAAAACACTGGACAGTTCAATCAAAGATCCTAAACTTCCTGATTTGAAGTATCAAGGTATTGGTTTTGAATTTAATAACCAATCTGATAATATTTATCTTTATAATGAAATATTAGAGGAAAATCAAAGCAAGGGTCAAGCTCTGCAAGGAATGTACCCAATGGATGCTCAATATCTTTTCCAAAAAGAGATTCTTATCCCAATATTTGAATTTCAATATTTCGTTCCAAAAGAAAAAAGAGATCTCTTGTATGATGACTATCTTAAAGAGCTTGAAGCGCTCATGAAGGAATTTTTTGCCAACCAACCCCTACCAAGGGGTCTTTATGCTGTAAAGATTGCTAAGTATAAAGAGGATAAACTTGTCAATGATAGTGGTGTATACTATGTGAGGATTGATAATCAGCAAGTTGTAAAGCTGTTGCAAAAATTAGAGTAGGAGTTGCTAGGTCTAGTCCAGTTTTTTGTGAATGAGGCATTTTATGGAGTGCCAATTTATCAGCTCTTGTATAAGGAAGGAACGAATTTATTTGACGATGTGAAAAATCCTGCGGAAAACTCAGTAGATGGGCAGGAGCATATTGTCAACAGTCAGGAAGAGTTTATTACATACTATCGTAATAAGGAAAAAGGGGATCCTAATCAAAGGTAGTCAAACTCTATCTAGCAATATTTTAACTAAGAAGAGAAGGGATGTTTTGTAATGATTAGTTTAGAGCTGTTGTCCGAAGAAAATAGTCTAGACGTTTATTCTTTTGAAAAAGAAAATCGAGAGTATTTTGAACGAAATTTACCTCCTAGACCAGCTAACTATTTTGATTTAGAAGGTTTTAAAGAAATCACGAGGGAATTGTTAGCGGAACAAACGAATCGGGCTGTCTACATGCATCTTATCAGAGATTCGCAAGGTGTTATGGTCGGAAGAGTCAATTTAAGTGTTTTAGAGAATGATCGAAAAACAGCAGAGCTTGGGTATAGGATTGGGGAAAATGTTACTAACTTAGGTTATGCTAGCGAAGCGGTTAAACTCGTTTTAGACAAGGCCTTCACGACTTATGGTCTCAATAGAATCATTGCAGGAACGGCAACGGATAATCTGGCCTCTCAGAGGGTGCTTATAAAAAATGGCTTCACCCTTAGTAGAATGATAGAAAATGACTTATACCTTCATAATGAGTGGATTCATACAGCAGTATTTGAGATAATGAGGCCATAGTATCAACATTTCCAGTTTGCTGATAGGCCAAATGGAGTCATCAATCTTCCCAGACATTCAAGAATGTTTTCTTGGATGTTTTTTGTTCAGAATCTCCGGGTATATCTGTTAAAATTTGATTTTCCCAGTGGACAATTGTTCACTTTTTTTGCTTTTTGGTAAAAATTATATAGAAAAGCCTTTGAAAAATATTTGTTAGAATTTTCTAAAAAATCTGTCGAAAGCCCTTGCTTTTATGAAAAAATAGGGTATAATGGTGAAAACACTATCTTTAAGGAGATTACTTATGAAATCGAAAAAGTGGCTCTTAGGAGCAGGTGCTGTTTTGAGCGTAGCCCTACTGTTAACTGCTTGTGGGCAAAGTGAAAAGAAGGCGGATGCTCCCAAGACATTCTCTTATGTCTACGCTATGGATCCATCTTCTTTGGACTATAGTGTGACGAGCAAGAGCTCAACTTCTGACGTTATAGCAAACGTTGTTGATGGTCTTTTGGAAAATGACAAGTATGGGAACTTAATTCCATCACTTGCAGAAGACTGGTCTGTTTCAAAGGATGGTTTGACTTATACCTACAAACTTCGTAAGGGTGTAAAATGGTATACTTCTGATGGAGAAGAATATGCTGAAGTTAAGGCCAAAGACTTTGTTACTGGGCTTAAACATGCTGCTGACGGAAAATCGGATGGTCTTTCTTTGATTCAGGATTCTATCAAAGGTTTGGCAGAGTATGTTAATGGTGAGAGCAATGATTTCTCTACCGTAGGAGTTAAGGCTGTTGATGATTACACGGTAGAATACACGCTCAACAAACCAGAAAGTTTCTGGAACTCTAAGGTCACAACTGCAACCATGCTCCCAGTTAATGAAGAATTTTTGAATTCTAAAGGGAGCGACTATGGTGCACCAACCCCATCGGGTATCCTATATAATGGTCCTTATTTCTTGAAATCATTGACTTCAAAATCAGTCATTGAATATGAAAAGAATCCAAATTATTGGGATAAGGACAATGTTAAGATTGACAATATTAAACTAACTTTCTACGATGGATCAGACCAAGAATCTTTGATTCGCAGCTTTACACAAGGAGCTTATACAACAGCTCGTCTCTTCCCAACAAGCTCAAACTTTGAGTCAACTAAACAAGAGTACGGCGATAAGATTGTTTACAGTCCACAAGAAGCGACAAGCTACTACCTCACTGTTAACGTAAACCGCCAATCTTATAATAAAACAGCTAAGACAGACGAAGCTCAAAAAACATCAACGAAAGAAGCTCTTCTCAACAAGAACTTCCGTCAGGCGCTGAACTTTGCCCTTGACCGTCATTCTTATACTGCTCAGTTGAATGGTGAAGAAGGTGCGGACAAGATTATCCGTAACAGCCTAGTGCCTCATGACTACGTTCAAGTAGGTGAAAAAACCTTTGGAGGGTTGGCTCAGGCAGAGCTCGTTTCATATGGAGACCAGTGGAAAGATGTAACCCTTACAGATGGCAAGGATACGATTTACAGTCCTGAAAAAGCTAAGGCAGCCTTTGCTAAAGCCAAGGAAGAATTGCAAGCCAAGGGGGTTACCTTCCCAATCCATTTGGATATCCCGGTTGAACAAACAGATGTAATCGCGGTTCAACAAACCAACTCACTCAAGCAGTCTATCGAATCATCACTTGGTACTGAAAATGTCATTGTCGATGTCCTTCAAATGACCGATAATGAGAAAATGAACATTACGTCTCAAGCCAAGGTTCCATCCCAAAAAGACTATGACTTGAACGGAACTGGTTGGGGACCAGACTATCAAGACCCAGCTACCTACCTCAACATTCTTGATGCTAAGAAGGGTTCTGCCCTTAAACACTTGGGTATCAATCGCGGAAAAGACCCAGAAGTGATGGCTCAAGTTGGACTGGACGAATACAAGAAACTCTTGGATGATGCTGCAGCTGAAACCAGTGACCTTAATAAGCGTTATGAAAAATACGCCAAAGCACAAGCTTGGGTGTCTGATAGCTCGCTCTTAATCCCAGTTGCTTCTTCAGGTGGTTCTCCAACTGTTAGCCGAACTGTACCATTCACAAAAGCATACTCTCAAGTCGGAATCAAGGGAGACCCATTTGTGTTCAAAGGATTGGAGTTGCAAAATGACGTTGTGACTGCAAAAGAATACGAAGAAGCCTTCAAGAAATGGCAACAAGAAAAAATCGAAACAAATGCCAAATACCAAAAAGAACTTGAAAAACACGTCAAGTAATCTATAAATAGAAAAGGAAGTTGCAGAAACTGTGCTTCCTTTTTTATTTTGAGATACCAGTTGTCATAAAAGCAGTAACTTTACATTTTTGAATAAATTTGATAAAATATGGTTATGTTATAAAAAGTGACATAAAGGAGTGAATGATGATCAAAATGAAAAAAAGACTAATCGGGACAGGTCTTGTCTTAGCGACAGGGATTTTGCTCTCTGCATGTGGACAGTCCAACACAGATACTAGCACTTATTCATCAACATTTAGTGCAAATCCAACAACTTTTAACTATCTTCTAGATTATTATGCAGATAACACTGCTGTTATTACCAATCTTGTAGATGGTTTGTTAGAAAATGACAGCTATGGGAACCTCGTACCTGCTCTTGCGGAGGATTGGTCTGTTTCATCAGATGGTTTGACCTATACCTACAAGCTTAGAAAAGATGCCAAGTGGTATACAGCTGACGGTGAGGAGTATGCTTCAGTCAAAGCTCAGGATTTTGTTACTGGGATCAAATATGCCGCGGACAACAAGGGACAAGCCATGGATCTGATCCAAAATTCAATCAAGGGATTGAATGACTATGTGACGGGTGTGACTAATGATTTTTCAACTGTTGGTGTCAAAGCCTTGGATGATTACACAGTAGAGTACACTTTAACTCGACCAGAACCGTACTGGAATTCAAAGACAACCAACAGTATCCTTTTCCCAGTCAACGAAGAGTTCTTGAAATCAAAGGATAAAGATTTTGGTACCTTGACACCAGACAGTATTCTTTATAACGGTCCCTATTTGTTAAAAGATTTCACATCAAAATCTTCGATCGAATATGTGAAGAATCCACACTATTATGACCATGATAAAGTAACCATTGAAAAAGTGAAGTTAGCCTACTTTGATGGGTCAGATCAGGAAATGACCATTCGAAACTTTGAAAGTGGTGCTTACTCTATTGCAGGAGTCTATCCAAATAGTTCGAACTATGCTAAGACAAAAGAAAAATACCAAGACAATATCGTCTATAGCTTACAAGACAAGACATCTTGGTACTTTAACTTTAATGTCAACCGCAAAACCTATAATCATACCGCTAAAACAACGGACGAACAAAAGAAATCAGCTCAAACAGCTATCTTAAATAAAAATTTCCGTCAGGCTATCAACTTTGGAATTGATCGAACAGCCTACTCTGCTCAATCTAACGGTGAAGAAGCAGCGAGCAAAACCCTTCGTAATACTCTGGTTCCCCCAACATTTGTCCAGGTGGGAGATAAGACCTTTGGAGAAGTAACAGCTTCTAAGCTTGTGAACTACGGAACTGAGTGGTCAGGCATCAATTTGGCAGACGCTCAAGATGCTTACTTTAACAAGGAAAAGGCCCAAGCAAAATTTGCGGAAGCTAAAAAGGAATTGGAAGCCCAAGGCGTGACTTTCCCAATCTATTTGGATGTCCCTGTTGATCAGACAAATAAAAATGCGGTTTCTGGTATGAACTCGGTTAAACAAACCCTTGAAACAGTACTAGGTTCTGACAATATCGTCATTGATGTTCAACAGCTTTCTACAGATGACTTTGGAAATGTTGCCTTCCTAGCACCAAATCCAGCAGCTCGTGACTACGACCTAAACTTTGATGGCTGGGTTGGTGATTACCAGGATCCATCAACTTATCTAGACCCCTTCAATGCTGAAACTGGCTTCTATCTCAAGATTTTTGGTCTTGACGCCAAGGAAGACCAAGAGCTCGTTAAGAGTCTGGGACTCGATACCTATACGCAACTCCTGAAAGAAGCAGATGCTGAGAACAAAGATGTCGCTAAGCGTTATGAAAAATACGCTGAAGCTCAAGCTTGGATGATTGACAATTCTCTAGTCATGTCTGCTATGTCAAATGGTGGTACAGCCTCTGTAACCAAAGTAACTCCCTTTACACGTGCCTACTCCCTAGTAGGGATCAAGGGTGACGGAAATAATTATAAGTACATGAGATTGCAAAAAGACCCTGTTACCAAGAAACAATTTGACGAGGCCAAGGCTAAGTGGGAAGCAGAAAGTAAAAAGGCTATTGAAAAGAGCCAAAAAGAGTTTGAAAACCACGTAAAATAAGATTGCGGACAAGGTTGCCCCTGAGCGCCTTGTCTTTTTGTGTAGAATGGCATTCGGAACTTTGATCATATTTTAGAGTAACTTAAGAGAACAAAAGCGAATGAAAACGCTGAAAATAGCAAGGATGGATGGAATTTCCATCATGATTGTGATATAATATTTATAACTATTAATGTGTATAGGGGATTATCATGAGTAGACGTTCAAAGAGAGCTCGTTTAGGGAATGTAAAACAAAATGTTAATATAGTTTTAGTGACCATTTATTTATTATTGAGTGGTTTTTTGCTGTTCTTAATTTTTAAACATAATATCTTAGCTTTTCGGTACCTCAATATCCTTACTGCAGTTCTTATTTTTATTTCTGCTGTAATTGCAATCCTTCTGATAGTGTATAAAAAAGCCGAGAAGTTTACGGTTTTCTTTTTGACACTTGCTATCGTAGTTAGCTCGGTTTCTCTCTATGCTTTGCAACAGTTTGTCGGTTTTACCAACCATATCAATGCGACCTCAAACTACTCAGAGTATTCGATGAGTGTGGTCGTTTTAAAAGACAGTGACATCAAAAATGTGACCCAGTTGGATAGTGTAGCAGGTCCGACTGAAACAGATAATGATAATATCCAAAAGTTGGTGGTGGATATTAAGACGACACAGAGTAAAGACTTGACAGTTGAACAGAGTGCTTCTTATCTAGCAGCTTATAAGAGTCTGCTTTCTGGCGAAACTAAAGCAATTGTCTTAAATAGTGTCTTTGAAAATATCATTGAAGCAGAGTATCCAGATTATGCTTCAAAAATCAAAAAAATCTATACAAAAAAATTAACTAAGGATGTTGCGGCTCCAAAGGTATCGAAGAATAAAGCTTTCAATATTTATGTGAGTGGTATTGATACCTATGGTCCGATTAGTTCAGTATCTCGTTCAGATGTGAATATTCTAATGACTGTGAACCGAGATACCAAGAAAATCCTTCTGACTACAACACCTCGAGATTCCTATGTTCCGATTGCGGATGGGGGAAATAATCAAAAGGATAAATTGACCCACGCTGGGATTTATGGAGTGGACTCGTCGATTCATACTTTGGAAAATCTCTATGGAGTGGATATTAACTATTATGTGCGCTTGAACTTTACTTCTTTCTTGAAATTGATTGACCTTTTAGGTGGCGTTGATGTCTATAATGATCAGGAGTTTACAGCACATACTAACGGGAAGTATTATCCTGTTGGGAATGTTCATTTAGACTCTGAGCAGGCTCTTGGTTTTGTCCGTGAGCGCTACTCTCTAGCAGATGGAGATCGAGATCGTGGTCGGAACCAACAAAAGGTTATTGTAGCTATTATTCAGAAGTTGACGTCAACTGAGGCTTTAAAAAACTACGATAACATCATCAAGGGATTGCAAGATTCTCTTCAGACCAATATGCCTTTGGAAACTATGATGGATCTGGTTAATACTCAATTGGAGAGTGGCGGGAACTACAAAGTCAACTCTCAAGACTTGAAGGGAACTGGACGCACGGATCTTCCTTCATACGCTATGCCAGATAGTAACCTCTACATGATGGAAATTGATGAAAGTAGCTTGGCCGCTGCGAAAGCCGCTATCAATGATGTGATGGAGGGCAAGTAGCATGATAGATATCCATTCGCACATCGTTTTTGATGTGGATGATGGTCCAAAGTCGATAGAGGAAAGTAAAAAACTTCTTAGAGAGGCCTACAGTCAAGGAGTAAGGACAATCGTTTCCACTTCGCATAGACGAAAAGGGATGTTTGAAACTCCTGAAGAAAAAATTGCAACCAACTTTCTAAAGGTGCGAGAAATGGCTAAGGAAGTTGCGGATGACTTAATCATTGCCTATGGAGCGGAAATCTACTATACTCCGGATGTTGTTGAGAAGTTAGAAAAGAAATTAATCCCAACCCTCAACGATAGCCGCTATGCTTTGATTGAGTTTAGTATGAATACAGCCTATCGGGACATGCATAAGGGGCTGAGTAATATTCTAATGCTAGGCATTACACCCATCATTGCCCACATTGAACGTTACGATGCTTTAGAAAACAATGAAAAGCGCGTGCGAGAGCTGATTGATATGGGATGTTATACTCAGGTTAATAGTTCTCATGTTTTGAAACCAAAACTCTTCGGAGAAACCTATAAATTTATGAAAAAGAGAGCCCAGTATTTCTTGGAACGAGATCTGGTTCACGTGATAGCAAGTGATATGCACAACTTGGATCACAGACCTCCTCATATGGAGGAAGCCTATGATATCATTGCCCAAAAATACAGTGAAGATAAGGCTAAGGAACTTTTTAAGGATAATCCCCGAAAAATAATAATGGATCAATTGATTTAGGAGAAAAAATGAAAGAACAAAATATGATGGAAATCGATGTATTTCACTTGCTTAAAATCCTTTGGAAGCGAAAACTGTTAATTGCTTTGGTAGCATTCGTGACAGGGATAGTAGCATTTGCCTACAGTAGTTTTATTGTGAAGCCAGAGTTTACGAGTACGACCCGAATTTATGTGGTCAATCGTAATCAGGGAGATAAGCCTGGCTTGACCAACCAAGACTTGCAAGCGGGATCTTACTTGGTAAAAGACTATCGCGAAATCATTCTCTCGCAAGACGTTTTAGAGAAGGTTGCGACTGATTTGAAACTAGAACTCCCTCCAAAAGGTCTAGCTAGTAAAATCAAGGTAACAGTTCCAGTGGATACGCGTATTGTATCGATTTCTGTTACAGACCGTGCACCTGAGGAAGCTAGCCGTATCGCCAACTCTTTGAGAGAGGTTGCGGCTCAAAAGATTATCAGCGTCACTCGCGTTTCGGATGTGACAACGCTTGAAGAAGCACGTCCTGCAACATCGCCATCTTCACCAAATATTCGTCGCAATACCATGGTTGGATTCCTTGCGGGAGCGGTTGTGATGGTTGTCACGGTTCTCCTAGTTGAGCTCTTGGATACACGAGTGAAACGTCCAGAAGATATTGAGGATGTTATGCAAATTGCACTATTGGGAGTAGTTCCAAATTTGGATAAATTGAAATAGGAGAGAAAAATGCCAACGTTAGAAATTGCACAAAAAAAATTAGATTTGGCAAGAAAAGCAGAAGAGTACTACAATGCCCTTCGCACCAATATTCAACTGAGCGGGAATAACTTGAAAGTGATTTCGATCACATCTGTGAAACCAGGGGAAGGAAAATCAACAACTTCTACCAATATTGCTTGGGCTTTTGCGCGTGCAGGCTATAAGACACTGTTGATTGATGCGGATATCCGTAATTCAGTCATGTCAGGTGTCTTTAAATCACGGGAAAAGATTACAGGCCTAACAGAGTTTTTGTCAGGCACAACAGACCTATCACAAGGTTTATGTGAAACCAATGTTGAAAATTTGTTTGTTATTCAAGCGGGTTCTGTATCACCAAACCCGACAGCTTTGCTACAAAGTGAGAATTTTGCAACCATGATTGACACCTTACGCAAGTACTTTGACTACATCGTTGTAGATACTGCTCCGATTGGAGTTGTTATTGATGCGGCGATTATCACGCAGCAATGTGACGCTTCTGTTTTGGTAACTGCTGCTGGTGAAACAAATCGTCGTGATGTCCAAAAAGCTAAAGAACAACTCGAACAAACAAGCAAACCATTCTTAGGAATTGTGCTTAATAAACTCAATACTTCAGTTGAGAAGTATGGATCATATGGGGCTTATGGCTCCTATGGGAAAAAGTAAGAGTTAGCTTAGGGAATAGATTATGGAAGAAAAGGGATTGAAGATTACTTTGGCGGCAATCCAGAGTTTTCTTGTCATTTTATTAGCTTATTTACTTAGTTTTGTTAAGGAAACAGAGATTGTAAATACTTCTGTTATTATATTGTTCATTCTTCATTTTTTTATTTTTTATATCAGTGATTATGGGCATGATTTTTTTAAAAGGGGTTATTTAGCAGAGTTTATCAACACGACAAAGTATATCGTGTTCTTTGCTTTAGCTATCAGTATTTCGAATTTTTTCTTAGAAGATCGTTTTAGTATCTCTAGACGAGGAATGCTTTACTTTTTGATAATACACTCTATTCTGTTGTATTTGTTGAATCTGTGCATTAAACACTATAGAAAACGCATCTTTCCAAATCTCAAGGGGAGTAAGAAGATATTCTTGATAACAGCGACCTCTAGGGTTGAAAAGGTCATTGATAGGCTGATAGAGTCGGGAGAAATTTTTTGGAACTTGGTGGCGGTCAGTGTTTTAGACCAGCCTGATTTTCAGCATCAATCCTTAACGGCTGTACCTGCTGAGAACATCTTAGACTTTGCTACTCATGAAGTTGTTGATGAAGTCTTTATCAATCTACCAAGTGAAGAGTACGACATCGGGGAGTTTATCTCACTTTTTGAGACAATGGGAATTGACGTGACAGTTAATCTGAATGCTTTTAATAACTATCTAGGTAGTGATAAAAAGATTCGTGGGATGGCAGGGCTGAATGTTATCACGTTTTCTACAAAATTTTATAAGACCAGTCATGTCATTGCCAAACGGTTCATTGATATTGTCGGTTCGATTGTCGGATTGATTATTTGTGGTTTGGTGAGCATTGTTTTGGTTCCGATGATTCGACAAGATGGTGGGCCGGCGATTTTTTCTCAAACGCGTATTGGAAAAAATGGTCGACATTTCACTTTTTATAAATTTCGCTCTATGCGTGTAGATGCTGAGGAGAGAAAGCAAGAACTCTTGATACAAAATACCATGCAAGGTGGTATGTTTAAAGTCGATGATGATCCACGTGTCACTCCAATTGGGCGCTTTATCCGTAAGACTAGCCTAGATGAGTTGCCACAGTTTTGGAATGTTTTAATGGGAGATATGAGTCTGGTGGGTACCCGTCCTCCAACAGTGGATGAGTACGAGAAATATACTCCTGAACAGAAACGCCGTCTCAGTTTTAAACCTGGAATTACTGGCCTATGGCAGGTAAGTGGTCGTAGTAAAATCACGGATTTCAATGAAGTTGTCAAATTAGATGTAGCCTACATTGATGACTGGACAATCTGGAAAGATATCGAAATATTGTTAAAGACTGTTAAAGTGGTCTTTATGAGGGAAGGGGCGAAGTAGTAGAGTTTAAATTCAACTACTACTCATATTTATAATGCGTCTTTTGTAAGTGTGATAAGGAAAGTGAAAGAGGAAGAAAAAATGGGAAATTATGATTATCTTATTGTAGGTGCAGGACTTTTTGGTGCAGTATTTGCACATGAGGCTGCGCTTAAAGGGAAAAAAGTAAAAGTGATTGAGAAACGCGATCATATCGCGGGAAATATTTATACTCGTGAAGAGGAAGGTATCCAAGTACATCAGTATGGTGCACATATCTTTCATACTTCTGATAAAGAAATTTGGGACTATGTAAATCAATTTGCAGAGTTTAACCGTTACACAAATTCTCCTGTTGCAAACTATAAGGGAGAGATTTATAACCTTCCTTTTAATATGAATACATTCAATAAACTTTGGGGAGTTGTAACGCCAGCAGAAGCACGAGCTAAGATTGATGAACAACGTGCAGTTTTAAATGGGAAAACTCCTGAAAATTTGGAAGAACAGGCAATCTCTCTTGTAGGTACAGACATCTATGAAAAATTAATCAAAGACTATACAGAGAAACAGTGGGGCAAGCCAACTACAGAACTTCCAGCATTTATCATTCGCCGTTTGCCAGTACGCCTGACCTACGATAACAACTATTTTAACGATACCTATCAGGGAATTCCAATTGGTGGTTACACTCAAATAGTTGAAAAAATGTTGGATCATGAAAATATTGATGTAGAAATAAATGTTGATTTCTTTGCGAATAAAGAGCAATATCTAAAAGAGTTTCCTAAGATTGTCTTTACGGGTATGATTGATGAATTCTTCGACTATAAGTTGGGCGAACTAGAGTACCGTAGTCTTCGTTTTGAAAACGAGACATTGGATATGGAGAATTACCAAGGAAATGCAGTTGTGAACTATACAGATGCTGATACCCCATATACTCGCATTATTGAACACAAACATTTTGAGTTTGGGAATCAAGAAAAAACTATTATTACTAAAGAACATTCTAAAACATGGAAAAAGGGAGATGAACCATACTATCCGGTTAATAATGATCGTAACAATCGTTTATACCAATCGTATAAGAAACTTGCAGAAGCACATAAAAATGTTATTTTTGGCGGTCGTTTAGGACATTATCGATATTATGATATGCATCAAGTTATAGCAGCGGCTTTACAGTGCGTTCGTAGTGAGATTAAGTGATAATTAGTAAAAAGAAAATGTAGGTTTGAACTTGAAATTTTATATAAAATTTAATCTGAATTTTTTGTTATTATTACTATTTTTCTTGTATTCATTTTTCTATGTTATAGATCTATCGTTATTTAATACTTTTCAATTAAATAATGTTGTGCAAATGATATTATTCGTATTTTTAATGATAATATTCTTTGGGAAGAATTTAAGCTATTTAAAAAATATAAAATATTTTACGATATCTGTTCTCATATTGACACTATTTCTTATTTCAGCAGTTGTTACAAAAAGATTATATTTAATAAATTATGCACTTTTTATAATTAGTGGAATGACTGTGGATTTTAGAAAAATTGTTAATAGTTCATTCTGGGGGACTTTGATTGCTACACTTACAGTAGTTGTGGCATCAAAAATGGGAATATTAAGCGACCTTGTTTATATTACGGGAGGACGTATATCACATAGCTTTGGTTTTTCATATTTTTCTCATCTATCATTTTTAGTATTGTACTTATTTCTTAATTATTTATTTTTAAGAGGTAAAAATATTACTTATTATGAAATTATAGGATTATTTGCTATCGACTATCTTGTATATTCAACTACAACTAACAGATTAAGTCATTATCTCGGAATTTTTGTTTTGCTAATGTTTGTATTAGCAATTAAATTAAACTGGATTAAATTTAAATCATATTTTTTTAAAATTTTTTCATTATGTTCCTACTCAGTTGGACTTTTGCTCTCTATTTATATAGCAAATAATTATAATCCGGGTGAGGTAATTTGGAGAAACTTAAATCATTTACTGAGTAATCGTTTAGGTTTTCAAAAACTTGCATTTGCTTTATATCAACCTCAGTTATTTGGAAATGATATTCAAATGGTTGGAAATTATGAGATTGAAATTTTGAATCGAATTGTTACAGAAAATAGTTTCTACTTAGATTCTGGTTTTTTATATTCTTGGCTAGGATATGGCATTTTATTTACAACACTATTAATAATATTATATACATCAATTTTTTATAAGGCTTATAAAAATAATGATAAGGCAATATATATATGGTGTATGGTAATATTGTTCTTTTCATTTATAAATAACACTTGGGTAAACATAACATATAACCCATTACTTTTCATGTTGGGAGGGAGCTTGTTGGCTTCAAATGTAAGATATGAGAAATAATAGTTTGAAATTTAATATTATTTTGAGCTCAATACATCAGCTACTAACCTTATTCTTACCATTAGTTACGGCTCCTTATGTTTCACGGGTTTTAGGAGCTGAGGGGACAGGAATTTTTAGTTATACCTCATCTATTCAAGCATATTTTACAATATTTGCCGCCTTGGGTACAGGAGTATATGGTGTTCGAGAGATAGCTCGTAATAGAAATAATAAAAAACAGTATTCCACCCTATTTTGGGAAATTGAATTACTTACGGTTTTGACAAGTTCTGTTGCAATTATTTTGTGGCTTTTATGGGCTGTCTTTTCGAAAGAGTTTCAATTAATTTATTTGATTTTGACTTTGAATTTATTTGCTGTTCTATTTGATATATCATGGTTTTATACAGGTTTGGAACAATTCGTGTATACAATTGGATTAAATGCCTTATTTAAAATATTTGGTACTATTGCAATTTTTACTTTTATAAAAGCACCATCGGATTTGAATGCTTATATTTTTATTATTGCATCTACTAGTTTGCTATCAAGCGTTTCTTTATGGATTTATCTTCCTAAAATATTGGTAAAAGTATCTTTGGATACTTTAAGTTTAAAAGGGCACTTAAAACAAACATTGATATATTTTGTACCAACTATAGCCACCTCTATCTATACTGTATTAGACAAGACAATGATTGGTGTGATAACTCAAAATGCTAATGAGAATGGTTATTACGAACAAGCGACTAAAATAATTAATATATTGAAATCAATAACCTTTACTGCATTGAACTCTGTGCTAGGGGCTCGTATCGCTTATCTGTTTTCTGAGAAAAAGTATGATGAAATTAAGTCACGAATAGCATTGTCTCTGGACTTTATTTTTTTCATAGGAATGGCATTTTTCTTTGGACTTCTATCTGTTTCAGAAACTTTTGTTCCTATATTTTTCGGGCAAGGTTATGATCAAGTTATTTATTTGCTCTATGTATTTTCTCCGATTGTAGTTATTATAGGTGTAAGTAATTGTTTGGGTTCACAATATTATACACCTGCCGGACTTCGTAGTCAGAGTGCTAAATATATAATAATTGGATCAGTTTTGAATCTTCTACTCAATTTAGTATTTATTCCAGTATTTAGAAGTAAAGGAGCGGTTATCTCTTCAGTACTAGCCGAATTATTGATCACATTTCTATATGTGAAAAATTCAAATGGTTATGTAGATTTTAAACAATTAGCTTCTTATTTCAATCCTAGGTTTATAGCGGGTTTCATTATGTATTTAATTGTTTTGTTTATAAAACAATATTTACCAAATGATTTGCTAGGACTGCTAATTCAAGTGCTTATTGGAGGTATGACCTATTTTATGATAACTTATTTACAAAAGGATAATATTCTTCAAATATTAAAGGCGAAATTATCAGAAAGGTAAAGAGGGGATAAAAATGCAAAAACTAAAAATTGATCTTCCAGATGGTTTTTTAGATGAAGAGATACGTGAAGGGTACCTAGTTACCTCCGACATGAAAAAAGTATGGGCAGTAGAGCTTGATTTATTTGCTGAATTTGATCGTGTATGCAGAAAATATGATATTACATACTATGCAGATGCGGGAACAATGTTGGGAGCCGTTCGGCATAAGGGGTTTATTCCGTGGGATGATGATATAGATGTGAAGTTAAGTCGAGAAAATTATGAAAAACTTTGTCAAATTGCACCAAAGGAATTTACAGGAAATTATTTTTGGCAAACAGAGTATACGGATCCGGGTAGTCTTCGTGGACATGCTCAACTAAGAAATAGTTCCACAACTGCAATCCTTGAGTTTGAAAAAGGTCTTCAGAAATTTAATCAGGGGATTTTTATTGATATTTTCCCTTTTGATTCTGTTATAGATGATAAAAAGTTGTTTGAGGAGCAAAAAGAAAGAGCTGAATCATATCGTAGACATTGTCTGTATCTTCGAGACGTGATATACAATTATAAAAAGAAGCAGTACAAATTTCCTAAAAATATATTAGCGCCGTTAAGAAGTACATATTATAGATGGAAAAATAAGAATTGCGAAAAACCCTATAGACTTTTTGAAAGGGAATGTGCGCGATACAATAATATTCAGACACCCCAAATTTCTCTTTTGAGTTTTCAATTTGATCCGATTCATTTTCAATCGCGTGCAGACTATGATGATATTGTCTATATGCCATTTGAATTTATGCAGATGCCTGTACCAAAAGGATATGATCATATTCTTACTGATCGCTATGGAGATTATATGAAGCCTGTAAAAGGAGGTTCTATGCATGGGAAAATTATTTTTGATGTTGATAGACCATATACGGATTATTTAGAAAAATTTAATAAAAGTAGGTAGGTAAATGGAATATATTATAGAAACTAGGAATGTTGGTGAGGCGCATGCCGGTGCAAAAGCACCAGATGATATTGTATCAATTGCCCGAAAACGAGGTATGGGAGTTTTTACAATCCCAGTATTACCAAACAAAACATCAAGAATTTACATTTTAATTTGGTTGTTTATTACTTGTACTAAATTGTGGGTTCGTGTGTTTCTCACTGTAAAAAATGGAGACGTTGTAGTCTGGCAACATCCAGCTTATGGTATTCGATATGCAAATTATTTTATCCCATGGATTAAAAAGCGCAAAAAAGTAACCTTTGTAGCTCTAATTCACGATTTAGAATCATTGAGAGAGGGGATTGGTTCTTATGATTCAAAGGATCAATCTAGAGCAAAGATTGCAGATAATTCGTTACTCTCTAAATTTGATTATGTAATAAGTCATAATAAAAAAATGACAGCCTATTTGTTGGAGCAAGGCTTTGAATCTAATAAGTTAATTAATTTAGGAGTTTTTGATTACTTAGATGAAGGAACTCCAAATCTGATATCTCGTATAAACGATAAATCAGTTATTATTGCTGGCAATTTATCACGTGAAAAAAGTGCCTATATCTATGATTTGAAAAATTTAAATGTAGATTTAAGATTGTATGGGATGTTTTTTGAGGGTGATGAAAATGACTCTGCATATAAAGGAACATTTCGTCCAGATCAGTTAATTGAGCATCTAGAAGGTGCTTTTGGGTTAGTCTGGGATGGTAATTCATTAGAAGAATGTGCAGGGAATACAGGACAATATCTGAAGTATAATAATCCTCATAAAACTTCACTTTATTTGGCGGCACAGTTACCTGTTATTATTTGGTCACAGGCGGCGCTTGCTGATTTTGTAGAGGAGAATGGTGTAGGTATTGTTATTGATGATTTAAATCATCTGGAAGTAACATTGGCTAAAGTAACCGATGATCAATATACAAAAATGTTAGATAATATTGAAAAAATTTCAAAAAAAGTAAAAGCAGGACATTATTTTAGTGTTGCTATGGATCAAACTAAACACTGAATTTGGAGGCAATTATGAAAAAAGCTGCAGTTTTCGGAGGAAGTACAAAAACAGGTGTGGCTTTAGTTAATCAGTTGATTAAAAAAGGTTATTTTGTGCATGTCTTTGATTTAGTTGCGCCTCCAAAAGGTGTTATTTTAAAAGAAGATAGAATTCAGTATAATTCGATTGATTTACAAGCTGTCGATATTACTAAAATTGAAATTATAAAAGAAGATCCACTGTTTGAAATTTTATTAGTTATTACGGAATTTAGTGAGACTACGCCATTTGATTCTGTGAGTATTACTGAAATACAGAGAATTATCACTGTTAATGTAACTTCTGTTATGAAGATCATACACTATCTTTATGATAAAATTCTATCAAAACAAAATTTTTATACAGGTGTAGTGATTCCAGATTTAGGAATGTTTTCTTCTGCATCCTCTTCCATATATTCTGGTTCTCAAGTTGCATTGATTAAAATGATTAAGGATATCAATATGGAACTTGGGCGCAGTAAAATTAATAATCGAATCTTAAGTGTCATTTTAGATTCGATTGAATTTCTTCATATTGATGAGGAAACTGAAAGATTATCAGTATCAATCATTGAAGAATTATATAAACAAGCAGAATTATATATTTCATATTGTGATAAATCTGTAAGGGAATTATTGGAAAGTCATCTATTAGAATTTCGTAAATTTGATTTGATGCACAACCAGTGTAAAGAAAATAGTAACCATGATGATGCCATTTACCACAAAGATAAGGTAGGCTACTTGTCTGGAACATTTGATTTATTTCATGTTGGACATTTGAATTTGTTAAGACGTGCCAAGGAGCAATGCGATTATTTAATTGTCGGAGTACATCCTAATGCTTCACATAAAGGAAAGAAGACATTTATATCTTTTCAAGAACGTTTAGATATTATCGCTTCTATTTCTTATGTAGATAAAGCAGTTGAATCATTTCCAGAAGACAGTGATGCTTGGAATATTTATCATTATGATAAACTATTTGTTGGTAGTGATTATAAGGGAACAGAACGTTTTAAAAATTATGAGAGAGAGTTAGGGGAAAAGGGAGTTGAGATAATCTATTTCCCTTATACAGATGGAACAAGTAGTAGTCAACTAAGGGCACTAATTTCAGAGAAAAATGTAGATTAGGGGATAGAAAAGTTAGTGAAAAATATCAAACTAATTATTGCAACACATAAACAATTTCAAATGCCTAAGGATCGACAACTTTATTTACCAATCCATGTTGGTAGAGAAGGGAAAAATGATTTGGGTTATCAAGGAGATAATACTGGAGAAAATATTTCAAACTTAAATCCATATTATTGTGAATTAACAGGACTATATTGGGCATGGAAGAATCTTGATGTTGACTATCTAGGTTTGGTACATTATAGAAGGTATTTTGCTAGAAAAACAATATTCTATAAAGAAAATATCGATATAAATCAGGTGATTTTAAATCAAGAAGATGTTGAGAAACAATTGGAGCAAGCAGATGTGATTGTTCCTAAAAAAAGACGTTACTATATAGAAACTCTATATTCTCATTATTCAAACACCCATGATTCAAGTCATTTGGATGAAACTCGTAAGGTTATAAGTGAATTGACTCCTGATTACTTAACTAGCTATGATAAGGTTATGAAGCAAAATAGTGGCTATATGTTTAATATGTTTATTATGAGCAAAGAATTGACAGATAGATATTGTAGTTGGTTATTTCCTATCATTAAAGAGTTATATGAAAGAATAGATGTTTCAGAATATACACCATTTGAAGCGCGTTTGTTTGGTCGTATAAGTGAATTATTGTTTAATGTTTGGATAGTAGAAAATGAGCTGACTGTGAAAGAAATGCCATTCATCTATATGGATAAAGTTGATTTTATTAGGAAGTTAAAATCGTTCTTATTTGCTAAATTCTTCAACCAAAAGTATGGAAAAAGTTTCTAGGTGAAGGGAGAAAAAATGGACTATATTATTGAGGTTCGTAATAAAGGAGAAGCACATGCAGGAGCAAAGGCGCCCGACGATATTGCTGAAATTTGTCGTCGAAGGGGAATGAAATCGTTTGTAATTCCACCAATGCCTTTTGATAAAAATTTATTTTATCGTCAATTCGTTCTTTTAATTGAGAGTATTAAAGTCTGGATTCATATTGCTAAGACTGTAAAGAATGGAGACCGTGTTATCTGGCAACATCCTGCTCCTGGAGTACGATATGCGAATAGATTTATTCCCTGGATAAAAAAAAGAAAGAAAGTAGAGTTCATTGCGTTAATTCACGATTTGGAGACACTGCGTGATGGTATTGGGCAACAAAGAAAATCTACTGCAATCATAGCGGATTTAAAATTATTACCTCGATTTGATTATGTTATTAGTCATAATAAATTTATGTCAGAATATCTCCATTCAATTGGAATATCTTCAGAAAAAATTGTAAATCTTGAAATTTTTGATTATTTATATAATGAACCAGTTCCTGAAATAATCCGTAATAATGGAAAGAAGGTGATTGTTGCAGGAAATCTTACGAGAGAAAAAAGTGGTTATGTATATAAGTTAAAGGAACTGAATGTAGATATGTGTTTGTATGGTGTCAATTATGAAGGGGATATTCCTGATGATATTTATAAGGGAGCGTTTTCACCAGATGAATTGATTCAACATTTAGAGGGAAACTTCGGATTAGTTTGGGATGGAACTTCAGTAGAGAAATGTACTGGCAATACAGGTGCCTATCTTAAATATAATAATCCACATAAAACATCATTGTATTTGGCAGCGAATCTTCCTGTTATTATTTGGTCACAAGCAGCTATGGCTGATTTTGTTAAACGAAATAATATTGGTATCGTAATTGATGATCTCCATCATCTTTCGGAATGCCTAAAGGGAGTTTCAGAGAAAGATTATCAAGAAATGCAGCAGAATGTGAGAATGATAGGTAAAAAGATTCGCCAAGGTTATTACTTTAATACGGCATTGGATGCTTTAAAATAATATGAAAAGAAAAATTAGTGTAATTCTCCCTGTTTTTAATAGCGAGAAAACTTTGACAAGATGTTTAGATTCTTTATTAGCTCAAACCTACCCTAATTTTGAGGTTTTAGTTATTGATGACGGTAGTGATGATTCTAGTAGACAGATAATAAGTTCTTACGCAAATAAAGATAATCGTATTAAAATTCACTACAAAGAAAATAAAGGAGTTAGCTCAGCAAGGAATGATGCTTTAGATTTAGCTTTAGGAGAGTTCATCACTTTTTTAGATGCAGATGATTGGCTAGAAGAAGATGCGCTTCAGTATATGATTAATTTGCAGGAACGAACCTCTGCTGATCTAGTTGTAGCTTCTTATCATCGGACAAGTAAATTATCCTCAAAGGTATCAACATCAAAAAATGTGAAGGAACAGCTACTTGAACAAGACGAATATGTTAAAAAATTTTTAAAAATTGAGTCTCAATCTATAGAATATTATCCTTGGAATAAGTTATATAAAGCTAGTATATTAAAATCGATTCGCTTTGTAGCTGAATTACGAATAGCAGAGGATGTTCCATTTGTTTTTGAATACATATTATATTCAAAAATAATTGCGATATCTGATAAAATAACGTACAACTATTATAACAATCCCAAAAGTGTAACGGCAACTTTTACAGATAAAAAATTTGATGTCTATAAAGCTTGGGCAATTGTTGAAAAAATTAATACCAATCCAATATATGATAAGTGGATTGATATAAATATTAAACGAATTGATTTATCTTTGCTGATGATGCTCGCAATAGACAAAAATTTTTATAGTTTAAAGAGAAAGTATGCTAATCAAATTAAAGAGATGCTTATTCGTTTGAAGAAAAACAAAAAAAGCCTACTCGTAGAAAAGATATCTTTGAATAGGAAAATACTTATTATATTGTTTTGTAGTCACTATACATGGATAGCATCTGTAATTCATTTCATAGTTCGTTTTAAAAACTACTGTCTATCTTTACTCTGATTACAAGGAAATTTAAGAGGTGAAAATGAAAAGCAAACGTATTGAATGGATAGATTTTGGTAAAGGTTTCACCATTCTAATGGTCATTTTAGGACATGTTGTTTTAGGTCTTTTTGAATCTAGGAAATTCGAAAATAGTAATACTGTGCTTCTATTTCTAACACAAGTTTTTTACTTATTCCATATTCCTGTTTTTTACGCATTGTCAGGTTTTTTCTTCAAACCAGTGGTAGATTTAAAAAAGTTTTGGAACTATTTTAAGCAAAAAACAATAATTCTAGGTGTGCCATATCTCTTTTACTCAGTTCTTCAATTTATTTTGCAAACAATAGGTGGAGAAAGTGTTCGAAATGCAGCATCTCTTGCTGATCTGCTACAGATTTATAAAACACCTTTAGGCGTTTCTTGGTACCTTTATGTTCTTTGGTGGATTTATTTAGTTGTTGGTTTGATTTCTATTAGGGTTAAATCTTATAATCAATTATTTCTAATTAGTTTATTTGCCTATATTTTATCTTTACTTTTTCCAGTTAATATTTATATTATCCAAAAAGTACTTCTCTGGTCCTTCTTCTTTATCTTTGGTTATTGGCTGAAAAAATCTGGATTGACGATGTTCTTGCAGGAGCAGTGGAAATGGATAACTTCTTTAAGTATAGGAGTTATTATAATGTTTTTGATATTTTGGCAACAATCATCTCCTAGTTTTTATATTTCTTACGACACTCCTGGTCTATGGGGGTTAATCTTTTCCGTGTCGGTCGTTTTAGCTTTTACTTGCTATCCGATTTTAAATAACTTCAAAAGATTCGGGATGTATTTTTCTAAGATAGGGAGGAATAGTTTAGTTATATACTTATTACATGCACCAATTGTTTCTGTAACCCGCATTACTTTATTAAAATTAAATATTAGTAACATTTATGTTCATTTAATACTAGGATTATTATTAGGCTGGTATGGTTCACTATTTATTCTTTACCTTATCAAGAAAGTTTCTTACGTTGATTTTGTTTTCTACCCTATGAAGTATTTAAAGAAAAAAACTGAATAGTAATTTTGAACTTATGATGTAATTTAAAGGAAGAAGAAGTTCTATAATATCTTCAGTGGATTCAATTATTAACCACGAAGATATTATAGAATTTTTTATTAACCTTTTTTCAGAATTTACCAAATTAATTCAAAAATTCTGAAAATTTTATTGACATGTTTCTGAAAAGGGACTATAATGGGGTGAAAGTTTTAAAGGAGAAAACAATGAAAAGTTCAAAACTACTTGCCCTTGCGGGTGTGACGTTATTGGCAGCTGCGACTCTTGCAGCCTGCTCTGGATCAAGTTCAAATGCTAAAGGTGAGAAAACATTCTCATACATTTACGAAACGGATCCTGATAACCTAAACTATTTGACAACTGGTAAGGCAGCTACAGCGAATATTACGAGCAACGTTATCGATGGCTTGCTTGAAAATGACCGCTACGGTAACTTTGTACCATCTATGGCTGAGGATTGGTCTGTATCTAAGGATGGATTGACTTACACGTATACACTCCGAAAGGATGCAAAATGGTATACATCTGAAGGTGAGGAGTATGCAGAAGTTAAAGCTCAAGACTTTGTAACTGGTCTTAAGTATGCTGCTGATAAGAAATCAGATGGTCTTTACCTGGTTCAGGAATCTATCAAGGGATTGGATGCTTACGTCAAAGGAGAAATTACAGATTTTTCTCAAGTAGGAATCAAAGCTCTTGATGATTATACCGTTCAATACACATTGAACAAGCCAGAAAGTTTCTGGAATTCTAAGACAACAATGGGTGTTCTGGCTCCTGTTAATGAAGAATTTTTGAACTCTAAAGGGGATGACTTTGCTAAGGGTACGGACCCAAGCAGCATTCTCTATAATGGACCATTCTTACTCAAATCAATCGTAGCCAAATCATCAGTCGAGTTCGAAAAGAATCCAAACTATTGGGACAAAGACAATGTTCATCTTGATAAAGTGAAATTATCCTTCTGGGATGGTCAAGATACCAATAAGCCAACTGAAGCTTTCAAAGACGGTAGCTTTACAATGGCTCGCCTCTTCCCAACAAGTGCTAGTTACTCAGAGACTGAAAAAGCATTCAAAGACAATATCGTTTATACCCAACAAGATTCTACTACTTATTTAGTAGGTACAAATATCGATCGCCAGTCTTATAAGTACACTTCTAAGACAACAGATGAGGAAAAAGCATCAACCAAGAAGGCACTTTTGAATAAGGACTTCCGTCAAGCTATTGCATTTGGTTTTGACAGAACAGCCTACGCTTCTCAAGTAAATGGTGCAAGCGGGGCTACTAAACTGCTTCGTAACTTATTTGTTCCTCCTACATTTGTACAGACAGATGGGAAAAACTTTGGGGAATTAGTTAAAGAAAAATTGGTGACCTATGGAGATGAGTGGAGTAACGTAAACTTGGATGATGCCCAAGATGGACTCTACAGTCCTGACAAAGCCAAAGCAGAATTCGCTAAAGCTAAGGCGGCCCTTCAAGCGGAAGGTGTGAAATTCCCAATCCATTTGGATATGCCTGTAGACCAAACCAATACAACAAAAGTTCAACGTGTTCAATCTTTTAAACAGTCAGTTGAAGAAAATCTAGGATCAGATAATGTGGTTATCGACATCCAACAGCTCCAAAAAGATGATGTTCAAAACATTACCTACTTCGCTGAAACTGCGGCTGGAGAAGACTGGGATATTTCAGATAACGTGGGTTGGTCTCCAGACTATATCGATCCATCTACTTATCTTGATATTATCAAACCATCTGTAGGGGAAAATACAAAGACTTACCTAGGATTTGACTCAGGAACAAACAACGCTGCGGCTAAGCAAGTTGGTTTAGAAGATTACGAAAAAATGGTTGTGGAAGCTGGGGAAGAAACTACTGACGTTTCAAAACGTTATGAAAAATATGCTGCTGCCCAAGCTTGGTTGACAGACAGTGCCTTGCTCATCCCAACAACTTCTCAAACTGGTCGTCCAATGTTGTCTAAGATGGTACCATTTACACTTCCATTTGCATACTCTGGTAACAAGGGTATGAGCGAAGCCCTTTTGTACAAATATCTAGAAGTACAAGATAAGGCAGTGACAACAGAAGAATACCAAAAGGCTCAAGAAAAATGGTTGAAAGAAAAAGAAGAGTCAAATAAAAAGGCTCAAGAAGATCTCGCAAACCATGTGAAATAACTTTAAAAAAGTAAAGGATTTAGCCATCGACATGATGGTTAAGTCCTTTTTTATCTGTGGTATAAGGTCCTGAATGATTAGAGGTAGGATTTTTCAGAAAAGAGAAAATTTTAGTGAATTTTACCTATTTCCTATTGCTTTCTGTCTTTTTATTTGTTATATTAAAAGTACAATTATTTTTTATTTATAACAGTTAAGCTTAGCACTTTCAGAGAAAGGAGTATTTTTTAAAAAAGAAATGTAAACGCTTACTGGAAAATGAAAGGATTTAGGAGTTCATGGATAAACGATTTTTTGAAAAACGCTGTAAGTTCAGTATTCGTAAGTTTACGCTTGGAGTAGCTTCGGTGATGATTGGAGCGACTTTCTTCGCAGCTAGCCCAGTATTGGCTGATCAAGCAAGGGTTGGTTCAACAGATAATTTGCCGAGTGAATTGGCTGATTTGGATAAGAAGGCTAGTGATGAGGGGCACGATTTTGACAAGGAAGCTGCCGCTCAGAATCCTGGTTCTGATGAAATAACTGATGGACCTAAGACTGAAGAGGAATTGTTAGCTCAAGAAAAAGAAAAGTCTGAAAAGCCAAGCAATCTGCCAAAAGAATTAGAAGATAAGTTGGAGAAAGCTGAAGATAATGGGCGCGAAGTTGACAAGGATCAATTGGCCCAAGATACTGGGAAGCTTGTTCCAGAAGATGTGGCTAAGACTGCCAATGGGGAATTAAACTACGGCGCGACTGTTAAGATCAAGACGCCATCAGGAGAAGGTAGCGGTATTGTCGTTGCTAAAGACCTTGTTTTGACGGTTTCTCATAACTTTATCAAGGACAGCCAAGACGGCAATATCCGTAAGGTTGTGGATAATGACCAAGGGGATGGAGATATCTATAGTATCTCTTATCCAGGATTGCCAGATGTCAAGTTTAGCAAGAAAGATATCATTCATTGGGATCGTGAAGGCTACCTAAAGGGCTTCAAAAATGATTTGGCCCTAGTGAGATTGCGTACAGTTCTAGAAAATACGCCTGTTGAAGTAACTAAAAAGCCAGTAGTTAAGAAAATCGGAGATAAGCTCCATGTCTTTGGTTATCCAGAAGGGAAATTGAATCCGATTGTCAATACTACAGTTGATTTTGCGGAACCATACGGAGAAGGTGTCCAAGGGATTGGTTACCAAGGAGGAAAACCGGGTGCTAGTGGCGGTGGTATCTTTGATACAGAAGGAAAACTGGTCGGTGTACACCAAAATGGTGTAGTTGGAAAACGGAGCGGAGGAATTCTCTTCTCACCAGCTCAACTAAAATGGATCCAAGACCACATACAGGGAATTTCAAGTGTGAAACCAGCAGACTTGGAAGAGAAAGAAAAACCGGCTGAAGAAAAACCAAAAGAGGATAAACCTGCAGCTGCTAAACCTGAAACACCTAAGACAGTGACTCCTGAATGGCAAACAGTAGCGAATAAAGAGCAACAAGGAACAGTCACTATTCGTGAAGAAAAGGGTGTTCGCTACAATCAATTGTCTTCAACGGCCCAAAATGACAATGATGGCAAACCAGCCTTGTTTGAAAAACAAGGATTGACTGTCGATGCTAATGGAAATGCGACAGTTGATTTAAACTTCAAAGATGATTCTGAAAAGGGCAAATCACGCTTTGGTGTCTTCTTGAAATTTAAAGATACCAAGAACAATGTTTTTGTTGGATATGACCAAGGTGGCTGGTTCTGGGAATACAAAACTCCAGGTAACAGCACATGGTATCAGGGCGGTCGTGTTGCAGCACCAGAACCAGGTTCTGTAAACCGTCTTTCTATCACTCTCAAGTCAGATGGACAACTCAATGCAACGAATAATGATGAGAAACTCTTTGATACGGTCACTTTGCCAGCAGCTGTTAATGAAACTCTCAAAAATGAGAAGAAAATCGTCCTAAAAGCTGGTTCCTATGGCAATGAGCGTACAGTTGTCAGCGTTAAAACAGACAATCAAGAAGGTGTAAAAGCGGATGATACTCCTGCCCAGAAAGAAACAGGTCCTGCCGTTGACGATAGCAAGGTGACTTATGATACGATCCAGTCTAAGGTTCTCAAAGCGGTAATTGACCAAGCCTTCCCTCGTGTCAAGGAATACACCTTGAATGGACATACTTTGCCAGGACAGGTGCAACAGTTCAACCAAGTCTTTATCAATAACCACCGAATCACTCCTGAAGTCACTTATAAGAAAATCAATGAGACAACAGCAGAGTACGTGATGAAGCTTCGCGATGATGCTCACTTAATCAATGCGGAAATGACAGTACGCTTGCAAGTCGTGGACAATCAATTGCACTTTGATGTGACCAAGATTGTCAACCACAATCAAGTCACTCCAGGTCAAAAGATTGATGACGAAAGAAAATTGCTTTCTACGATTAGTTTCCTTGGCAATGCTTTAGTCTCTGTTTCTAGTGATCAAGCTGGTGCTAAGTTTGATGGGGCAACCATGTCAAACAATACCCATGTCAGCGGAGATGATCATATCGATGTAACCAATCCAATGAAGGATTTGGCTAAGGGTTACATGTATGGATTTGTTTCTACAGATAAGCTTGCTGCAGGTGTTTGGAGTAACTCTCAAAACAGCTACGGTGGTGGTTCGAATGACTGGACTCGTTTGACAGCCTATAAAGAAACAGTTGGAAATGCCAACTATGTCGGAATTCACAGCTCTGAATGGCAATGGGAAAAGGCTTATAAGGGCATTGTCTTCCCAGAATACACCAAGGAACTTCCAAGTGCCAAGGTTGTTATCACCGAAGATGCCAATGCAGACAACAAAGTCGATTGGCAAGATGGTGCCATTGCTTATCGTAGCATCATGAACAACCCTCAAGGTTGGGAAAAAGTCAAGGATATCACTGCTTACCGTATCGCGATGAACTTTGGTTCTCAAGCACAAAACCCATTCCTTATGACCTTGGATGGTATCAAGAAAATCAATCTCCACACAGATGGTCTTGGGCAAGGTGTTCTCCTTAAAGGTTATGGTAGTGAAGGTCATGACTCTGGACACTTGAACTATGCTGATATTGGTAAACGTATTGGTGGTGTCGAAGACTTCAAGACCTTGATCGAAAAAGCGAAGAAATATGGAGCTCATCTTGGCATCCACGTTAACGCTTCTGAGACTTATCCTGAGTCTAAATACTTTAATGAAAATATTCTTCGTAAGAATCCAGATGGCAGCTACAGCTACGGCTGGAACTGGCTAGACCAAGGTATCAACATTGATGCTGCTTATGACCTAGCACATGGACGCTTGGCTCGCTGGGAAGACTTGAAGAAAAAACTTGGTGATGGTCTCGACTTTATCTATGTGGACGTATGGGGCAATGGTCAATCAGGTGATAACGGTGCCTGGGCTACCCACGTTCTTGCTAAAGAAATCAACAAACAAGGCTGGCGTTTTGCGATTGAGTGGGGTCATGGTGGTGAATACGACTCTACCTTCCAACACTGGGCAGCTGACTTGACCTATGGTGGCTACACTAATAAAGGTATCAACAGCGCCATCACGCGCTTTATCCGTAACCACCAAAAAGATTCTTGGGTTGGGGACTATAGAAGTTACGGTGGTGCAGCCAACTACCCACTTCTAGGTGGCTACAGCATGAAAGACTTTGAAGGTTGGCAAGGAAGAAGCGACTACAATGGCTATGTAACCAACTTATTTGCTCATGACGTCATGACTAAGTACTTCCAACACTTCACTGTAAGTAAATGGGAAAATGGTACACCAGTTACCATGTCTGATAATGGTAGCACCTATAAATGGACTCCAGAAATGAAGGTTGAGCTAGTCGATGCTGCAGGTAACAAAGTGGTTGTGACTCGTAAGTCAAACGATGTCAATAACCCGCAATACCGCGAACGTACAGTAACTCTCAATGGACGTGTCATCCAAGATGGTTCAGCTTACTTGACTCCTTGGAACTGGGATGCGAATGGTAAGAAACTTCCTACTGATAAGGAAAAAATGTACTACTTCAATACGCAGGCCGGTGCAACAACTTGGACACTTCCGAGCGATTGGGCAAATAGCAAGGTTTACCTTTACAAGCTAACTGACCAAGGTAAAACAGAAGAGCAAGAACTAACTGTAACAAATGGTAAGATTACCCTAGACCTTCTAGCAAATCAACCATACGTTCTCTACCGTTCGAAACAAACCAATCCTGAAATGTCATGGAGCGAAGGCATGCACATCTATGACCAAGGATTTAACAGTGGAACCTTGAAACACTGGACCATTTCAGGTGATGCTTCCAAGGCAGAAATTGTCAAATCACAGGGTGCAAATGAAATGCTTCGTATCCAAGGCAATAAGAGCAAGGTCAGCCTTACTCAGAAACTGACTGGCTTGAAACCAAATACCAAGTATGCGGTTTATGTTGGTGTCGATAACCGTAGTAATGCTAAGGCAAGTATCACAGTGAATACTGGCGAAAAAGAAGTGACTACTTATACCAATAAGTCACTCGCTCTCAACTATATCAAAGCTTATGCTCATAACAATCGTCGTGAAAATGCTACAGTTAACGATACAAGTTACTTCCAAAATATGTACGCCTTCTTTACAACTGGATCTGACGTATCAAATGTCACTCTGACATTGAGTCGTGAAGCTGGTGATGAAGCAACTTACTTTGATGAAATTCGTACCTTTGAAAATAATTCAAGCATGTACGGAGACAAGCATGATACAGGTCAAGGAACCTTCAAACAAGACTTTGAAAATGTAGCTCAAGGAATCTTCCCATTTGTAGTAGGTGGTGTCGAAGGTGTTGAAGATAACCGCACTCACTTGTCTGAAAAACACGATCCATATACACAGCGTGGTTGGAACGGTAAGAAAGTCGATGATGTTATCGAAGGGAATTGGTCACTCAAGACAAATGGGCTAGTGAGCCGTCGTAACTTGGTTTACCAAACTATTCCGCAAAACTTCCGCTTTGAAGCTGGTAAGACTTATCGCGTAACCTTTGAATACGAAGCAGGATCAGACAATACCTATGCCTTTGTAGTTGGTAAGGGAGAATTCCAGTCAGGTCGTCGTGGTACTCAAGCAAGCAACTTGGAAATGCATGAATTGCCAAATACTTGGACAGATTCTAAGAAAGCTAAGAAGGTAACCTTCCTCGTGACAGGTGCAGAAACAGGCGATACTTGGGTAGGTATCTACTCAACTGGAAACGCAAGCAATACTCGTGGTGATTCTGGTGGAAATGCCAACTTCCGTGGTTACAACGACTTCATGATGGACAATCTTCACATCGAGGAAATTACCCTAACAGGTAAGATGTTGACAGAAAATGCTCTGAAGAACTACTTGCCAACGGTTGCCATGACCAACTATACGAAAGAGTCTATGGATGCTTTGAAGGAGGCTGTCTTTAACCTCAGTCAGGCAGATGATGACATTAGTGTGGAAGAGGCGCGTGCAGAGATTGCCAAGATTGAAGCCTTGAAGAATGCTTTGGTTCAGAAGAAAACAGCCTTAGTAGCAGAAGACTTTGAAAGTTTGGATGCGCCATCTCAACCAGGTGAAGGTCTAGAGAATGCCTTTGATGGCAATGTGTCTAGTCTATGGCATACATCTTGGAGTGGTGGAGATGTTGGTAAACCAGCAACAATGGTCTTGAAAGAACCTACTGAAATCACAGGACTTCGCTATGTTCCACGTGCATCTGATTCAAATGGAAACTTGCGAGATGTGAAACTGGTTGTCACAGATGAGTCTGGCAAGGAACATACCTTTACCGTAACAGATTGGCCAAATAACAACAAGCCAAAAGACATTGATTTCGGCAAGACAATCAAGGCTAAGAAAATTGTCCTTACTGGTACCAAGACTTACGGAGATGGTGGCGATAAATACCAATCTGCAGCGGAACTCATCTTTACCCGTCCACAGGTAGCAGAAACACCTCTTGACATGTCTGGTTATGAAGCAGCTTTGGCTAAGGCGCAGAAATTAACAGACAAAGACAATCAAGAGGAAGTAGCTAGCGTTCAGGCAAGCATGAAATATGCGACGGATAACCATCTCTTGACGGAAAGAATGGTGGCCTACTTCGCAGACTATCTCAACCAATTAAAAGATTCTGCTACCAAACCAAATGCTCCAACAAGTAGCAAGGGAGAAGAACAACCACCAGTTCTTGATGTACCTGAGTTCAAAGGCGGCGTCAATGCAACAGAAACAGCTGTACATGAGGTTCCTGAGTTCAAGGGCGGCGTTAATGCGGTTGAAGCCTTGGTTCACGAATTACCAGAATACAAGGGCGGAGCCAATGCGGTTCTAGCAGCTGCAAATGAAGTCCCTGAGTTTAAGGGTGGCGTCAATGCGGTCCAAGCCTTGGTAAACGAGAAACCAGCCTACACAGGTGTATTGGCTACTGCTGGAGATCAAGCAGCTCCAACAGTTGAAAAACCTGAGTACCCGCTCACTCCAAGCCCAGTAGCTGATGCCAAAACTCTGGAAGATAAAGAAGAGAAGCTTCCTGCTACAGGAGAACATGGTTCAGAAGCTGCCCTCTTCTTAGCAAGTGTGAGCATCGCTTTATCTGCTGCGGTTCTTGCGACAAAACGTAAAGAAGATTAATGAGATTTGATTTTTGAAGTTCAAAGCAACTCGAATCAAAAAGGAACAAACAGCCGGAGAGGACCTCTTGGTTCTCTCCTTTTTCAAAGGAGAAATGATACCGCTTACTCATGTATGCGGATGAAAGGAATAGGAGAAAGATGGATAGACATTTTTTTGAGAAACGCTGTCACTATAGTATAAGAAAATTTGCAATTGGTGCAGCCTCCGTTATGATTGGTGCTAGTATCTTTGGCGCCAATATGGTTCAGGCGGCAGAAACAGCTACACCTTCAGAGACAGAGGGAAGTATCACTCATGTTCAAGCCTTGGATAAGTTACCAGAGGATTTAGCCGCTGCGCTTGAAAAAGCAGATGCAGAAGCTGCAACAGAAGCAAGTCATGAAGAAACTCCAGCGACTGATGAGGGAACCAATCCTACATCAAGTGAAGAGGCAAAACCAGAGACAAGTCCTACAAGTCCCAAGCCAGCAGAAACGCCGAAACCGGTTGAAACACCAAAGGCAGACAAACAACCTGCGGAAACCACTACACCAGCAGTAAAACCAGCTGAAAAGCAAATTGAAGATAGAGAAGATGTCAACCATCTTGAGGGTGCTACTGCTCAGGCGAGCAACCATGAGACTGGGACCAACTTTACTGCAGATAAGGCTATCGATGGAGATGACAATACCCGTTGGGCTACAGATAGAGATGCAGTAAAACCAACCTTCGAATTAACTCTTCCAAAAACTACCCTCATCAAGCATGTAGAAATTGACTGGGATCGTCGTCTTCGTAATGGGCAAAATGACCCCAATATCAAATCTTGGAGTCTCTACTACGCAGGCCAAGAAGACGTGGGCGCTAACGGAGAAAAACAATGGAAACTTGCTCATACCAAGACTGGAGATCCTGTTTTAGATGAGAAAGTTGACTTAGCCAATAGTATTCAAGCTAAATATCTCAAGTTAGAGATCAATGACTATCAAGCGGGCACAATGAACTGGAGAAACGTTGGAATCCAAGAAATTCGAGCTTATTCTAACGTTCCGGACCATAGTAAGGTAACGGATATCCGCCAAGTAACCGAACTAACAGTAGCAGAAGATGGACAGTCTCTTGTCTTACCAACTTTACCAGGAAAAGTCAGTCTCATCGGAAGCAATAAACAAGGTGTAATTGACCTTCAAAATCGTATCTATAAACCTCTGACTGATCAACGTATCAAGGTCATGGTCCAGCAAATCAGAGACAGTCAAACTTTCACTAAGGAATTTGAAGTAGTCATCAAGGGCCTACATCAGGACGAAGGTGTGGGTGTGAAACCAAAAGTAGCACCAGCTGTTCAACAATGGTATGGGAAAGAAGGCCAATCTTCTATCACTTCAGATACAGTCCTTGCGACGGGTGATTCTGGCTTTGATCAGGCTGCAACCTTCTATCAGTCAGACCTTGCCAGCCGTGGATTGGAACTAGCAACAGGTGACAAGCAGGCTCAAAAACGAATCGAGTTTAAAAAGGTTGAAAACAAGGGTTATGGTAAAGAAGGGTACGGCATCACTATCCAAAATGATGTGATTACCATCGAAGCTGCCACAAACACAGGAGCCTTCTACGCCACTCGTACTCTTCTTCAAATGGGAGAAACAGACCTACAAAATGGCGAAATTCGTGATTTCCCAAGTTTCAGCCACCGTGGCTTTATGCTAGATACAGGTCGTAAATTTATCCCTTATGACACTCTTGTAGACATCATGCTCAACATGGCTTACTACAAGATGAACGACTTGCAGTTGCACCTCAACGATAACTATATCTTCCTAAAGGAACACTTGGCAGGTAAGAATTTAAGTCCAGAAGAACAACTCAAGTATGTTCTTGAACATGCCAAGACTGGTTTCCGTGTGGAGACAGACATTGTTGGTAAGAATGGTCAAAAATTGACATCAGATGAGCATTATACCAAGGAAGAAATGCAAAATCTGATTAAACTGGCCAAGGCCTTGCATATCAACCTAGTGCCAGAAATTGACACACCAGGTCACGCCTTGTCCTTTGTCAAAGTCCGCCCAGACCTCATGTATCAAGGTAGTTTGAGTGATTATGCTGGCAAACACAATGTTGAACGTGTTGCCATGCTCGACCTAGATAATAAATACGATGAAACGCTAGCTTTTGTCAAATCAGTTTATGACAAACTCCTCGATGGTCCAGATGCACCACTTCATGGGGTATCCACTGTTCATATCGGAACGGATGAATACTATGGCAGCAGAGAAAGCTATCGCCGCTATGTCAATGACCTTATCAAATACATTAAAGGAAAGGGTTACACTCCTCGTATCTGGGGCTCACTCAGTGCGAAACGAGGGAACACCCCTGTTGATTGGAACGGAGTAGAAGTTGATATCTGGAGTATCGGATGGCAACGACCAAATGAAGCCATTGCTCAGGGAGCTAAGATTATCAACATCACGGATGTACCGACCTATAGTGTGCCAAGTGGAAGCAATAGTCAAGCAGCCTACGGGGACTATGCTAACTACGAACGTCAGTACAATAGCTGGACACCAAATGATTTTAGAACAGGTGGAGGTCCGCTTCTACCAGCTTCTCATCCAAGTATCCTTGGTGGTGGTCACGCAGTTTGGAATGACAATATTGACCTTCATGAGACAGGTTTGACCTCTTATGATATCTTTAAACGCTTCTTCAAGAGCATGCAAACTACTGCGGAGCGCACTTGGGGATCTGATCGTGCAGCTGCGACCTTTGCAGAACGTACCCTACCAACGAGCCCTTATGCGCCACAGTCAAATCCTGATAAAGAGGTTGATCAAAGCGACTTGTTTACCATCAATCCTGAAACAGTCAAGAACTATGCAAGCAAGAAAGTGAAGGCAAGCGAACAGGGATTGGCTTTTGAGAAAGACAGCAGTATCGAAGGATTGGCTGGTGATGTTGGTCCAAGTCATGTCTTGAAGTTTGATGTAACTGTCACTGGAGACGGGGAACAAACCTTCTCAACAAGTGGTGACAACCGTATCTATCTAGCTGATAAAGACGGCTACCTTGCTTACCAGTTTGAACAGTTCCATATCCAATTCAATAAAAAACTTGAAAAGAACAAACGTTATCAAATCTCCATCGTGACCAAACCACAATCTACAGAAGTCTATGTGGATGGTGAAAAGATTGAGCGTATTGCAAATCCAGCTCACCCTCGCTTTGCCCACAATAGCTTGGTATTACCGCTTGAAAGCATCGGTGGTTTCAAAGGAATCTTGCATAGCGCAGAGTTGTCAGACAAACCATTTGTAAATCCTCGCTTGATTTCAAATGATAAGATTACGGCAACCGCAAGCAGTCAGCAACTTCCAGGGAACGCGACTGAAGGCGCTGTTGAAAAGGCCTTTGACAATGATCCAAATACCTTCTGGCATACTAAATGGACTGGTGACACTGCTCCATACACCCTTACTATGACCTTGAAAGAAGCAGAAAAAGTCAATGGCTTGACTTATCTCCCACGCCCAGGTGGTGGAAATGGTGTTGTGACGCGCTACGAAATCTACGCACAAAAAGATGGCCAAATGGTCAAGGTTTCAGAAGGAAGCTGGGACAACAACGCCCAAGAAAAAACAGTCAACTTTACGGCGGTACATACAAACAAGATTGAGTTGAAAGTATTGGAAGGCGTTGGTGGTTTTGCAAGTGCAGCTGAAGTTCATCTATTGAAACCTGTCAAAGAAGAGCAAGAAACGCCTGCACCAAGTCAACCAGAAAAACCAACTACACCTGAAAAACCAAAAGTAGAGCAAACTGGTGATGGAACAGTTGAATTGGCTGATCAATTTACTGCAAGCAAACCAGCTAGCGAAGACAGCATTGCAGCTGCTAGCAAGAGCGCAGACTATCTCAAGAAAGAGTACAAGGTCTTCCCAACGCCACAAAAAGTGACTTATGGCGAAGGTGTCACAGCTCTTCGCAAGCAAGTCAATCTGGTCATGGGCGATCAGCTCGATATCTATACTCGTAATCGCTTGAAGAGTGTTTTGCAGGACAATCAAGTATCTTATACAACTGGTAAGGCGGCAATCGCTGGCGCAACCAATATCTATCTTGGAGTGCATGGACAAGGTTCACAAGCAGAGCAAAACTTGTCCAATGTTTCAGCAGGTCTCTTTGACAAGATTGACGCCTATGTCTTGAGCATCAAGGATAATTCGATTTCCATCGTCGGAAAAGACACTGATGCAGTTTTCTATGGTTTGACAACCTTGAAACACATGCTCAAGGAAAGCCAAGTGCCAGTCCTTCGCAATGTGACAGTAGAAGATTACGCAGAGCTCAAGAACCGTGGTTTCATCGAAGGTTACTATGGAAACCCATGGTCTAACGCAGATCGTGCAGAGCTCATGCGTTTTGGTGGCGATTTGAAATTGAACCAATACTTCTTTGCACCAAAAGATGATCCATACCACAACAAGAAATGGCGTGAACTCTATCCAGAAGAAAAACTAGCTGAAATCCGTGAACTTGCTCGTGTTGGAAATCAAAGTAAAACCCGCTATGTCTGGACCATCCATCCATTCATGAACAACCGTATCCGCTTTGGCAATGAAGCACATTACCAAGAAGATTTGGCAACCATCAAGGCTAAATTTACTCAGTTGATGAAAGTGGGTGTCCGCGAATTTGGTATCCTTGCAGATGATGCTCCAAGCCCAGTCGGAGGCTACAATAGCTACAACCGCTTGATGCAAGATATGACCAAGTGGTTGACTGAAATGCAGGGAACTTACAGCGGTCTTCGCAAAGAAATGATCTTTGTTCCTGGCCAGTATTGGGGTAATGGACGTGAGGATGAGTTGAAATCCCTCAATGAAAATCTCCCAAGATCAACAACCATGACCTTGACGGGTGGTAAGATTTGGGGTGAAGTATCTGAAAGCTTCCTTTCAACTCTCAAAAACAATCTATCCGCAGGTGGCAAGACCTATCGCCCAGTTTCACTTTGGATTAACTGGCCTGTAACAGATAACTCGAAACAACACTTGATTCTAGGTGGTGGTGAGAAATTCCTTCATCCAAATGTGGATCCAAGCTTGCTGTCTGGTATCATGTTGAACCCAATGCAACAGTCTGAACCATCTAAGATTGCCCTCTTTTCAGGAGCTCAATACTCATGGAAACAGTGGAAATCAGAAGAAGAAGCTAAGAAAATCAATGACATTGCCTTCAACTTTGTAGAAAATGGTCATTTTGAAGATAGCAAGGTATCAGCAGCCTTCCGCGAACTTGGTAAGCACATGATCAACCAAAACATGGATAATCGTGTCGTCAAACTAGAAGAATCTGTAGACTTGGCTCCAAAATTAACAGACTTCATGACCAAGCTCAAAGCAGGTCAGGATGTGACTGCAGAACGTGCAGCCTTGCGTGCAGAATTTGCCAAGATTAAAGAAGCAGCCGAACTCTATAAAGCATCAGGTGATAAAAAAATGGTTGCGCAAATCCACTATTGGTTGGATAATGCAATCGACCAAATGAATGCCCTCGATGCCTTCCTTACAGGAACTGAAGCCATGGCTACAAACGATGCAGCCAAACTTTGGGATAGCTACTATAAAGGTTTGAAATTGTACGAACAGTCTCAAACTCACACCTTCCATTATGTAGACCATATGGAAAAAGCTGAATTGGGTGTTCAACATATTCGTCCATTTATCCTATCCTTGAAAGAAGTTCTAGCGTCTGAAGTTCAAAAAGTCTTGCATCCAGACCAAATCATCAGCACCTTTATCACCAATCGAACAGGTGTAGAAGGTGGTTTGGCAGAAGTAACGGATGGCGACTTGGCAACTCATGCGATTATTAAATCACCAAACAGCATCAAGACAGGTGATTATATTGGTATGAAGTTCAACAAGCCGGTAGCGATCCAAACCTTGACCTTTGCAATGGGAACGCAGGCAAATCCACGTGATACCTTTAGTAAGGCAGAAGTGCAGTATCAAGATGAAAACGATAACTGGATAACCTTGAAAGAGCCAAGCTATGTCGGAAATGAATCCCTACTTAAGTTTGAAAATCTCACTATCAAGGCCAAGGCAGTTCGCATGATTGCGACAGCAGACCGCGAGAACACTTGGTTTGCAGTTCAGGAAATTGCAGTCAACCGTCCAGTTGAAAAAGCTCGTAGCCAACAAGCAACGACAGTTAGTCTAAGCTCAAACTTAGTTTACAAACTAAATACCTCAGCTCATCAAATCACTGATGGCAAGGACAATACAGAAGCCATGATGGCAAATGCTGATGGTAGCAATACAACTCCAGTAGATGCCTGGGCACAACTTGACCTCGGTGAAGTCAAGTCAGTCACTAAAGTACGGCTTCGCCAAGGAACGGGTGATAAGCTTGCTGCAGGTGTACTTGAGTACTCTACAGATGGAACTGCATGGCAAGAGTTGGATCGCCTATCAGGAGAACAAACCAAGGAAGTGACCAGAGCGATCAACGCTCGTTACATCCGAGTCCGCAATACCAAGGCCCTCGACCTCTGGTGGCGTATCCAGGACTTCTCTGTTGAGACACGCTCTGGAAACAGTGAGTTAACAGACACCAACGTCGACGCCTTGAAGGAAACACCAGTAGTGGATAGCTTGGGCAGTTACGAACTTCAAATTCCAGCTGGAACCAAACTCCCTGCTCATAGGTATCTAGGAATGAAGCTTGACCGTATCCATCAGATTAAGAGCATCCAGCTCCAAGGTCAGGCAAACCCTGCTCTTAGTCTAGAGTACTCTGCAAATGCGCAAGAGTGGACGCCAGCTAGCCAGTTGACAGACAGATCTGTAGTGAGTCACTTGGTACGTTATGTGCGTCTGGTCAATAAAACAGATCAGGAACAAGCTGTGACAGCCACTTCTCTACTTGTGACGACCAAAGAAGTGCAACCAACCAAACTAGAATCCACAACAATGGGCATTCATCCAACATACGGAAGCAATGATGTTCGTAAGCTGAACAACCTAGATCAACTATTTGACGGTGTTTACAACAACTTCGTTGAGTTTTCAGACTACGCCCATAAAGATGGCCACGTAACCTTGAAACTTGGTAGCGAACGCACTATCAAGAAGATCAGAGCCTACATCCAAGACGGAACTCAAAACTACCTTCGTGATGGTAAGATTCAAGTCAGCCAAGACGGTAAAACTTGGACAGATGTCGTGACAGTAGGAGATGGTGTGGCCAATAGCCAACACGATGATTCATTGACAGATGGTTGGACACATGATTCTAAGATGCCAGGAAATCGCTATATCGAGGGTGAATTGACAACACCAGTCAAAGCTAACTATCTCCGTGTCCTCTATACAGCAGACTATGATGCCCGTTTTGTAGGCTTTACAGAATTGGTCATCAACGATGGTGAATTTGTCAAACCAATCAATGATCCAACAGTAGAAGGAAGTAGTGGAGAAAGCCAAGGCAATCTTTATAATAATCTTGTAGATGGCAAAGTCTTGACCAGCTACAAGTCTGAAAAAGACAAGGGCGAATTGGTGTATCACTTATCTGAGCCAACCAATGCCAATCACCTTCGTCTCATTTCCAGTCTTCCTGAAGGAGCTAAGGCACGTGTTCTTGCGAGAACACTGAAGGATGGTCAGGACAGTTGGCTAGACCTCGGTGCCATTACATCCAGTCTCCAAACCTTCGCTATCCGAAATGGTGGCACTCTTCTAGATGTCAAATTAGCCTGGGAAAGTGGCAAGGCCGAGTTTTATGAATTGGCAAGCTTCTATCAAGAATTAACAGAGGAAGCTGTTCAATCAAGCAAGGGTGAAGAACCAGCACCAGTGCTTGAAGTTCCTGAATTTACTGGTGGTGTCAATGCAGTTGAAGCCCTAGTGCATGACCTTCCAGAGTACACAGGCCCAGTAGCGACAGTAGGTGACCAAGCTGCTCCAACAGTAGAGAAACCTGAGTTCAAGGGTGGTGTCAATGCAGTTGAAGCCTTAGTCAATGAAGTACCAGAGTACACAGGCCCAGTAGCGGCAGTAGGTGAGCAAGCTGCTCCAACGGTAGAGAAACCTGAGTTTAAACTTAGCTCACTTGCTTCAGATGAAGGTAAGACACCGGCACCGGATCTAAAACAAGAAGTGACGAAGCAAGAAACTACTGAACAAAGCTTGCCAGCAACAGGTGAGAGCCAATCTGACACGGCCCTCTTCCTAGCAGGTGTTAGCCTAGCCCTATCTGCTCTCTTTGTAGCAAAAACAAAGAAAGACTAGTATTTAGTAAAACCTCTTAACAAGATTACGAAATCCGTTTCCTATCTTTCCCAATGAGGTTTATAGTACAGAAAAAGCCTGAGAAGATGTCTTCTCAGGCTTTTGTCAAGCACATAAATGCAATAGTGCTATGAAAAAATCACCCAGAAAAATCCGGGTGATAAATGTTATGGTTGTGCTGGTTGAGGATTCTGATTTTGGTTCTGGTTTTGTTGACCAGGCGTTGTATTTGGTTGCTGGTTATTGGTATTATTGTTTGCACTATTATTCGTGCTTGGAGTAGTTGTACTAGACTGTGAAGTTGAGCTTTCTGATGATGAGCTTGAACTTTCAGTTGATGGGGCTTGCTGTGGAGCAGGTGTAGTCCATGTAGAACGAGCACCATTTTTAAATACGAATTCCCCACTTCTGTAGAGACCCTCAGGCATAGTCCAGTCACCAGGATGATCATCTTCGGAGAGATAAGTCATCATTGAACGGTAGACCTTAGCTGCAACATAGAAGCCATCACCAACGATAGGAGTAAGACGATTTGAGTAACCTGTCCAAACTGCCATTGAATATTTACGAGTATAGCCAACGAACATTTCGTCCGGAGCTACATAACCCGTATTTTTAATGTAGTTTTCAATCTCATCATCTGTATAGTTTGACGTACCAGTTTTACCAGCTTGTGGTAGCCAAGGGAGGTAGGCTCCTCGACCAGTTCCGTATGCCAAGACGGTTTTCATCATATCTGTCATCATATAGGCTGTCGTTTCTTTCATAGCACGTGTACCAGAATCAGAGAATTCTTTTGAACTGCCATCACTAAAGACAATCTTGTTGATATACATAGGTTTACGGTAGATACCACCGTTAGCAAAAGAAGCGTAAGCAGCAGCCATTTTCTCGCTACTTGCTCCATACTTTTTGTCCGACTCAGTCGTGTTACTTGAAATCGCGTTGGCATAGTGCATATCTGGATAGTCAATACCGATTCCATTTAGGAAGGTCTTGGCTCTATCCAAACCGACTTTGTTCAAGGTTTCTACAGCTGTAACGTTTCGTGATTGTTGGAGCGCATATTGGATGGTGATATTTCCAAAATAACTTCTATCCCAGTTGTAAACAGGGGTATCTGTTCCAGGATAGTTATAAGGAACATCGTGTACAATCGAAGCAGTTGAATCGTAGATGTCATACTCCAAGGCAGGAGCATAGTCTGTGATTGGCTTCATGGTAGAACCCCAGTCACGGTTGGTTTCAACAGCTTGGTTGATTCCGAAGGAAACATTGCTTGATTGGTGACGAGAACCTAACTGAGCAATGACTTTCCCGTTTGTCACATCCACGATTGTTGAAGCTACTTGCATTTCATCATCTGGATAGTTGACATACTCGTCAGTATTGTAGATATCCCAGAGATGTTGTTGAACTTTAGGATCAACGTTGGTGTAGACATCCATACCAGTCGTTAAGAGGTTGTAGCCTGTTTCTTGTTCGACTTGATCGATTACCTCTTTGAGATAGTTGTCCATGTATGGAGGATAGCTATTAGCCGATTTTAGACTTTGAAGTCCATCTGTAATCGGAGTATTAATTGCTTTTTCATATTGCTCAGCTGTAATGTAACCTTGCCCCTTCATCTCAGAGAGGACGAGATTACGACGTTCTTGAGCAGCTTCTGGATGCGAGTATGGATCATACTGGTTTGGAGCCTGAGGCATACCGGCAAGGAGAGCCAGTTGAGGAATACTTAAATCTTTGAGATCCTTGCCATAGTAACTTTGGGCAGCTGTCTGCATTCCGTAGTTACCGTTTGACATGTAAACCTTGTTGATGTAGTAGGTCAAGATCTCTTGTTTAGTCGCTTTTTGTTCTAGCTGAACGGCGAGCCATGCCTCCTGAGCCTTACGAGAAAGGTTTTGGTCAGAAGTTGACGTAGAGAAGTAAGTTAATTTAATCAACTGCTGCGTCAAGGTTGAAGCTCCTTGCAGACCTCCCCCCCCACGAAGGTTTCGTAGGGTAGCACCTAGGATACGGATCGTGTCGATTCCTCGGTGATTAAAGAAGCGATGGTCCTCAATTGAAACAATAGCGTTGACCAAATCGGTCGGTATTTCGTTTGCTTGAGCATTGACCCGACGTTCCGATCCAAGATCAGCGATAAGCTCGTCATTGCTATCATAGATCTTACTTGACGTTGTAGCGACTAGTTTACTTTCAGAAAGTTCTGGAGCCTTGCTAACATAGTAGAGGAAGAGACCTCCACCAAGCATTACAGCTGCGATAAATACAGTTAAGAGACTGATACTGACATATTTAGCTATTCGCAGAAAAGTTTGTTTGTTCATCTTGTTTTACCACCTAGTAAATGTTCTTTGATAATGTCGAGGTAGGGAATTTGAGGAAAGGCACCAGGCTCAATCCGATATCCATTTTCTCGAATATATCCAAGTGGCATTGACTTCTGTCCCTTATCTTGATGATAGAAACGGATGAGGTCAATAGCCGGCAATAAGTAGGTTTCTTGCTGAGAAGAAAAGTGAAGAAGTACAAAGCAGATTCCTTGCTGGGCAAGGACTTGTTCCATATGCTGGATCTGATGGAGATGAAAATTCTTCATCGGAATCGCATGTTTTTGCCTGGTTTCCTTTGCTTCAAAGTCGATGTAGTATCCATCATAAACCCCTGAATAGTCAGTAGTTGAAGCTTGTCTAAAGTAGGCTTCAACAATCTTGGCACGACTTCGTTGGGGATAGTCGACACGTACGATTTGGATGGGAGTCGGTTTCTTGTGAATAACAGCTAACCCATGCGACAAATAGTAGTCGTTCGTAGCATTGATCATCTTTTCAAAAGACATTCCCCGATTTGCGAAATTTTTAGTTTGTGTCAGGGGTGCTTGCCTCTTTTGAGATGAAATTTTATGTGGATAGTTGACCATAATTCTCCTTATTGGTACAATAACATCACTCTATTATATCATAAATTTACAAAGAAAGGGTTAAAAATGACATCAGCCTTGATTTTAGGCTATTCAGCCTTCGACCTTGGTCTCTTTAATGACAAGGATATTCGCGTTGATATTATCAAAACAGCTATTCGGAGAGACTTGGAACGTCTAGCAGAGGATGGGGTGACCTGGCTTGTCTTTACAGGGACCTTGGGCTTTGAGTACTGGGCGCTTCAGGTGGCAAAAGACATGAAAGCAGACTATGGATTTCAACTGGCGACCATTTTTGATTTTGAAACCCATGGCAGTAATTGGAATGAAGCAAATCAAGCGAAATTGAGTGAGTTCAAGCAGGTTGATTTTGTCAAATACGCCTATCCACAATATGAGCACAAGGGACAATTACGCGATTATCAGAAATTTCTGCTGGAAAATACAGATACTTGTTACCTTTTTTACGACGAAGAAAACGAAACCAAGTTACGATATTTTTACCAAATGATGAAAAATCAAGCGGACTATGTTACAAGAAGATTAACATTTGAGGACTTGAATGAAATAGTAGAAAATTTTTCTGAAAAGTAAGCCTTTGACCTTGATTTTTACTTGTCTTTTTTTATATAATAATACTAGTAACCCAGAATGGAGAGAGACATGGCAAGTATTATATTTTCAGCGAAAGATATTTTTGAACAAGAATTTGGACGTGAAGTACGTGGATACAGCAAAGCAGAGGTCGATGAATTCCTAGACGATGTGATTAAGGACTATGAAACCTACGCAGCTTTGGTCAAATCCCTTCGTCAAGAGATTGCTGATTTGAAGGAAGAATTATCTCGTAAACCACAGGTGGCTCCAACTCAACCAGACTCTATTGAAGTAACAGCTTCTACTTCAATGACAAACTTTGATATTTTGAAACGCTTAAATCGTCTCGAAAAAGAAGTATTTGGTAAGCAAATCTTAGACAACCAAGATTTATAATTGACTAAGGAATGAGTGCAATTTTTGGATAATCGCGTGAAGAGGTTCTCTTTTCATGAGGAAAGTCCATGCTAGCACAGGCTGTGATGCCTGTAGTGTTTGTGCTAGGCGAATCCATAAGCCTAGGGACGAGAAATCGTTACGGCAGTCGAAATGGCTAAGTCTTCGGATAGGTCAGAATAGGCTTGAAAGTGCCACAGTGACGGAGTCTTTCTGGAAACAGAGAGAGTGGAACGCGGTAAACCCCTCAAGCTAGCAACCCAAATTTTGGTCGGGGCATGGAGTGCACGGAAACGAACGTAGTACTCTGACTGCTAGCAGATTTATGCTGTTAGCGGTAGACAGATGATTATCGAAGGAAGTGGTCCTAGTCACTTCTGGAACAAAACATGGCTTATAGAAAATTGCATATAGGTTGGGGCTGAGAAATCTTTCTCAACCTCATTTTTTAAAGTGAACAAGAGAAAGGTCTTGCAAGACTAGAAATGAAAGAACAATTTAATTTAATCGCAACTGCTGCGGCGGGTCTTGAGGCTGTCGTTGGACGAGAGGTGCGAGACCTGGGTTATGATTGCCAGGTTGAAAATGGGCGTGTCCGCTTCCAAGGAGATGTGAAGGCAATCATCGAGACCAATCTTTGGCTTCGAGCAGCGGATCGCATCAAGATTGTAGTCGGAAGCTTTCCAGCTAAGACCTTTGAAGAGCTCTTTCAAGGAGTTTTTGCTCTAGATTGGGAAAACTATCTCCCGCTAGGAGCACGTTTCCCGATATCAAAGGCAAAATGTGTGAAGTCTAAACTCCACAACGAACCCAGTGTTCAGGCTATTTCTAAGAAGGCTGTTGTAAAGAAATTACAAAAACACTATGCCCGTCCAGAAGGAGTTCCCTTGATGGAAACTGGTCCCGAGTTTAAGATTGAGGTATCTATCCTGAAAGATGTGGCAACGGTCATGATTGACACGACAGGCTCCAGTCTCTTTAAACGTGGTTATCGTACGGAAAAGGGTGGAGCGCCGATCAAGGAAAATATGGCAGCGGCCATTTTACAACTATCTAACTGGTATCCAGACAAGCCCTTAATTGATCCGACCTGTGGTTCAGGAACTTTCTGTATCGAGGCGGCTATGATTGCCAGAAAAATGGCTCCAGGCCTTCGCCGTTCCTTTGCTTTTGAGGGATGGAACTGGGTCAGTGATCGGATAATCCAGGAAGTTCGCACAGAGGCGGCTAAGAAAATGGATCGTGAACTTGAGCTGGACATCATGGGCTGTGATATAGATGCTCGCATGGTGGAAATTGCCAAGGCAAATGCTCAAGCAGCAGGTGTCGCAGGTGATATCACCTTTAAGCAAATGCGGGTACAGGACTTGCGCACAGACAAGATTAATGGCGTTATCATTTCCAATCCACCATATGGGGAACGCTTGTCTGATGATGCAGGAGTTACCAAGCTCTATGCTGAGATGGGACAGGTTTTTGCACCACTGAAAACGTGGAGTAAGTTTATCCTGACGAGTGACGAAGCTTTTGAAAGCAAGTACGGAAGTCCAGCTGATAAAAAGCGAAAACTCTATAATGGGACCTTAAAAGTGGATTTGTATCAATACTTTGGTCAGCGTGTCAAACGCCAAGAGGTAAAATAGAAAGGTGAACTCATGAGTAAGAAAAGACGTGATCGTCATAAAAAAGGACATCAAGAACCACAATTCGACTTTGACGAAGCAAAAGACTTGACTGTTGGTCAAGTCATTCGTAAGAATGAAGAGGTTGAAGCAGGAGTATTGCCTGAGGACAATATCTTAGACAAATACATCAAACAGCACCGTGAGGAAATCGAAGCTGACAAGTTTGAAACTCGTCAGTTTAAAAAAGAAGAGCTAGCTTCTACTCAAAACCTCGAGGAAATGATCCAAGAAGTTCGTGAATCAAGTGAACCTTCTGATCAGGTAGACGATTCAGACCTGGTTGCTGAGGGATCTATTGAAGAGGTAGATAATGAAGAGACTACTCAGTTTGTTCCACCACTTCAAGATGAAGAAAGTGCTGAAATAGAGCCTCTCGTTTTAACAGAAACAGAGCCCAAGCAAATAAATGAGGAACAAGAAGAGGAGGCCTATACACCTCTATCACGTTCGACTCAAACAGAACCTGAAACAGGATCTAAGAAGAAAGCTGTCATCATCATCATTGCTTCAGTGGTCGCTGCAATCCTTGTGCTTGCTGGAACATATTATGTCTACCGTCAAGTATCTCGTTCAAACCAAGAGATCCAGTCTTCTCAAGCAGCCTCTTCGGATGATCAAGGAACACCAACCGCTTTGAAGGACTTCAATGATCTCTATGATACTTTCTATACGGATGCTAATAAGACAGCTCTGAAAAACAGCCAGTTTGATAAATTGAGCCAACTGAAAACCTTGCTAGATAAGTTAGAAGGTAGCCGTGATTATACACTTGCTAAGTCAAAATACGATAGCCTAGCAACTCAAATCAAGGCCATTCAAGATGTCAATGCCCTCTTTGAAAGTCCAGCTATTACTGATGGTGTCTTGGATACCAATGCTAAGGCCAAATCAGATGCTAAGTTCACGGAAATTAAAACGGGAAATACAGAGCTTGATAAACTGTTAGATCAGGCGATTAGTCTTGGTAAGAGTCAACAAACCAGTGCTTCCAGCTCAAGTTCTAGCACGAGTCAAGCAAGCTCAAGTTCAGCTACAGAAAGCAATGCAAGCAGTACGACACCTTCAACAAGCACTACGACACCGGCTAGAGATACAAATGGTGGTTTGTCTGGCGATGGGGTTAATCTTCAAAGAAGTGCTAGTCGTGTACCCTACAACCAATCAGCTGTAGACGATAGCAACAATCCTGCCTGGACGTTTGCAGATGGTGTATTGGAACAAATCCTAGCAACCTCACGTGCTCGTGGCTATATAACTGGCAACCAATACATTCTCGAACGTGTCAATATTGTAAACGGAAACGGCTATTACAACCTCTACAAACCAGATGGAACTTACCTATTCACCCTCAACTGTAAGACTGGTTACTTTGTAGGGAATGGTTCTGGTCACGCTGATGACTTGGACTACTAGGAGACCGTTACAAAATTCTTTCCTTTCATAGGTAAAAATGATAAAATAAAACATATCAAACAAGAGGAGTGTCACATGACAAAAGCTAACTTTGGTGTCGTTGGTATGGCCGTAATGGGTCGTAACCTTGCCCTAAATATCGAATCTCGTGGTTATACAGTTGCCATTTACAACCGTAGTAAAGAAAAAACAGAAGACGTAATTGCCTGCCATCCTGAAAAGAACTTTGTGCCAAGCTATGACGTGGAAAGCTTTGTAAACTCAATCGAAAAACCTCGTCGTATCATGCTCATGGTTCAAGCTGGACCTGGTACAGACGCAACTATCCAAGCCCTTCTTCCACACCTTGATAAGGGTGATATCTTGATTGACGGAGGAAACACTTTCTACAAAGATACCATCCGTCGTAATGAAGAATTGGCAAACTCAGGGATCAACTTTATCGGTACAGGGGTTTCCGGTGGTGAAAAAGGTGCCCTTGAAGGTCCTTCTATCATGCCTGGTGGACAAAAAGAAGCCTACGAATTGGTTGCTGATGTTCTCGAAGAAATCTCAGCTAAAGCACCAGAAGATGGCAAACCATGTGTGACTTACATCGGTCCTGATGGAGCTGGTCACTATGTAAAAATGGTCCACAACGGTATCGAGTATGGTGATATGCAATTAATCGCAGAAAGCTATGACTTGATGCAACACTTGCTTGGCCTTTCTGCAGAAGACATGGCTGAAATCTTTACTGAGTGGAACAAGGGTGAATTGGACAGCTACTTGATCGAAATCACAGCTGATATCTTGAGCCGTAAAGATGATGAAGGTCAAGATGGACCAATCGTAGATTACATCCTCGATGCTGCAGGAAACAAAGGAACGGGTAAATGGACTAGCCAATCAGCTCTTGACCTTGGTGTGCCATTGTCACTCATCACTGAGTCAGTATTTGCTCGCTACATCTCTACATACAAAGAAGAGCGTGTGCATGCTAGCAAGGTCCTTCCAAAGCCAGCTGCCTTCAAATTTGAAGGTGACAAGGCTGAGTTGATTGAAAAGATCCGTCAAGCCCTTTACTTCTCAAAAATCATTTCATACGCACAAGGTTTTGCCCAATTGCGTGTGGCTTCTAAAGAAAATAACTGGAACTTGCCATTTGCGGATATCGCATCTATCTGGCGTGATGGCTGTATCATCCGTTCTCGTTTCTTGCAAAAGATTACAGATGCCTATAACCGTGATGCAGACCTTGCAAACCTTCTCTTGGATGAGTACTTCTTGGATGTCACTGCCAAGTACCAACAAGCAGTGCGTGATATCGTAGCTCTTGCTGTTCAAGCTGGTGTACCAGTGCCAACCTTCTCAGCTGCCATCACTTACTTTGACAGCTACCGTTCAGCTAACCTTCCAGCTAACTTGATTCAAGCGCAACGTGACTACTTTGGTGCCCACACTTACCAACGTAAAGACAAAGAAGGAATCTTCCACTACTCTTGGTATGACGAAAAATAAGTAGGTCTGCCATGGGGAAACGGATTTTATTACTTGAGAAAGAACGAAATCTCGCTCATTTTCTCAGTCTGGAACTCCAAAAAGAGCAATACCGTGTTGATCTGGTCGAGGAGGGGCAAAAAGCCCTCTCCATGGCTCTCCAGACAGATTATGACTTGATTTTACTGAATGCTCGTCTGGGGGATATGACGGCCCAGGATTTTGCAGAGAGGCTGAGTCGGACAAAACCAGCCTCAGTGATCATGGTCTTGGACCATCTCGAAGAATTGCAAGACCAGATTGAGACAATCCAGCGCTTCGCCGTTTCTTACATCTATAAGCCAGTGATTATTGATCAGCTGGTGGCTCGTATTTCAGCGATTTTCCGAGGTCGGGACTTTATCGACCAACACTGTAGCCAGATGAAGGTCCCAACGTCTTACCGCAATTTACGTATGGATGTAGAACATCATACCGTTTATCGTGGCGAGGAGATGATTGCTCTGACGCGCCGTGAGTATGACCTTTTGGCCACTCTCATGGGAAGCAAGAAGGTCTTGACTCGTGAGCAGTTATTGGAAAGTGTTTGGAAGTACGAAAGTGCGACAGAAACCAATATTGTGGATGTTTATATCCGTTATCTACGTAGCAAGCTTGATGTAAAAGGTCAAAAAAGCTACATTAAAACCGTGCGTGGTGTTGGGTACACCATGCAAGAATAGAAAAGCAGTTGCAGTTGTGTAACTGCTTTTTTTGAGGACTTTCTATATATTGACATACAGTAAAGTCTTTGCTACAATCAGTTATGGAGGAAAAATCTAATGAAAAAAATTAAAATAATGATGCAAGTTTTACTCGCAGTCTTTTTCTTTGCTTTGCTAGCGACAAGCACCGTATTGGCGGATGATGATTCAGAAGGCTGGCAATTTGTCCAAGAAAATGGTAGAACCTACTACAAGAAGGGGGACCTCAAAGAAACCTACTGGCGAGTGATTGATGGGAAGTACTATTATTTTGATCCTTTATCTGGAGAGATGGTTGTCGGCTGGCAATATATACCTGCTCCACACAAAGGGGTTACGATTGGTTCTTCTCTAAGGCAAGATATTGCTTTTAGACCAGATTGGTTTTACTTTGGTCAAGATGGGGTATTACAAGAGTTTGTTGGCAAGCAAGTTTTAGAGGCAAAAACTGCTACAAATATCAACAAACATCATGGGGAACAATATGATAGTCCAGCAGAGAAACGAGTCTATTATTTTGAAGATCAACGTAGTTATCATACCTTAAAAACTGGTTGGATTTCTGACGAAGGGCATTGGTATTATTTACAGGAGGATGGTAGCTTCGATGCTCGTATCGACAGTTTAACGGTTGGGGAGCTAGTGCGTGGCTGGGCCAATGATAACTCAACTTGGTACTATCTAGATCCAACAACTGCTATTATGCAAACTGGTTGGCAACAACTTGGCAACAAGTGGTACTACCTCCGTTCATCAGGAGCCATGGCAACTGGCTGGTATCAAGAAGGCTCAACTTGGTATTATTTAGATGAACCAAATGGCGATATGAAAACGGGCTGGCAATACCTTGGGAACAAGTGGTACTACCTCCGTTCATCAGGAGCTATGGCAACTGGTTGGTATCAGGAAGGTTCGACTTGGTATTATCTAAACGCAAATAATGGTGATATGAAGACGGGTTGGTTCCAAGCCAATGGTAAATGGTACTATGCTTATAGTTCAGGTGCTTTAGCAGTGAATACGACCGTAGAAGGCTATTCTGTCAACTATAATGGCGAATGGGTTCAATAATGAAAGAGGCGATTGTGAATGGAAACAATCGCTTTTTTTGTGAAAATATAATAAAATAGATAGGAGAAAATACTACTGTATGAAATGAGACGGTCTTTTCGTCTGGTTAAAGGAAAACATGACAAAAAAAGTTGGTGTCGGTCAGGCACATAGTAAGATTATTTTAATAGGAGAGCATGCGGTAGTCTACGGCTATCCAGCTATTTCTCTGCCTCTTTTGGAGGTGGAGGTGACATGTAAGGTTGTCCCTGCAGCTAGTCCTTGGCGTCTGTATGAGGAGGATACCTTGTCCATGGCAGTGTATGCCTCGCTGGAGTATTTGGATATCAAAGAAGCTTGTATTCGATGTGTGATTGACTCGGCTATCCCTGAAAAACGGGGAATGGGTTCGTCAGCGGCTATCAGCATAGCGGCCATACGTGCGGTATTTGACTACTATCAAGCCGATCTGCCTCATGATGTACTAGAAATCTTGGTCAATCGGGCTGAAATGATTGCCCATATGAATCCAAGTGGTTTGGATGCCAAGACCTGTCTCAGTGATCGACCTATTCGCTTTATTAAAAACGTTGGATTTACAGAGCTTGAGATGGATCTATCTGCCTATTTGGTGATTGCTGACACGGGCGTGTATGGTCACACTCGTGAAGCTATCCAAGTGGTTCAAACTAAGGGTAAGGATGCTCTGCCGTTTTTGCATGCCTTGGGAGAATTGACCCAGCAGGCAGAAGATGCGATTAGACGAAAAGATGCTGAAAAACTGGGACAAATCCTCAGTCAAGCGCATTTACATTTAAAAGAAATTGGTGTCAGCAGCCCTGAGGGAGACTCCCTCGTTGAAACGGCTCTTAGCCATGGTGCTCTAGGTGCCAAGATGAGTGGTGGTGGGCTAGGAGGCTGTATCATAGCCTTGGCAACCAATTTGACACACGCTCAAGAACTAACAAAACGATTAGAAGAGAAAGGAGCTGTTCAGACATGGATCGAGAGCCTGTAACAGTACGTTCCTACGCAAATATTGCCATTATCAAATATTGGGGAAAGAAAAAAGAAAAAGAGATGGTTCCTGCTACTAGCAGTATTTCTTTGACCTTGGAAAATATGTACACAGAGACGACCTTATCGCCTCTACCGACGGATGCGATGGCTGATACCTTTTATATCAATGGTCAGCTCCAAAATGAGGCTGAGCATGCCAAAATGAGCAAAATCATTGACCGCTACCGCCCGGCTGGGGAAGGTTTTGTCCGTATTGACACTCAAAACAATATGCCTACAGCAGCGGGCTTGTCCTCAAGTTCGAGTGGTTTATCCGCCTTGGTCAAGGCTTGCAATGCTTATTTCCAGCTTGGTTTGAATCGGAGTCAGTTAGCGCAGGAGGCTAAGTTTGCCTCAGGTTCTTCCTCTCGGAGTTTTTATGGACCACTAGGTGCCTGGGATAAGGATAGTGGGGAAATCTACCCTGTAGAGACAGACTTGAAACTAGCTATGATTATGTTGGTGCTGGAGGACAAGAAAAAACCAATCTCTAGCCGTGATGGGATGAAACTCTGTGTGGAAACCTCGACGACCTTTGGTGATTGGGTGCGCCAGTCTGAGAAAGATTATCAGGATATGCTGGTTTATCTCAAAGAGAATGACTTTGCCAAGGTTGGGGAACTAACGGAGAAAAATGCTCTTGCTATGCATGCTACGACCAAAACAGCATCGTCAGCCTTTTCATATCTGACGGATGCGTCCTATGAAGCGATGGACTTTGTCCGCCAGCTTCGTGAGCAAGGAGAAGCCTGCTACTTTACTATGGATGCTGGTCCCAATGTCAAGGTCCTCTGTCAGGAGAAAGACTTGGAGCATTTATCAGAAATCTTCGGTCAACGTTACCGCTTGATTGTGTCAAAAACAAAGGATTTGAGTCAAGATGATTGCTGTTAAAACTTGCGGAAAACTATACTGGGCAGGTGAATATGCTATTTTAGAGCCAGGACAGTTAGCCTTGATAAAGGCCATCCCCATCTATATGAAGGCTGAGATTGCTTTTTCTGATAGCTACCGTATCTATTCAGACATGTTTGACTTTGCAGTGGACTTGACGCCAAATCCTGCCTATAGCTTGATTCAAGAAACGATTGCTCTAGTGGAAGATTTTCTTACTTACCATGGCAAGACCTTGCGACCTTTTTCCTTGGAAATCCGTGGGAAAATGGAACGAGAAGGCAAAAAGTTTGGTCTGGGTTCTAGTGGTAGCGTCGTTGTTTTGGTCATCAAGGCCCTGTTAGCTCTATATGATATTACGGTTGATCAGGATCTCTTATTCAAGCTGACCAGTGCTGTCTTGCTCAAGCGAGGCGACAATGGTTCCATGGGAGACCTTGCCTGTATTGTGGCAGAGGATTTGGTTCTCTACCAGTCTTTTGATCGAAAGAAGATAGCTACGTGGTTGGAAGAAGAAAGCTTGGCGACAGTTTTGGAGCGTGATTGGGGCTTTTCTATCTCACAAGTGAAACCAACCTTAGAATGTGATTTCTTAGTGGGATGGACCAAGCAAGTAGCTGTGTCTAGTAACATGGTCCAGCAAATCAAGCAAAATATCAATCAGAATTTTTTAACTTCCTCAAAAGCAACGGTGTCTGCTTTGGTAGAAGCCTTGGAGTTGGGGAAAGCCGAAAAAGTTATCGAGCAAGTAGAAGTAGCCAGTCAACTTTTAGAAGGTTTGAGCCCAGATATTTACACGCCTTCGCTGAGACAGTTGAAAGAAGCCAGTCAAGATTTGCAGGCTGTTGCCAAGAGTAGTGGCGCTGGTGGTGGTGACTGTGGCATTGCCTTGAGTTTTGATGCGCAATCGACTGAAACCATAAAAAATCGCTGGGCCAATCTGGGGATTGAGCTCTTATACCAAGAAAGGATTGGACATGACGACAAATCGTAAGGACGAGCACATCCGCTATGCCCTTGAGCAAAAAAGTTACTATAACAGCTTTGATGAGGTAGAGTTGATTCATTCTTCCCTGCCTCTTTATGACCTGGCTGAGATTGATTTGTCTACAGAATTTGCAGGTCGAAAGTGGGACTTTCCTTTTTATATTAATGCCATGACAGGTGGAAGCGATAAGGGGAGAGAAATCAATCAAAAGCTGGCTCAGGTGGCAGAAGCCTGTGGGATTTTGTTTGTGACGGGATCATATAGCGCAGCCCTCAAAGATCCAACAGATGACTCTTTTTCTGTCAAGTCTAGCCATCCAAAGCTCCTCCTTGGAACCAATATTGGATTGGACAAGCCTGTTGAGTTAGGACTTCAGACTGTAGAAGCGATGAATCCTCTTCTCCTGCAAGTGCATGTTAATGTCATGCAGGAATTACTCATGCCCGAGGGAGAAAGAAAGTTTCGAACTTGGCAATCGCATCTAGCAGACTATAGCAACCAAATCCCCGTTCCAATCATTTTAAAGGAAGTGGGATTTGGGATGGATGTGAAGACCATCGAAAGAGCCTATGAACTTGGTGTTCGTACAGTGGACCTGTCAGGTCGTGGTGGCACCAGCTTTGCCTATATCGAAAACCGTCGCAGTGGCCAGCGTGATTACCTCAATCAATGGGGCCAGTCTACTATGCAAGCCCTTCTCAATGCCCAAGACTGGAAAGACAAGGTCGAACTTTTGGTTAGCGGAGGGGTTCGAAATCCTCTTGATATGATTAAGTGCCTGGTCTTTGGAGCTAAGGCTGTAGGACTGTCGCGTATCGTTCTAGAGTTGATTGAAACCTACTCCGTCGAAGAGGTGATTGGCATTGTCCAAGGCTGGAAAGAAGATCTGCGCTTGATCATGTGTGCCCTTAATTGTGCAACCATAGCAGATCTGCAAAACGTAGACTATATTCTTTACGGTAAACTAAAAGAAGCAAAAGATCAGATGTAGAGAGGTCGGGACAAGAATCCCGCCCTTTTTTGTAGCCTTTTGCCAACTGTGGTGAGTTGATGAAACCTAGCTTGTAGGAGTGATTTCTGTCCAATCTCCTTTTTCCATCCTCAGACCGAGGTGACTTTTCTGAATTGTGATAAAATAGAAGGGAGAGGATGCATCTATGAAAAAATTTCAAATCTTTTTATTTATTGAAGCCTGTCTATTGACGGGAGCTCTGATTTTGATGGTATCAGAGCATTTTTCGCGTTTTCTGCTGATTCTATTCCTCTTTTTGCTCTTGCTCCGCTATTATACAGGTAAAGAGGACAACAATGTGTTCCTCCTTGTGGCGACTATTCTTTTCTTTTTCATCGTCATGCTCAATCCCTTTGTGATTTTAGCTATCTTTGTGGCAGTTATCTATAGTCTCTTTCTTCTCTATCCAATGATGAATCAAGAAAGAGAGGATACGGATTTGGTCTTTGAAGAGGTGGTAACAGTTAAAAATGAACACAATCCTTGGTTTGGCAATCTCCATCATTTCTCTAGTCACCAGACCTGCCAATTTGACGATATCAACCTCTTTCGCCTCATGGGCAAGGACACCATTCATCTAGAAAGAGTTATCCTAACCAATCATGACAATGTCATTATCCTTAGAAAGATGGTCGGAACGACTAGGATTATCGTACCTGTAGATGTGGAAATCAGCCTCAGTGTCAACTGCCTCTATGGAGATCTTACCTTCCTTCATCAACCTAAGAAATCCCTTCGCAATGAACACTATCATCAGGAGACCAGAGACTATCTCAAGAGTAACAAGAGCGTCAAAATTTTCCTAACTACTATGGTTGGCGATGTGGAGGTGGTCAGAGGATGAAAAAGCAATCCTATCTGATAATCGGCCTGACTTCTCTCCTTTTTATCCTCTTTTTAACCAATAGTCTGCTTGATATTTTAAATCTTGATTGGTCCTATTTGCTACAGGATATCGAGAAAACAGAGAAACTCATCTTCTTGATCTTGGTCTTTAGCCTTTCCATGACCTTCTTTTTTGTCCTCTTTTGGCGTGTGATAGAAGAAGTCTCTCGCAGAAAAATGCAGGTTAATCTCAAGCGACTACTAGCAGGAAAAGAGGTAGTTTCCTTTGCAGATCCAGACTTGGATGCCAGCTTCAAGTCCTTGTCTGGCAAGCTCAATCTCTTGACTGAGGCTGTTCAAAAGGTTGAAAATCAAGGCCTCGTCAAGGAAGAAGAAATCATAGAGAAAGAAAGAAAGCGGATTGCACGTGACTTGCACGATACGGTTAGTCAGGAGTTATTTGCGGCTCACATGATTTTATCAGGTGTCAGTCAGCAGGCTTTGAAGCTGGATAGAGAAAAGATGCAGACCCAGTTGCAAAGTGTCGCGGCCATCCTAGAGACAGCCCAGAAAGATCTGCGGGTCTTGCTACTACATTTGCGACCTGTAGAGTTGGAAGAAAAGAGTTTGGTTGAGGGGATTCAAATCCTCTTAAAAGAGCTTGAGGACAAGAGCGATCTCAAGGTCAGTCTCAAGCAAAATGTGTCTAAATTGCCCAAGAAGATTGAAGAACATATCTTCCGCATTTTGCAGGAGTTGATCAGCAATACCCTTCGCCATGCTCAGGCCTCTTGTCTAGATGTCTACCTCTATCAGACGGATGTTGAATTGCAGCTGAAGGTGGTGGACAATGGGATTGGTTTCCAGTTAGGGAGTTTAGATGACTTGAGTTATGGGCTGCGAAATATTAAGGAGCGGGTCGAGGATATGGCAGGGACTGTTCAACTCTTGACAGCACCTAAGCAAGGACTGGCAGTTGATATCCGTATTCCCCTGCTAGACAAGGAATCATAAAGGAGTAGAGATGAAAATTTTACTGGTAGACGACCATGAAATGGTTCGATTGGGCTTGAAAAGCTATTTTGATCTCCAAGACGATGTGGAAGTTGTGGGCGAGGCTGCCAATGGGGCTCAAGGTATTGACTTGGCCTTGGAACTGCGCCCAGATGTCATTGTCATGGATATTGTCATGCCTGAGATGAATGGGATTGATGCTACCTTGGCCATCCTCAAAGAATGGCCTGAAGCCAAAATCTTGATTGTGACCTCTTACTTGGACAATGAAAAAATCATGCCAGTCTTGAATGCTGGTGCCAAAGGCTATATGCTTAAGACTTCAAGTGCAGATGAATTGCTCCATGCTGTCCGTAAGGTGGCTGCTGGCGAGCTGGCCATTGAACAAGAGGTCAGCAAGAAAGTCGAATACCACCGTAATCATATGGAGCTTCATGAGGAGCTGACTGCGCGTGAACGAGACGTACTTCAACTCATCGCCAAGGGCTACGAAAATCAGCGGATTGCAGATGAACTCTTTATCTCTCTCAAGACGGTCAAGACCCATGTGTCCAACATCCTAGCCAAACTTGAGGTCAGTGATCGGACTCAGGCAGCGGTCTATGCCTTCCAGCACCACTTGGTCGGGCAGGAGGAATTTTAGATGAGTCTTGCAGATTTACTTGAGGAGCTAGAAGCAGCAAAAAATCCGAAAAAAGCAGGCCCCATGGAAGCCTATATGCGCCATCAATTTCCCTTTCTAGGCATTGCAGGTCCTGAAAGAAATGCTCTCTATAAAAAGTACTTTCCAAGCGCGAAAAAAACAAGAGTTATTGACTGGGATTTTGTAGATATCTGCTGGGAAAAGGAGCCTAGAGAATACCAATATGTAGCTGCCAACTATTTGAAAGCTATGCAATCTTATCTAGCGAAGGATGATTTGCCTAAGCTTGAGTACCTGGTCGTGACCAAGTCTTGGTGGGACACGGTAGATATCCTAGACCGAGTAGTAGGAAGTTTGGTAGCCGACCATCCGGAACTTGAAGAAGTGCTTTTAAAATGGAGCCTCTCAGACAATATCTGGCTGAGACGAGTCGCTATTGACCACCAGTTGTTAAGAAAAGAGAAAACGAATGTCCAACTGATGGAAAAGATCCTGCTCAACAATCTGGACCAGACAGAATTTTTCATCAACAAAGCCATCGGCTGGACTCTAAGAGACTACTCTAAAACCAATCCCGAATGGGTAGCACGTTTTATTGAAAAAAATAAGAAAAGAATGGCTGAACTTAGTATCAAGGAAGCGAGCAAGTACCTCTAGCACTATTGAAAAGCGCATTCATTACTTGAAAAAAGTCGCTATTATATGGTATAATGGACTGTATTAAAAATTTTAAGGAGAAATGACAGAATGTCTGTATCATTTGAAAACAAAGAAACAAACCGTGGTGTTTTGACTTTCACTATCTCTCAAGACCAAATCAAACCAGAATTGGACCGTGTATTTAACTCAGTAAAGAAAACTCTTAACGTTCCTGGTTTCCGTAAAGGTCACCTTCCACGCCCTATCTTCGACCAAAAATTTGGTGAAGAAGCTCTTTATCAAGATGCAATGAACGCACTTTTGCCAAACGCTTATGAAGCAGCTGTAAAAGAAGCTGGTCTTGAAGTAGTTGCACAACCAAAAATTGACGTGACTTCAATGGAAAAAGGTCAAGACTGGGTTATCACTGCTGAAGTCGTGACAAAACCTGAAGTTAAATTGGGTGACTACAAAAACCTTGAAGTATCAGTAGATGTAGAAAAAGAAGTAACAGACGCTGACGTTGAAGAGCGTATCGAACGCGAACGCAACAACTTGGCTGAATTGGTTATCAAAGAAGGTGCTGCTGAAAATGGCGACACTGTTGTCATCGACTTCGTTGGTTCTATCGACGGTGTTGAATTTGACGGTGGAAAAGGTGAAAACTTCTCACTTGGACTTGGATCAGGTCAATTCATCCCTGGTTTTGAAGACCAATTGGTTGGACACTCAGCTGGCGAAACTGTTGATGTTATCGTAACATTCCCAGAAGACTACCAAGCAGAAGATCTTGCAGGTAAAGAAGCTAAATTCGTGACAACTATTCACGAAGTAAAAGCTAAAGAAGTTCCAGCTCTTGACGATGAACTTGCAAAAGATATCGACGAAGAAGTGGAAACTCTTGACGAATTGAAAGAAAAATACCGCAAAGAATTGACTGCTGCGAAAGAAGAAGCTTACAAAGATGCCGTTGAAGGTGCAGCAATCGATAAAGCTGTAGAAAACGCTGAAATCGTAGAACTTCCAGAAGAAATGATCCACGAAGAAGTTCACCGCTCAGTAAATGAGTTCCTTGGAAACTTGCAACGTCAAGGTATCAACCCTGACATGTACTTCCAAATCACTGGAACTACTCAAGAAGACCTTCACAAACAATATGAAGCAGAAGCTGAGTCACGCACTAAGACTAACCTTGTTATCGAAGCAGTTGCGAAAGCTGAAGGATTTGACGCTTCAGAAGAAGAAATCCAAAAAGAAATCGAGCAATTGGCAGCAGACTACAACATGGAAGTTGCACAAGTACAAAACTTGCTTTCAGCTGACATGTTGAAACACGATATCACTATTAAAAAAGCTGTTGAATTGATCACAAGCACAGCAACAGTAAAATAATTTTAAAAGAGAAAAAGCCCACCTGTCTAGGTGGGTTTTCTGTTGCACTATTTTCCAAAAATCTCTTTTAAGTCTGCATCTGTAATCCCGATCATGGCTGGGATGCTAGACCAGTTTTCCTCGGTGAGGATGTAGGAGTGTTCAGAGTCACTTGCTGTGGCAGTTTCAGAGAAGGCTTGTTTACTTTCTTCAATATTATTTTCAATTAAATCACTGAAGCGTTCAATCAGATAGGTCTTGCGAGCAGTCCCGATATGCTTGACTGCATAGTCAAAGGCCTGTAACTCGCCAAGAAGGATGAGCTTGCTCTTGGCCCGTGTAATGGCTGTGTAGATGAGATTTCGCTCTAGCATGCGCTTGCTAGCACTGGTGATGGGCAGGATGACAACGGGAAACTCACTTCCCTGAGACTTATGGATACTCATGGCGTAGGCTAGTCGAATCTTGTACCATTCGTTACGTGGGTAGACGACTTCATTGCCATCAAAATCAATGACAATCTCGTCTTGTTTGGACTCAGTGTATTTTCCAGGAATCAGGTCTGTGATGTAGCCTATGTCTCCATTAAAGACATTGACTTCGGCATCGTTGACTAGGTGAATGACCTTGTCTCCTGTTCGATAGTGACACTGAGTTGCTTCAAAGCTAACTTGTCCTTTTTGCTGAGGATTGAGCAGGTCTTGCATAAGCTGGTTGATGGCGTCAATGCCAGCAGTTCCTCGATACATAGGCGCTAGCACTTGAATATCGCGAGCCAAAATACCACTTCTGAGGGCAGCACTAAGAATTTTCTCAATGGTAGCTGGGATATGGCCACTAGCAATTTCAAAGTAGGAACGGTCAGCTTTTTTCTGGGTAAAGTCAGCTGGCAAGATTCCCTTTCGAATTTGACTAGCCAAGGTAACGATAGTTGATTCTTCGCTCTGACGGTAAATCCGTTCCAAGCGAGTCTGCGGAATCAGGGGTATCTGGAGCAGGTCAGCCAGGACTTGTCCAGGACTGACAGAAGGTAGCTGGTCGCTATCACCCACGATGAGAATTTTACTGTTAGAAGAGATGTTGGAGAAGAGTTGGTTGGCTAGCCAAGTATCCACCATGGAAAACTCATCTACAATGATAAAGTCGGCATCTAGATAATCTTCCAGATGGCTGGTATCATCGTCCCCCGTCATTCCCAAATGGCGGTGTATGGTCGCGCTAGGCAAACCTGTCAATTCATTCATGCGCCGAGCTGCTCGACCAGTTGGGGCAGCGAGAAGAATAGGTAAGTTGCTCTTTTTCTTGAGATCGAGTCCTTCAAGCAGGGCATAGACAGCGATAATCCCATTGATAACAGTCGTCTTACCAGTACCAGGTCCACCTGTCAGGATAAAGACCTTGTTCTGGATAGCGTCGCAGATAGCCTGTTTTTGAATGCTATCGTACTGAATCCCCAGTTCTTGCTCGACAGTATCGATATGCTTTTGAATGGTTTCCAAATCATGACTCTTTTGTTTTCCTTTTTCAAGGATACGAACCAAGTGACTGCGGATGCCTTCTTCAGCGAAAAAGAGGCTATTATCAAAGATTTTGGTATCAATCTGCTGAACCTTGTCTTCTTCAATCAAATGAGATAATTCCTGAGCTACTTGGCTGGGATCGAGTTCCACGGGACGGGAAGACTCGAGGAGAGTCAGGGTTTGTTCCAGCAAATCTCGGGCCTCCATATAGGTATCGCCCGTATCCATACATCCCTGAAAAAGACTGTGGACAAGGCCAGCACGGAAGCGTTCAGGAGCTTGGCTTTCGATACCTAGTTCGGCAGCTAATTGGTCAGCAATGGTAAAACCCAATCCTTTGATATCTTCAACCAGTTGGTAGGGATAGTTTTCGACAATATCCAGCGTTTTTTCCTTGTAAAAGTCTTGAATCTGAAAGGCCAGTTTATTGGGAATGCCGTAGTTAGCTAGTTTAGCTAAGACCATCTCGGTTCCGTAGTTAAGACGAAGAGTGGAAACAAAAGCCTCACGGTTTTTGGCAGAGAGTCCTGAGATGCCTTCTAGCTTTTCAGGATGTTCCAGAATTTCATCAATGGTATTGTCACCATAGCTATCAACGATTTTTTGGGCCGTTTTGAGACCAATTCCTTTGAAATGGCTGCTGGAAAAGTACTTGACGAGGCCCTTGCTAGTTGGTTTTGCGCGTTCATAACGGCTGATCTGAAGCTGTTCCCCATACTTGGAGTGCTGAACGATTTGCCCCCAAAAAGTGTAGTCTTCCCCTTCAATCACGTCCGCCATGGTTCCTGTAACGATGATTTCAAAATCGTCAAAGTCCTCTGCGTCCGTATCTTCAATATCTAGGAGGAGAATGCGATAAAAATTACTGGGATTTTCAAAAATAATCCGTTCAATGGTGCCTGAAAAATAAACTTCCATAGGTTTCCTTTACATGAGTTCGTGAGAGTTGTACCCTTAGCTTCTTTCAACAAGCTAGGAGACTAAAAGGTCTTCTTCTCGCAATAGAAAAAGAGGCTAAGACTTAGCATTCTCGGCCTCTTCCTTATCTTAAAAAGTTCCGATACGGTTAAGTGGCCAGAAACGGAATTTTGCTTCACCTTTTATATCGCTTGCCTTGAAGGTACCGACATGGCGGCTGTCGCTAGAGACTAGACGATCGTCACCAAGGAGAAGGTATTCGCCTTGAGGGACAGTAAAGCTGAAGCTGGTATTGGAATTGACATCAACTGTAAAAGCCTGTGCCTTTTGAGCAAGTTCTCTAAAGTAAACTCCCTTATTGCCTTCAAATCCTTTGCCAGTATAGGTGTTTTGTAACTTTTCTGTTTTGAACAAGTTGAGATATTCAGCTAGGTAAGGTTCATTCGTTTCTTCACCGTTGATAAAGAGTTTGTCATTTTCGTAGCGGATGGTATCACCAGGCATGCCGATAACCCTTTTGACAATGTCTTTATTTCCGTCTTCCTCGTGCGCAACCACGATGTCGAAGCGGTCAATTGGGAGGTGTTTGACAACGAAGAGAACTTCTCCGTCGGCTAGGGTAGGGTCCATAGAGTGTCCTTCCACACGAACATTGCTCCAAAGAAAGATACGGCTAAGACCGACCAGTGCGATAATCAGGAAGAAAACTCCCCATTCTTTTAGAAATGTTTTAAACGAATTCATGATTCACCTTTCTAGAAGTGTTTTGGCTTTTTCAGTGTTTTTAAAATGCAGTTTGGCACAGAAATGAAGTCCCTTCATACCATAGGCTTGAAGGATTTTGCTAGCAACCTTATCAGATGCAGTTCCAGCGCCACTTGGCAGTTGATAGCCTAGTTCTCGTCCGAGATTTTCCAAGTTTTCGAGGAAGAGATCACGCGCGATGATGGAGCTAACTGCAACAGCCAGGTATTTGCCCTCGGCTTTTTCTTCTAAGCTAATTTTGTTTGGAAAACGGTTGGCTTCTTGTGCCAAGTACTTGTTATAGTTTTTAGGACTTGTAAAAGCGTCAATCACGATTTTTTCTGGCTGGATTCCTTTTTGAAGCAGGAGAAAGATAGCCTGATTGTGAAGGGCAACCTTTACAGAAACAGCATTGTAACGCTCTCCGATAACTTCGTTGTACTTGCTCGGTGAAAGGAGGAGCGCTTGGTGCTGGATTTTTTCCTTGAGGATAGGGGCAATCTGACGAATCTTTTGGTCAGTCAAGGTTTTTGAATCCCCTACGCCGAATTTTCGCAAGAAGTCGTGCTGATCAGGTGTCACAAAGGAAGCCACAACAGCTAGCCCCCCAAAGTAGGAACCATTTCCCACCTCATCGGTACCGATTATAGGAAAATCTTGTCCACTGTTTTCTTGTCGAACCTGATAGCCAAAGAAATTGGCGTAGTGCTCAGCAGCTTCGCCTTGCAGGAGGACTTTTCCAGAAGTATAGATGGAAACCGTTGCCTGAGGCAGTCGCAAAAAATAGCGAATATAAGGATTTTTACTAGGACTGAGAGCCTTCTGATACTGACTTAAAAAGCTCTGAATTTCCTGTTCACTTGGTGTGAGTGTGATACTTGCCATAGTCTCTATTGTACCACAAAAGCAGGAGAATTGGTAAAAACTGACAAAGTTAGCGAAATTTGGTATAATATCGTGAGGTGAATTTTATGGCAAATCTAAATCGATATAAGTTTACATTCGGAAAAAAGACATTAACCTTGACAACCGAGCATGACAACCTCTTTATGGAGGAAATTGCCAAGGTTGCGACTGAAAAATACCAAGCAATTAAAGAACAAATGCCTGGGGCGGATGATGAAACCATTGCGCTTCTTTTGGCGGTTAATTGTCTGTCTACACAACTCAACCGTGAGATTGAATTTGATGACAAGGAGCAAGAGTTGTTAGAACTCCGCCACAAGTTGATTGCTGTCAAACAAGAACAGAGCAAGATTGAGGACTCCCTATGATTTCAATCCTACTCTTATTGGTTCTGGCTTGGGGCTTTTATATCGGCTACCGTAGAGGTTTGGTCCTGCAAGTTTATTATTTCCTCGTGGCAGTGATTTCAGCCTTTGTTGCGGGACAGTTTTATAAATCACTGGGCGACCACTTCCACTTGCTTGTCCCTTATGCCAATCCTCAGGAAGGACAGGGAACCTTTTTCTTCCCTTCAGACCAGCTGTTTCATCTAGACAAGGTCTTTTATGCGGGTCTAGCCTATCTTCTAGTTTTTGGGATTTGCTACACTATCGGACGTTTTATCGGTTTGTTCCTGCACTTGATTCCAACTAAAAAGCTTGATGTCAAATGGTTGCGTATCGGATCAGGCGTTTTGTCTCTATTGGTAACCTTATTTGTCTTGCAAATGGCTCTGACCATCCTTGCAACAGTACCTCTGGCAGTCATTCAAAATTCACTCGAAAAAAGTATAGTAGCCAAACACATCATCCAAAGTGTCCCTTTTACGACAAACCTTATCAAACAACTTTGGGTGACAAATTTAATCGGATAAAAAGGGCGGGATTTTTCCTAGCCCTTTGTTTACAGATTGGGGGACTAGGTCAAAACCTCTAGTTGCTATAATCTTATAAACAAGCATACAAGGAAAGAATATGAATACAAAAATACTAGAAACCTTAGAATTTAATAAAATCAAAGCCTTGTTTGAACCGCATCTCTTGACAGAACAAGGACTAGAGGAGCTAAAAGGCTTGGCTCCAACTGCCAAGGTGGACAAGATCAAGCAAGCCTTTACAGAGATGGAGGAAATGCAAGCCCTTTTTGTGGAGCAACCCCACTTTACCATCCTAGCGACACGTGAGATTTCAGCTGTCTGTAAGCGTCTGGAGATGGGAGCGGACCTCAATATTGAGGAGTTCCTGCTCCTCAAACGAGTCTTGCTGGCTAGCAGAGAGTTGCAAGGCTTTTATACCAATCTCGAAAACGTACGCTTGGAGCAGTTGGCGAGATGGTTTGAAAAACTACATGATTTCCCACACTTGCAAGGGAGTCTCCAAGCCCTAAATGATGCAGGATTTATCGAAAATTTCGCCAGTGAAGAGCTAGCACGTATCCGTCGGAAAATCCATGATAGCGAGAGTCAAGTTCGAGATGTCTTGCAAGACTTACTCAAGCAAAAAGCGCAGATGTTGACGGAAGGCATAATCGCTAGCCGAAATGGCCGTCAAGTCTTACCAGTCAAGAACACCTATCGCAATAAGATTGCAGGTGTTGTCCATGACATCTCTGCCAGTGGAAACACGGTCTACATCGAGCCACGTGAGGTCGTGAAACTGAGCGAAGAAATCGCTAGTCTGCGAGCTGACGAACGATATGAGATGATTCGTATCCTGCAGGAGCTCTCAGAACGGATCCGCCCTCATGCTGCAGAGATTGCTAATGACGCTTGGATTATCGGCCATTTAGACTTGATTCGTGCCAAGGTGCGTTTCATCCAAGAAAGACAAGCAGTTGTTCCTCAACTTTCAGAGAATCAAGTGATTCAACTCCTTCATGTGCGCCATCCTTTGGTCAAAAATGCTGTTGCAAACGATGTACACTTTGGTAAGGAATTAACGGCCATTGTCATTACAGGTCCCAATACTGGTGGGAAGACCATCATGCTCAAAACCCTGGGCTTGACTCAACTTATGGCCCAATCTGGCTTGCCAATCTTAGCTGATAAGGGGAGCCGTGTCGGTGTTTTCGAGGAAATCTTCGCGGATATTGGGGATGAGCAGTCTATCGAGCAAAGCTTGTCTACCTTCTCCAGTCACATGACCAATATCGTAGATATTCTTGGCAAGGTCAATCAGCACTCGCTCTTATTGCTAGATGAGCTTGGGGCAGGGACCGATCCGCAGGAAGGAGCAGCGCTTGCTATGGCTATTTTGGAGGATCTTCGTCTCCGTCAGGTCAAGACCATGGCGACGACCCACTATCCAGAGCTCAAGGCCTACGGTATCGAAACAGCCTTTGTGCAAAATGCCAGCATGGAGTTTGATACAGCCAGCTTGCGTCCGACCTATCGCTTTATGCAGGGAGTTCCTGGTCGAAGTAATGCCTTTGAAATTGCCAAACGTCTGGGCTTGTCAGATGTCATCGTAGGAGATGCCAGCCAGCAGGTCAATCAAGATAATGATGTCAACCGCATCATTGAACAATTGGAAGAGCAAACGCTTGAAAGCCGTAAACGCTTGGACAATATCCGTGAGGTGGAGCAAGAAAACCTCAAGATGAACCGGGCGCTCAAAAAACTCTACAACGAACTCAATCGTGAAAAGGAAACTGAGCTCAACAAGGCGCGTGAACAAGCTGCCGAGATTGTGGAACTCGCTCTAAGTGAGAGTGACCAGATTCTCAAGAATCTTCACAGCAAGTCTCAACTCAAGCCCCACGAAATCATTGAAGCCAAGGCAGAACTGAAAAAACTAGCTCCTGAAAAAGTCGACTTGTCTAAAAACAAGGTTCTTCAAAAGGCCAAGAAAAAACGAGCTCCAAAGGTGGGAGATGATATCGTGGTCCTCAGTTATGGCCAACGTGGAACTTTGACCAATCGGCTTAAGGACGGCCGCTGGGAAGCCCAAGTTGGCTTGATCAAGATGACCTTGGAAGAGAAAGAATTTGACCTTGTTCAGGCCCAACAAGAAGCTCCAGTCAAGAAAAAACAAGTCAATGTCGTCAAACGTGCTTCTGGTCGTGGTCCGCAAGCCAGACTGGATCTCCGAGGCAAACGGTACGAAGAGGCCATGAATGAGCTGGACGCCTTTATCGACCAAGCCCTGCTTAATAACATGGCGCAGGTAGACATTATCCACGGTATCGGTACGGGAGTCATCCGGGAGGGCGTCACTAAATACCTGCAAAGAAATAAGCATGTCAAGAGTTTCGGCTATGCCCCACAAAATGCTGGAGGCAGTGGCGCCACCATTGTAACCTTTAAAGGATAGAGAGAAGAAGGAGTCAACCTTTCTGAAAAAAGAAATGAAAAGTCAAAAATTTTCATAGAATATATTGACAAAGGCTAACTTTTCTTGTAGAATAATAAAAAATAAAATACCAACACCGAATGAAGTTTAATAGAAGTGGAGAAAGGTTTGTTTTCCATGACTGTAAATGGACGGAACTCTGGAGAGACCGTAAAGGCACCGAAGGGGCAAGGCAGGTAACTGCTCAAACTCTCAGGTAAAAGGACAGAGCTAGGATAGACCGCTTTTTGGCATTTATCTAAGCATTCCAGAGTACATGTATCTTGCATGTGCTCTTTCTTTTGGGGTTGAAAGATAGGAGTAGGAAATGTTAGAATTGCTTAAAGCGCTTGATGCTTTCGTTTGGGGGCCTCCCCTCTTGATCTTATTGGTCGGAACAGGTATCTATTTGACCATCCGACTAGGCCTTTTGCAGGTGGCTCGTCTCCCTAAGGCCTTTCAGTTGATCTTTACCAAGGACAAGGGACATGGTGACGTGTCGAGCTTTGCTGCTCTCTGTACGGCTCTAGCCGCCACTGTTGGTACGGGAAATATCATCGGGGTCGCAACAGCCATTAAGGTTGGAGGACCAGGGGCCCTCTTTTGGATGTGGATGGCAGCCTTCTTTGGGATGGCGACCAAATATGCCGAAGGATTGCTGGCCATCAAATATCGCACTAAGGATGCAAATGGAGCTGTAGCTGGAGGACCCATGCATTACATCCTTTTGGGGATGGGAGAAAAGTGGCGTCCACTTGCTATCTTCTTTGCCCTAGCGGGTGTATTGGTAGCCCTTCTAGGGATTGGTACCTTTACCCAAGTCAATTCGATTACAGAATCCATTCAAAATACAGCCCAAGTTGATCCAGCTATCACGGCTCTGATTTTATCCATTTTTGTAGGGATTGCCGTCTTTGGTGGCCTCAAATCCATATCAAAAGTTTCGACAGCAGTGGTTCCTTTTATGGCTATTGTCTATATTCTGGGAACTCTTACAGTTATTCTCTTTAATATCGAGAAGGTCCCAGCTACACTTGCCCTCATCTTTACTTCAGCCTTTAGTCCAGCTGCTGCAGTAGGTGGCTTTGCCGGTGCCAGCATTCGGATGGCTATCCAAAATGGTGTGGCGAGAGGAGTCTTTTCTAACGAATCTGGTCTTGGTTCAGCTCCCATTGCAGCTGCTGCGGCTAAGACAAATGAGCCTGTCGAGCAAGGCTTGATTTCCATGACAGGAACCTTTATTGATACTTTGATAATCTGTACTCTTACAGGTATGACAATCTTAGTAACTGGTGTTTGGAGTGGTGATTTAAATGGGGTTGCCTTGACTCAGTCAGCCTTCTCAACAGTTTTTTCACATTTTGGACCTGCTCTTTTGACCATCTTTCTTGTACTCTTTGCCTTTACGACGATTCTCGGATGGAACTACTACGGAGAACGCTGTTTTGAGTTTCTCTTTGGAGTACGTTATATTTGGATTTATCGGATTGTGTTTGTCAGCATGGTCTTGTTGGGTGGGTTTATCGAGCTGGACAGGGTCTGGATTATCGCTGATATCGTCAATGCCTTGATGGCTTTGCCAAATTTGATTGCCCTCTTAGTTTTATCACCAGTCGTCATTGCTGAGACTAAAAAGTATTTTAAACACTAACCCAATCACACTTTTAGTGTGATTTTTTTCATTTCATAGACATTTCCTATCAAGGCGATTGAAAATATATATTATCCAGGTGGAAAATTCTATGATAGACTAAATGACAATAAAATGAAAAGAGGTTTCTTATGACAACATTTACCATCCACACAGTAGAATCAGCACCAGCAGAAGTGAAAGAAGTTCTTGAAACAGTACAAAAAGATAACAATGGCTATATTCCCAACCTAATCGGTCTCTTGGCCAATGCCCCAACCGCGCTTGAAGCCTACCGAACTGTCGGAGCCATCAACCGTCGCAATAGCTTGACACCAGTAGAACGTGAAGTGGTGCAAATCACAGCTGCCGTAACCAATGGTTGTGCTTTTTGTGTCGCTGGTCATACTGCCTTTTCGATCAAACAAATCCAGGTGAATGATGATCTTCTCCAAGCCCTCCGTAACCGTACCCCAATCGAGACAGATCCAAAACTAGATACTCTAGCTAAGTTTACCTTGGCGGTCATCAATACCAAAGGGCGTGTAGGTGATGAAGCCTTGGCTGAATTTTTGGAAGCTGGCTACACACAACAAAATGCCTTGGATGTGGTTCTCGGTGTTAGTCTTGCTAGCCTTTGCAACTATGCTAACAACCTAGCCAATACCCCTATTAACCCAGAATTGCAACCTTATGCATAAAAGGAGGAAAGAGTATGGGATTTTTTTCCGAAGAGTTTTTGAGCTGGTTGGACCAGCATGCTGATGAAATTGATAAACAGTCTTGTGAGGCTGGAGAGCAACTGATTGAAAGGATTGCAGCAGAAGGAGCTTTTCGTGTAGGTGTTCCAGAATCTCTCGGCGGTTCAGGCGGAAGTGATCATGATGTCATTGATATCCTAGCAGAACTTGCTCAACATTCTTTGACGGCCTCCTTCATTTCCTGGGGACAACGTACCCTAATTGACAATATTCTCCATTCAGAGAATTCCTATTTGAAAGAAAACTATCTGGAAAAGCTCTTGTCCGGTGAATATGCAGGCGCGACCGCCCTGTCTAATGCTGTCAAGTATTTATCTGATTTAGAAGAGCTGAATGTTTATATCATCGAAGAAAATGGGCAATTTTATCTAAAAGGGCGACTGCCATGGGTAACCAATGCCCGTAGAAATCGTTTCTTAACTATTTTTGTGGCAGGCTCTGCTGATGATCCAAGTAAAAGCTATGTGGTGACTGTGCCATCGGACGCAGAGAATTTTAGTCGCTCGGAAGACTTAGAATTTGTTTCTCTTCAGGGAGGAAACACGGCTGCTTTGACCTTTAATCGGGTTCATTTAAAAGAAGAGTGGATTCTATCCAAGAATGCTAAAGAATTTTTAACTCAAAATCGTCCCGCTTTTTTAGGTTACCAATTTGGTTTAGCCTTTGGTTTAGCTGAACGTTCTCTATCAGAAGTAGAAAAAGAATTGGGGAAACGAAGTGTATTAACAGATGAATGGCAATATCAGGTAGAGCAGTTAGAGGCTATTCGGCAAGCTCTTTATCAGGGATTGTCTGACCGGTCTTATTTCGTTCCCAATCCGCGTGAACTCTTTCAGTTAAGAATAGACATTGTGGATGTGGTTGCTCAAAGTCTTCTATTAGAGTTACAAGCTGGTGGAGGTAGAGGCTACTTTAGCAAATCAACATCTGGTTTTATTCGTCGTTGGAATGAAGGAGCATTTCTTCCGATTGTTTCTCCAAGCGCTGTTCAGTTGCGCCACATCTTAGCAACGAGTTAAAAAATAGTAGAATAAAAACGAAGTTTGAATATCCAACTTCGTTTTTTAAGTCCTCATTTAAGCGCTTTTATGCTATACTAATAATAACATGATTATTGGAGGCTCGGATGAAAAAGCTCCCCTTGGTATTTTCTGGCTGTTTATTAGGTCTAGCAGGTGCAGGAAATCTGATTGCAGATACTTGGCCAGTTCTGTCGCATTTATTGAGTCTGACTGGTCTAGTGTTGTGGATTTTCTTTCTTGTTGTTCATCTTTTTAATTGGGAAGAAACCAAGAAAGAATTGACCAGGCCCCCTCTTTTATCTGGGATGGCCACTTTTCCTATGGCTGGGATGATTTTATCGACCTATGTCTTTCGCGTATTCCCTGCTCTTCCTATAGTAGCACAAGGGACCTGGTGGTTTTCATTTCTCTTGGATTTGGCTTTGATTGCTACTTTTACCATCAAATTTGCCTGTCCAGGTCGGAGGGTCAATGCGACTCCTAGCTGGACGGTACTCTATGTGGGGATAGCAGTAGCAGCCTTGACCTATCCTCTTGTCGGTATCATTGAAATTGCCTATGCGACCTTGAGTTTTGGTTTTGTCTTGACCTTCTATCTCTATCCCCTTATTTATAGTGACTTAAAGAAAGATCCACTCCCAGTGGCCTTGCTTGGACAGGAAGGAATATACTGTGCTCCCTTTTCCCTACTCTTGGCTTCTCTAGTTCGAGTTGGAGGAGCAAGCCTACCGACTTGGCTCTTGATTATCATGATTTTGGCATCTCAATCCTTCTTTTTCTTTGTTTTAACTCGCCTGCCCCATATTTTAAAGCGAGGCTTTCAACCAGCCTTCTCAGCCCTAACTTTCCCAACCATTATCACAGCTACTTCGCTCAAGATGGCTCAGGGAATTTTGAAACTTCCATTTCTGGATTATCTGGTATTGGCTGAAACCGTTATTTGCCTAACTATTTTATTCTTTGTCTTGGGTGCTTATCTGATTTGGTTACGAAAAAAGGTCTAGCTAGAAATAGCTAGGCCTTATTTTTATGGTTTGATAACTTCAGCCCCACCCATATATGGACGAAGAGCTTCTGGAATGGTTACAGAACCATCTGCGTTTTGATAGTTTTCAAGAATGGCAGCCACTGTACGTCCAACTGCAAGTCCAGAACCATTCAAAGTGTGAAGGAGTTTCACCTTGCCATCTGCTTCATCACGGTAACGGATTTGGGCACGACGGGCTTGGAAATCTTCTGTATTTGAACAGCTTGAGATTTCACGATAGGTATTTTGGGCTGGAATCCAAACTTCCAAGTCGTATGTCTTAGCAGCTGAGAAGCCCATGTCCCCAGTAGAGAGGGCAACGACACGGTATGGAAGGTTGAGTTTTTGAAGAATATTTTCAGCGTTAGCTGTCATTTTTTCTAATTCTTCATAAGATTCTTCTGGTTTGGCAAATTTGACCATTTCAACTTTGTGGAATTGGTGCAGACGAATCAAGCCACGTGTATCACGACCAGCTGAACCAGCCTCAGAACGGAAAGATGGACTCATAGCGGTAAAGTAGATTGGTAGATCTTTACCGTCAAGGATTTCATCACGGTAGTAGTTTGTCAAAGGCACTTCAGCTGTAGGAATGAGGACATAATTAGTATCTTTCAATTCAAAAGTGTCTTCCTTGAATTTTGGATATTGACCAGTACCAAACATAGAATCATGGTTGACCATGTATGGTGTGATGACTTCAGTATAGCCCTCTTTTCCATGCTCGTCCAACATAAAGTTGTAGATAGCACGTTCCAAACGAGCGCCAAGACCTTTGTAGAAGAGGAAGCGAGCGCCCGTTACTTTACCCCCGCGTTCCCAGTCAAGGATACCAAGGTTTTCACCAAGATCCCAGTGAGCTTTTGGCTCGAAGTCAAATTCGCGCGGACTACCCCAACGGCGAACTTCCACATTGTCATCTTCATCAGCCCCAACAGGAACACTGTCAGCTGGGATGTTTGGAAGAGTAGTGGTGAATTCTGTTAATTTAGCATCGATGTCTGCCAATTCAGCATCCAAGGCTTTGACTTCAGCAGATAGGGTTTGCATCGCAGCAATCTTGTCATCGGCGTTTTCCTTGTTACGCTTAGCTTGGGCAATCTCAGCAGAAACTGTGTTACGTTCAGCCTTGAGAGTCTCAACCTTAACCAAGATGTCACGACGTTTAGCATCGATTTCTTTCATCTCATTTAAGATAGTAGAATCTACACCACGTGTAGCTAATTTTTCAGCGACAGCATCAAAATCTGTACGAATACGTTTAATATCTAACATAAGAACTCCTTTATGAAAAAAGCACATCTGATAAAGTGTTGGAGTGGCAGGGCCACGGTTCCATCCAACTTCACAGGTGTGCACTTGATTGTATATGTAATTGTTACTAACGGTAGAATTTCACCTATCCCTTCTATCTGCTCGCAGCACCCGCAGACTTTCTGAAAGAAGGAGATAACCTACTTATCCGTTGCTATGATTATACTAAAGTTTCTACTTTTTTGCAAATAGATTTTTAAGTTTTTGTCCAATGGTCTGGAGTAGAGTTGGAAGTTTCACGACCTTGTCGTTTCCTAATTTTTCCCGAGCGATTTTGAGGATAGCTCCGGAGTCTTTTGAAGCAAAGAGGAATTTTCCTTGATCGGTAAAGACTTCAAAGTGGCGGCTGATCTTGCGACCACTTACGTTAGCTCCGATTTGATTGACGCTGGACCAGGGGATTTGGATATATTGTTCGACATTGACATCAGGATAAAACTCTAAGGCTTGATCCCCAACTAAAAATTTTCCAACTTTTCCAGAGATAGAGAGGTAAGATGTCCCAGTAGTTTGGAGGTCAATGACTTGATTGAGTGATTGGGCCATGATTAATCTTCCTTACTTTCATCGAAAAAGGCATGATAGAGAGCCTTGATAGCTGCCTTTTCTTGCTCTTTATTGACAACAAACATGATGGAAACTTCACTTGAGCCTTGGGACATCATCTGGATGTTGATCTTGTTTTCAGATAGAGCGCGTGTTGCAGTAGCAGTTACCCCGATATGGCTCTTCATCTTTTCTCCGACAATCATAATGATGGAAAGGTCGTGTTCGATTTCAGCATGGTCCACTTCAGCTTTTTGAACGAGTTGACGTAGAATTTCTTCTTCTTTGATAGGAGTCAATTCACGGGAGCGGAGGATGATTGAAAGATCGTCGATACCTGTAGGCATGTGTTCCCAACCGATGTTGAGGTCCTCAAGGATTTGCAGAACCTTGCGACCAAACCCGACTTCGCGGTTCATGAGGTATTTTGACATGTTGATGCTGACGAATCCTGAGTCACCTGCAATCCCTACTACTGGGAATTTATCACTACTGTGTTCTAAAACAATGCGCGTACCTGGGTGATCAGGGTTGTTGGTATTCTTGATGACAAGAGGAATTTTTCCGCGGTAGGCAGGAAGAAGAGCTTCGTCATGAAGAACTGAAAATCCAGCGTAAGCCAACTCACGCATTTCACGGTAGGTTAATTCAGGAATGGAGTGTGGTTGGTGGATAATACCAGGGTGGGCAGCAAAGATACCATCTACGTCCGTAAAGTTTTCATAGAGATCAGCCTTAACACCTGCTGCAATGATAGAACCTGTGATATCTGAACCACCACGTGAAAAAGTACAGATTTGATTTTCCTTAGTCACACCAAAGAAACCAGGGATGACAAGGACTTCGTTGCTATCAGCCAAGCCTTCAATCTTGTCATAACTAGATGGAATGATACGTGCGTTTCCTGGTTCACTTGTGACAACAATTCCAGCTTCTCTTGGGTGAACATAGCGTGCATCGATACCGTTTTGGTTAAAGTAGGCTGCAATCAATTTGGCATTGTTATTTTCTCCAGCCGCTAGGAAGGTGTCATAGAGAAATTCATTGTCCTCTATAGGAAGAGTTGCCAAGGCCCGAATACTTTTAGAGATTTTTTCTAAAACAGCAGGTTTTAACCCTAGTTCACTAACCATAGCGGCATAACGGTCAATGATCCAGCTTTGGCTAGCACTGATGTCATTTCCAGCCACATAGTCGCGATAGTATTTAATCAAAGCATCAGTTACCTTGGTATCTTCAGCATTGCGTTTGCCGGGTGCAGAAACGACTACAAAACGGCGTTCTTTATCACTTTTAACGATGTTTAAGACTTTTTCTAACTGACCAGCAGAGGCAAGCGAGCTTCCGCCAAATTTTACAACCTTCATAAGGACTCCTCAAGTAAGTATTTTATACGATTATAGCAGAAAGAGGGGTATTTTTCAATGAAGAAAATAACTTCCTATTATAATAGAAGAAAACATTAACTTATTCTGAAAAGCAATAACAGTTTAAAAGTAAGTGTGTAAAATTTCTCTCACATTCATAATGAATGGGAAAATAATCAGCTGAGACACTTTCCTTTAGTTTTTCCTTGCCTCTTTATCCAAAAAAAGGTATACTTTGATGATAAAAAAATTTTATTGCCTTATAAAAGAAAAGGAGAAGCTATGAATCATATCTTATATCAGATCGTAGATGATCTGGCTATCATTACTTTGAATCGTCCCGAAGTGGCAAATGGTTTCCATATCCCAATGTGTGAGGAAATTTTAGAAGCTTTGACTCTAGCGGAGCAGGATCAAGCTGTGCAGTTCATCTTGATTAATGCTAATGGGAAGGTCTTTTCAGTTGGGGGAGACTTGGTTGAGATGAAACGCGCAGTGGACGAAGATGATATCCCTTCTTTGAATAAGATTGCAGAGTTAGTCAATACAATTTCTTTTAAAATCAAGCAAATTCCTAAACCTGTTTTGATGGAGGTAGATGGAGCGGTTGCTGGTGCTGCAGCAAATATGGCAGTAGCAGTTGATTTTTGTTTGGCGACTGACAAGGCAAAATTCATTCAAGCCTTTGTTGGAGTTGGCTTGGCACCAGACGCTGGTGGGATTCATCTCTTGAGTCGTAGTATCGGGGTAACACGAGCTGCACAACTTGCCATGACAGGTGAAGCCTTGACTGCTGAAAAAGCGCTAGAATGGGGCGTGGTATACCGTGTTTGTGAAGTTGACAAATTAGAAAAAACAAGAGAACAAGTTCTAAAAAAATTAAGAAGAGGTTCAGCAAACTCATACGCAGCGATTAAAAAGCTAGTTTGGGAAAGTCAATTTAAGGATTGGCAGAATTACGCTGAATTAGAATTGGAATTACAAGAATCGTTATCTTTAACTGAAGACTTTAAAGAAGGGGTTCGAGCGCATTCTGAAAGAAGAAGACCAAAATTTACAGGAATGTAAAAAAATACTTGCACAATTTTTTGAAGTTTGTTATACTTCTTTTATCAAATGTTTTGATTGTAAAAGTTTTTTTGAGGAGGAGGGAAAAAGTTTGGACTACCAACAAGTAAATGATTATCTAACATCTATTTTTAATAACGTCCTTGTGATCGAGGAGGTTAGCTTACGAGGTAGTCGATTCAAAGACATCTCCATCAAAGAAATGCACACGATTGATGTGATTGGGAAGTTCCCGGAGGCAACGCCAAGTAAGGTTTCAAAAGAACTGATGGTAACTCTTGGGACAGTGACGACGAGTTTGAATAACCTGGAGAGAAAAGGTTATATTGAGCGTATTCGTTCTGACCAAGACCGTCGCGTGGTCTATCTGCATTTGACAAAGCAAGGTCGTTTGGTTCACCGCCTTCATAAACGATTCCACAAGGCTATGGTTGAAAAAATCATCGATGGCATGAGCCCTGAGGAAAAAGAAGTCATGGGCAGAGGTTTAACGAACCTTTATCAATTTTTGGAGGATTTGAAATAATGGCTTTTGCAAAGATAAGCCAGGTTGCTCATTATGTTCCAGAGCAAGTGGTCACTAATCATGACTTAGCCCAAATCATGGACACAAACGATGAGTGGATTTCAAGTCGGACAGGAATTAAACAGAGACATATTTCAAAAACAGAGTCTACAAGTGATTTAGCGACAGAAGTAGCTAAGAGCTTGTTGGCTAAAGGGAGCTTAACAGCGGATCAGATTGATTTTATCATTGTAGCGACGATTACCCCAGACTCGATGATGCCTTCCACAGCAGCTCGAGTTCAGGCAAATATCGGAGCGCATAGAGCTTTCGCCTTTGATCTGATAGCAGCTTGCAGTGGCTTTGTATTCGCTCTCTCAACTGCAGAAAAGTTTTTAAGTTCTGGACAGTTCAAAAAAGGGATTGTTATCGGGGCTGAGACCTTATCCAAGGCAGTTGATTGGTCAGATCGTTCGACAGCTGTTCTCTTTGGGGATGGTGCTGGTGGGGTTCTCTTGGAAGCGAGCGAAACACGTCACTTCCTTGTGGAAAGTCTCTATACGGATGGCTCTCGGAGCGAGTGTTTGACCTATGGTCAAACGGCTTTGGCTTCTCCTTTCTCGGATCAAGAAGCAGTTCCTGCTTTTTTGAAAATGGATGGACGAGCAGTTTTTGATTTTGCAAATCGTGATGTTGCTAGATCGATCAAAGAAACCATTGAAAATGGTCCGATCGCAGCATCGGAATTGGATTATCTCTTGCTTCATCAGGCAAATATCCGCATTTTGGATAAGATGGCTAAGAAGATCGGTGTTGACCGAGACAAACTTCCAGCCAATATGATGGAGTATGGGAATACCAGTGCAGCAAGTATCCCGATTTTGCTCTCAGAGTGTGTGGAGAATGGTATGATTCGTTTAGATGATAGCCAGACGATTCTCCTATCAGGCTTCGGTGGAGGTTTGACATGGGGCACACTCATTCTTACAATCTAGGTAATCATGTGGTAAACACATAGTTATAAATTTTTTATATTTTAAAGGAGTCCTATCATGGCAGTATTTGAAAAAGTACAAGAAATTATCGTTGAAGAACTTGGGAAAGACGCATCAGAAGTAACACTTGAATCTACTTTTGATGATTTGGATGCAGATTCATTGGACTTGTTCCAAGTAATCTCTGAAATCGAAGATGCTTTCGATATCCAAATCGAAGCAGAAGATAACTTGAAAACAGTTGGTGACTTGGTTGCCTACGTTGAAGAGCAAACAAAATAATTAACATATTACTAGAAGGAGTAGGGGAAACCCACTCCCTCTTGTTTAGGTAATAGTTTGAAACTCAAATGATAAACTCGTCGAACTATTACGTAAGCAAGGAATGATGGAGGCACTATGAAAACACGTATTACAGAATTATTGAACATTGATTATCCTATTTTTCAAGGAGGAATGGCCTGGGTTGCAGACGGTGACTTGGCTGGTGCAGTATCAAAAGCTGGTGGTCTAGGAATCATCGGTGGTGGGAATGCACCTAAAGAGGTCGTAAAGGCTAATATCGATAAAATCAAATCACTTACGGACAAACCTTTTGGTGTTAACATCATGCTCTTGTCACCTTTTGTAGAAGACATCGTTGATCTCGTGATTGAAGAAGGGGTTAAGGCGGTTACAACTGGTGCCGGAAATCCAAGTAAATACATGACTCGTTTCCATGATGCAGGAATTACAGTTATTCCTGTTGTTCCAAGTGTTGCTTTGGCAAAACGCATGGAAAAAATTGGTGCAGATGCAGTTATTGCAGAAGGAATGGAAGCCGGTGGGCATATTGGTAAATTAACAACGATGACCTTGGTTCGCCAAGTTGCTGCAGCTGTTTCAATCCCGGTTATCGCAGCTGGAGGAATTGCGGACGGTGAAGGTGTCGCTGCAGGCTTTATGCTTGGTGCTGAGGCCGTTCAAGTTGGTACGCGTTTCGTAGTAGCTAAGGAATCTAACGCCCATCCAAAATACAAGGAAAAAATCTTAAAAGCGCGTGACATCGATACGACTATTTCAGCTCAACACTTTGGTCATGCTGTTCGTGCCATTAAAAATCAGTTGACACGTGACTTTGAGCAGGCTGAAAAAGATGCCTTTAAACAAGAAAATCCGGATTTAGAAATCTTTGAACAAATGGGAGCTGGTGCTCTTGCTAAAGCCGTTGTTCATGGAGATGTAGAAGGTGGATCTGTCATGGCAGGTCAGATTGCTGGTTTGGTATCTAAAGAGGAAACTGTCGAAGAAATCCTAAAAGATTTATACTATGGCGCAGCCAAAAAAATTCAAGAAGAAGCCTCTCGTTGGGCAGGAGTTGTAAGAAATGACTAAAACAGCCTTTCTATTTGCGGGTCAAGGTGCTCAGTATCTAGGAATGGGGCGTGATCTCTATGATCGCTACCCTATCGTCAAGGAAACAATTGACCAAGCCAGTCAGGTTTTGGGTTATGACCTTCGTGACTTGATCGATAAGGAAGAAACCAAGTTAAACCAGACTCGCTATACGCAGCCAGCTATTTTAGCGACTTCGGTTGCTATTTACCGACTATTGAAAGAAAAGGGTTATCAGCCAGATATGGTAGCAGGATTGTCTCTTGGGGAATATTCTGCTCTTGTAGCAAGTGGTGCCTTGGACTTTGAGGATGCAGTTGCCTTGGTTGCTAAACGTGGTGCTTATATGGAAGAGGCTGCACCTGCAGGCTCTGGGAAGATGGTTGCCGTTCTTAATACTCCAGTTGAAGTGATTGAGGAAGCTTGTGAAACAGCCTCTAAAGTTGGAGTAGTCACTCCAGCTAACTACAACACCCCAAGCCAAATCGTCATCGGTGGTGAGGTGGCTGCAGTTGACCGCGCAGTTGAACTCTTGCAGGAAGCAGGAGCAAAACGATTGATTCCTTTAAATGTATCGGGTCCTTTCCATACAGCCCTTCTTGAGCCAGCCAGTCAGCAACTAGCTGGAGCTCTTGAGGGAGTGAGTTTCGCTGATTTCACTTGCCCACTAGTCGACAATACGGAAGCTGCTGTTATGAAAAAAGGTCGAATCCAAGAGCTTTTGACGCGTCAGGTGAAAGAACCTGTTCGTTTTTATGAAAGTATTGCTGTGATGCAGGATGCTGGGGTAACCAACTTTATTGAAATTGGTCCTGGCAAGGTCCTATCAGGTTTTGTCAAAAAAATCGATAAATCAGCTCAGCTAGCTAACGTTGAAGACCAAGCAAGCTTGGATGCTCTGTTAGGAAACTAGTGATCCCTTCTCCCACAAAATACAACAGGAAATAGGAGAAATAGAATGCAACTTACAAACAAAAATGTTTTTGTAACAGGTTCAAGTCGTGGTATCGGACTTGCCATTGCTCACAAATTTGCCCAACTAGGCGCTAATGTAGTTTTGAATAGTCGCGGAGCAATCTCAGAAGAATTGCTGGCTGAGTTTTCAAACTATGGTGTCAAAATAGTACCGATTTCAGGTGATGTTTCAGACTTTGCAGATGCCAAGCGTATGGTAGATCAAGCGATTGCAGAACTCGGTTCTGTCGATGTATTGGTCAACAATGCTGGGATCACTCAAGATACGCTTATGCTCAAGATGACCGAAGAAGACTTTGAAAAAGTGATTAAGATCAACTTGACAGGTGCTTTCAACATGACGCAAGCAGTCTTGAAACAGATGATCAAGGCACGTGAAGGTGCGATTATCAACATGTCTAGTGTGGTCGGTTTGATGGGAAATATCGGACAAGCCAACTATGCAGCTTCTAAAGCAGGCTTGATTGGTTTTACCAAGTCAGTTGCACGTGAAGTTGCCAATCGCAATGTGCGCGTAAATGCTCTTGCACCAGGAATGATCGAGTCAGATATGACTGCTGTTTTGTCTGATAAGGTCAAGGAAGCGACATTGGCCCAAATCCCAATGAAACATTTCGGTCAAGCAGAACATATCGCAGATGCTACAGTGTTCCTAGCTGGACAGGATTATTTGACTGGACAAGTTCTCGCTGTTGATGGCGGACTTAGCATGTAAAAAATAAGGAAAGATATAGGTAAGACAGATGAAACTAAATCGAGTTGTAGTAACAGGTTACGGATTGACCTCTCCTATCGGAAATACTCCAGAAGAATTTTGGAACAGTTTGCAAACTGGTAAGATTGGAATTGGAGAAATCACTAAATTTGATCACAGCGAATTTGCTGTGCACAATGCGGCAGAAGTTCAAGATTTCCCATTTGATAAATACTTTGTCAAAAAAGATACCAACCGTTTTGACAACTATTCTTTGTATGCCTTGTATGCGGCTCAAGAAGCGGTGACAAATGCAAATCTTGATGTAGAAGCAATCGATAAAGATCGCTTTGGTGTCATCGTTGCTTCTGGTATTGGGGGAATTAAAGAAATCGAAGATCAGGTTATCCGTCTTCATGAAAAAGGTCCAAAACGCGTTAAACCAATGACACTTCCAAAAGCCTTGCCAAATATGGCTTCAGGAAATGTTGCTATGCGCTTCGGAGCAAACGGTATCTGTAAATCAATCAATACAGCCTGTGCTTCATCAAACGATGCCATTGGGGATGCCTTCCGCTCTATCAAGTTTGGTTTCCAAGATGTCATGTTAGTTGGTGGATCAGAATCATCTATCACTCCTTTTGCTATCGCTGGTTTCCAAGCATTGACTGCCCTATCAACTACGGAAGATCCAACTCGTGCTTCTATTCCATTTGACAAAGACCGTAATGGTTTTGTGATGGGAGAAGGTTCAGGGATGTTGGTTCTTGAAAGCCTTGAACATGCTGAAAAACGTGGTGCAACTATCTTGGCTGAAGTAGTTGGTTATGGAAATACCTGTGATGCTTACCATATGACTTCACCTCATCCAGAAGGTCAAGGTGCAATCAAGGCTATGAAGTTGGCTTTGGAAGAAGCAGAAATTTCTCCAGAGCAAGTAGCTTACGTCAATGCCCACGGAACTTCAACTCCTGCTAATGAAAAAGGAGAAAGTGGTGCGATCGTAGCTGTTCTTGGTAAAGAAGTACCTGTATCTTCAACCAAGTCCTTTACAGGACACTTACTTGGTGCTGCAGGAGCAGTAGAAGCCATCGCTACCATCGAAGCTATGCGTCATAACTTTGTACCAATGACGGCTGGAACAAGTGAGTTATCAGACTATATCGAAGCAAACGTCGTTTATGGACAAGGCTTGGAGCAAGAAATCCCTTATGCTATTTCAAACACTTTTGGTTTTGGTGGACACAATGCGGTTCTTGCTTTCAAACGTTGGGAGAATAAATAATTATGAATTTAAATGAGATCAAGGACTTGATGGCTCAATTTGACCAATCAAGTTTGAGAGAATTTTCTTATAAAAATGGAACGGACGAATTGCAGTTCAGTAAGAATGAAGCAAGAATGGCTTCTGAAGCACCAGCTCAAGTTGTTCCAGCGCCAGCAGCAGTAGCTGCAAGTCCAGTAGTTTCTGCCCCTTCAACTCCAGTAGAGAGTGCAGTAGAAGAAGCACCAGCACCAGCTGATACGACTATTGCTCCAGAGGGTGATGTCGTTGAAAGTCTACTTGTAGGGGTGGCTTACTTGGCTGCTGGACCAGATAAACCTGCCTTTGTCACAGTTGGAGACAGTGTTAAAAAAGGTCAGACTTTGGTGATCATCGAAGCCATGAAGGTCATGAATGAAATTCCTGCACCTAAGGATGGTGTGGTGACAGAAATTCTCGTTTCAAATGAAGAAATGGTTGAGTTCGGTAAAGGATTGGTACGTATCAAATGATCGATATTCAAGGAATTAAAGAAGCTCTACCCCATCGCTACCCCATGCTCCTAGTGGATCGTGTCTTGGAAGTGAGCGAGGATACCATTGTTGCCATTAAAAATGTGACCATCAACGAACCTTTCTTCAATGGTCATTTTCCACAATACCCAGTCATGCCAGGTGTTCTTATCATGGAAGCCTTGGCTCAGACTGCTGGTGTCTTGGAATTGTCCAAACCTGAAAATAAAGGGAAACTGGTCTTCTACGCTGGCATGGACAAGGTTAAGTTCAAGAAGCAAGTTGTACCAGGTGACCAATTAGTCATGACGGCTACTTTTGTTAAACGTCGTGGTACGATTGCTGTGGTTGAAGCAAAGGCTGAAGTAGATGGTAAGCTTGCAGCGAGTGGTACTCTTACCTTTGCAATTGGAAACTAAGGAGGTTCTCCATGTTTCGTAAAATTTTGATTGCCAACCGTGGTGAGATTGCGGTTCGCATTATTCGAGCTGCGCGTGAATTGGGCATTGCAACCGTAGCAGTCTATTCAACTGCTGATAAGGAAGCTCTTCACACACTCCTAGCGGATGAAGCTATCTGTATCGGACCTGGTAAGGCGACAGAATCTTATCTCAATATCAACGCTATTTTATCTGCTGCAGTCTTGACAGAAGCAGAAGCCATCCACCCAGGTTTTGGTTTTCTTAGCGAAAACTCCAAGTTTGCCACGATGTGTGATGAAGTGGGAATTAAGTTCATCGGTCCTTCTGGTGCTGTGATGGACACCATGGGAGATAAGATCAATGCACGTGAGCAAATGATCAAGGCTGGGGTTCCAGTTATCCCAGGATCTGATGGTGAAGTTCACACAGCTGAAGAGGCGCTTGCAGTTGCAGAAAAAATTGGCTATCCAGTCATGCTTAAGGCATCGGCAGGTGGTGGTGGAAAAGGGATTCGTAAGGTTGAAAAGGCAGAAGACTTGATCGCAGCCTTTGAAACAGCATCCAGTGAAGCCAAGGCCAACTTTGGAAATGGCGCTATGTATCTTGAGCGTGTGATTTATCCAGCTCGCCATATCGAAGTTCAGATTCTTGCGGACCAAGAGGGTCATGTTGTCCATCTTGGTGAACGGGATTGTTCACTCCAACGGAATAACCAAAAGGTCTTAGAAGAAAGCCCATCCATTGCGATTGGCAAAACCCTTCGTAATGAAATTGGTGCTGCAGCCGTTCGTGCAGCAGAGTCTGTTGGCTATGAAAATGCAGGGACGATTGAATTTCTTCTCGATGAAGCGAGTGGCAATTTCTACTTCATGGAAATGAATACTCGTGTGCAAGTGGAGCACCCAGTCACAGAGTTTGTTTCAGGTGTTGATATCGTGAAGGAACAGATTCGCATTGCTGCCGGTCAACCTTTACCTTTCAAACAAGAAGATATCGTCCTACGAGGTCATGCTATCGAGTGCCGGATCAATGCAGAAAATCCAGCATTTAACTTTGCCCCAAGCCCAGGGAAAATTACCAATCTCTATCTACCAAGTGGTGGAGTTGGCTTGCGCGTGGACTCAGCAGTTTATCCAGGTTATACCATTCCCCCTTACTATGATAGTATGATTGCCAAAATCATTGTTCATGGGGAGAATCGTTTTGATGCTCTTATGAAGATGCAACGGGCACTTTATGAACTTGATATTGAAGGAGTGCAAACCAATGCAGACTTCCAGTTGGATCTGATTTCAGACCGCCGAGTTATCGCTGGTGACTACGATACTTCCTTCTTGATGGAAACTTTCTTGCCAAAATACCAAGAAAAAGAATAGACTTTCAAATAGTATGAGAACTAAAAGGGGGAGTTATGGCTCTATTTAGTAAAAAGGATAAGTATATTCGGATCAATCCTAACCGTTCCGTAAGGCAGAAACCACAAGCCAAGCCTGAGGTTCCGGATGAACTCTTCTCCCAGTGTCCTGGTTGTAAACACACCATTTACCAAAAGGATCTTGGGAGCGAACGAATTTGTCCCCATTGTAGCTATACTTTCCGTATTTCAGCTCAGGAACGCTTGGATTTGACGATTGATTCTGGTAGCTTTGTGGAGATGTTTACAGGTATTGAAACTCAAGATCCATTAAACTTTCCTGGCTACCAGAAAAAACTTGCAACAATGCGTGAAAAGACAGGTTTGGATGAAGCAGTACTAACTGGTACAGCTAGCATCAAGGGACAAAAAGTTGCCCTTGGGATCATGGATTCAAACTTTATCATGGCTTCTATGGGAACCGTTGTGGGTGAAAAAATCACGCGCTTGTTTGAATATGCAACGGTAGAAAACTTGCCAGTCGTTCTCTTCACAGCTTCTGGTGGAGCCCGTATGCAAGAAGGAATCATGAGCTTGATGCAGATGGCTAAAATTTCTGCGGCAGTTCAACGTCATTCCAAGGCAGGACTTTTTTACCTAACTATTTTAACCGATCCGACAACAGGTGGGGTGACCGCTTCTTTTGCTATGGAAGGGGATATTATCCTAGCGGAGCCACAGAGTTTGGTTGGTTTTGCTGGACGTCGTGTTATCGAAAATACAGTTCGTGAGACCTTGCCGGATGACTTCCAAAAGGCAGAATTTTTGCTTGAACATGGATTTGTTGATGCAATTGTCAAACGGAGAGAATTGCCTGAAACAATTGATAAATTAGTAAGATTGCATGGAGGAAGTCGCGGATGAATATTGCAAAAATAGTCAGAGAGGCACGCGAGCAGAGTCGCTTGACTGCACTTGATTTTGCCAATGGAATCTTTGATGAATTTATCGAATTGCATGGAGACCGCTCTTTTCGTGATGATGGTGCGGTTATCGGTGGAATTGGCTGGTTAGGTGACCAAGCGGTAACTGTCGTTGGTATCCAAAAGGGAAAAAGTCTTCATGACAACCTCAAACGAAATTTTGGGCAACCACATCCGGAAGGCTATCGTAAGGCTCTTCGCCTGATGAAACAGGCAGAAAAGTTTGGCCGTCCAGTTGTGACCTTTATCAATACGGCGGGTGCTTACCCAGGTGTTGGAGCCGAGGAACGTGGACAAGGTGAAGCAATCGCCCGAAACCTGATGGAAATGAGTGACCTCAAGGTTCCAATCATCGCGATTATTATCGGTGAAGGTGGATCTGGTGGGGCCCTAGCTCTAGCCGTAGCTAATCGTGTCTGGATGTTAGAAAACTCAATCTACGCCGTACTTAGCCCTGAAGGCTTTGCCTCTATCCTTTGGAAGGATGGAAGTCGTGCTATGGAAGCAGCGGAATTGATGAAAATCACTTCACACGAACTTCTAGAAATGGGAATCGTAGACAAGGTAATCTCAGAGGCAGGACTGTCAAGTAAAGAACTGCTAGGTTGCGTTAAAAATGAATTGTGTGCAGAACTAGATAGGTTGCAAGAACTACCACTCGACCAACTTATTGAAGAACGTTACCAACGCTTTAGAAAATACTAAGAATGACTAAATGAGACTAGAAAGGTCTCATTTTTTATGGAAAAATGCAATTCAGGATGAAAAATTGACAGTTGAGGAGATAGACTATAAAATAGACAAAAAAGATGTATACTGTAGATGTTAGCTTACAAAAATTTATTTTAAGGAGGTACTTGATATGACAGGTACAGAAACATTCACAGTTCTTTTAACTGAGGACTTAGAACAAGCCTCAGGCGGTGGTATGATTTGGTTGGTTGATGATATAAATTGGAGTTGGCCTTATGCTTACAGCATTGCAACTGATTCGAGTACAATACGTAATAGAATGACTGGTTATGGTTACGGAATTATACCTTAATAGTCTAATAATTTAAAGGGGTAAGTATGAAAAACCTAGGTCATTTGGGAGTCTATACATCACTGGTATTCCTATCGGTTTATCTACCAGAGTTAGGGATTATGCATCTAACTAAGTTTTTAGGGTGGGGGATAGATGGCTATTCTATCTTTTTAACAGTTGAAGTAATAGCTCTTTTGCTATTATTTATCTACTGGCTCAAAAAGAAAGAGATGCTCTATATTTTTGAAAAAAAGGGTTCAAAGAAGTCAAGATTTTTTTACCTTGTAGTTGGTCTAGTGGCTACTTATTTTGATCGTCAATTGGTGGATGCTTTTCAGTTACAGTTTCATCACCTAATTGATAACAAGTATATCTTTCAAGACCTTCTTTCGATTCTATACTCCAATGGGCAACCAACTTTTCTATCAACTGCTCTCAGTTTTAGTTTAACAGTAGTCGTCGCACCTATATTAGAGGAACTGATTCATAGAGGGTATTTTATGAATACCTTTTTCCCCCAGTCCAAGTACTATCTGGACGTTATCTTATCTGCTCTTATCTTTGGACTTAGTCATTTGATCCTAACTCACCGCGATCCTATCAGTTTGATTATTTATAGTTTAGGTGGTTTCTTCTATGCCTTTGTCTACCGTTGGACAAAGAACCTAAAAATCACCATCCTGTGCCATAGTTTTTTCAACTTTCTCATTTATGCAAAACCCATCTGGATTTTTGTTTACAATTATGTCTATTATCATTTTTTTAGATAGTAGGAGTCAAAGAAAAAGTGTTTGATATTTGTCAAACACTTTTTCTATTTACTGTTCTTCTGTTACAAACTGGCTGAGCAGTCCGTTGATAAAGCGGGCAGATTTTTGATCTGAGAAGTCCTTTGCAAGCTCGATAGCTTCATTAACAGCAACCAACTGTGGAGTGTCAAATGAAGTGATTTCAAAGACTCCCAAGCGAAGGAGGTTTCTCTCCACGAGCGTTAATCGCTCGATGGTCCAACCTGCTTTTAAATGCTGTGTGATTTGCTTGTCTAGTTCTTCCTTTTTAGCCTGAACACCAGAAACTAGCTCTGTCAAAAAGGCTGGAAGTTGCACATCCGTATCTTCACGATCATGAGTATAAGCGAAACGACAAGCAGTTTCGACATCCGTACCGAATTCAAGGCTCATGAGAGCTTGAAAAGCGCATTTACGGAGTTGGCGTCTAGATTCTAATAGTGGACTAGTCATTGAGGAAGTCCTCGTCAAATAGATCTTTCAATTCTGGTTTTGGTGTTTTATCTGGAACGATACCTGCAACGTGAACATTGATAGCAGCGAGTTCTACATCAGCCATATTGCGGACCGCATCTTTAACAGCTTTCTGGATCGCAACAGCTACCTTAGGAACTTTTACTCCGTACTCAAGGTAGAGATAGATATCTGCTGTGAGTTCTTCGTCCACGTTTTTAAGATAAACACCACGGCCGAGAGAAAGTTTTGAAAGGGTGTCAGATACTGATTTGTTTGAAAAAGAGTGTACCCCCTCTACCTTCGCAGTAGCGATAGCAATAATTTTTTCAAGTACACGTGGGGCGATAACGATTTCGCCAAGTTGTTCTTCAATTCCCATAGAATGACCTCTTTCTAGAGATTAGGCACGAGAAACGTAAGTTCCTTCTGCAGTGTTGATAACGAGTTTTTGTCCTGCTTCGATGAAGTCTGGAACGTTTACGACAAGTCCAGTTTCCATCGTTGCTGGTTTACCAGAACCTGTAACAGTAGCACCTTTGATAGATGGTTGAGTTTCTGTAACTGTCAATTCAACAGTAGTAGGAACGGTGACACCAATCACTTCAGTTCCGTAGAATTGGATCTTCACATCAGAGTTTTCAAGGATGTAAAGCAACTCGTTTTCAACGTTGACTACAGGAATTTCGTATTGGTCGTAAGTTTCTGTGTTCATGAAGTAGGCTGTGTCATCCATTTTGTACAAGTATTGAGCTGGGACAGTCTCGATGATAGCTTGTTCAAATTTTTCCTCTGGACGATAGCTTGTGTCAAATGTAGAACCAGTACGGACATCGCGCAATTTCATACGCATGATTGTGTTTCCTTTACCTGGTTTGTGGTGGCTAGCTTCCAAAACGCGGATCAATTTTCCGTCAGCTGTTTCAAAGGTCATACCAGCCTTTAATTTACTTGCTTCAATCATGTTTTTACCTCTTTAATAAATAATTTACTCTTTATTGTACCATAAAAGACAACATTACTCAAATATCAGAAGGAGCTTAATTAGTTGACTGGTACGATATTACCATCTTCGTCTTTAGTAACGAGGACGTATTTTCCATCGACTTCGATGTAAAAATTCTTGCTGGCAGTTTGTCCAGTGTTTTGAGCCGGTGCTTGATTTTGAACTTGTTGGCTTAGTTGACCACCGAGAGTTTGGCCAAGATTCATGCCCATAAACATGTTCATCCCATTGCCATTTCCTTCGTTGGAAGCTGCAGCAATGAGCGCTTCGTTGCGAGCACGGCGTTCTTCGATTTCAATCGTGTTGTACTTCATTGCCACGAGTTCACTATCAAGTTTACGAACGATATCAAGACTTTCTTGGTCGTAGCTGAGGTCTTCAAGCAAGATGTTAGTTGCTTCAATCCCGTAGAGACCTGTCCAAACCTTGTTGACCTCTTGTTTAGCGAGTTCGTTAAAGATGTCTTGATTGGCATTGAGGCTATAAATATCAACCTTGTTTTCGTTGGTATATTTGGCAATGGCAATCGCAATTTTCGGTGCAATACTTTGACGGAGCGTTCCTTGAGCTACATCCTGGAGAGTGAATGGCTGTCCGTCAGTAATTTGACGGCTAACAGAACTCACGTAGAAGAGGACTGGGTCTGCTATTTTTACATCAAACAAGCCGTAGAAACGGATGTTGAGCAGTTGTTGGTAACGTTCGCTGAAGTATTCTACCGCATTTTGTGTGCCGAACTTATTGCCCGCGATGGGTTGCATGCGGATAAAGATGATTTCCTGTTGGGTGATGACTTGTCCACCAAAAGAGAAACGGTTTTTAAAGTTTTCCCAAGTGCCTTTTAAACCACCTTTTTCAAGGAGCCAGGCGTTATCACCGGCTTGCCATTCGTGGCTACCAGCTTCGAGGACTTCACCAAGGAAGGTACCGTTGTTTACCAAAACAGCAGTATAACCTTGAGGAACGATAACCACACTGCCATCTGACAAAAGTCCAGTATTTTGATTGCTGTGACGAGAACGTCCATCTGGATCTTTAGTGAGCAATTGTCCCTTGACGGCCAAGGCGTCGCCAGAGACATTATCTGGAAGGACAATGGCTTCCTTGAATTTACTATCATTAAAACTATTTAAGCCTGCTGATAAGGCTGCACGTATAAATCCCATAATTCCTCCTAATTATAAAGCTCGTCTTCATCCACAACATCATAGGTATCGAGTACCCATTGGTTTGGACTGCGAGAGAGATTGGCACCACAGTAGTCGCACTCGCTAACTGCAGAGATTTTCAAAGGGGCGCCACAGTTTGGACAGTGGTCGCTCACAACTTCGTCTGGATTGACTGCTTGCGTTTGGCTACCGTGTTGACGGATAAAGTTCAATTGATACACGGTGAAGAGATCTTTTTTAGGGTCTCCTTCAAGGACACGGCGAGTCTCATCATCAATGACATAGTCACGCAAGGTAGATGACAGGATCACCACTAAGGTGTCGTTTCCATCAGGATTTTCAATAAATTCCTTGATGCGAACATTTTCGATACAAACTTTCTCTAAAACATTGGTTGTTTTAGCTCGAATATGGTCTTCGAGTTGGGTGCTATGTTGAGAGTAGAGACTGGTGCTTTCCAAAGCGCGGACAGAGTTCCAATTTTTTTCAGTCCAGGCAACCTGCAATTTAAGGTAGACTTCCTTAACCCAAGATGTGAAGGCTTCCGCGTCAAAGTTTGGATCCCCGTATGTCACACGACTAATGGCCAGTGTGTTGTGCTCAACTCGATGGTGGAGCGTTTGATAATCATTACTAGTATAGGTTGAACTCGAATCTCCAGATTTATTCTGCAAGGATTTGACGATAACAACTAGTATGATTCCTCCGACTAATATGAACATAAATCCTAGGTAGGGAGAGCTAGCAGAACTGTCAGAGGATGATCCATATCCAGAGCGGTAGTAGTGGTAGGATGAGCCACCAGAACGACTTCCACCTCCACTTGAGCGGCTGCTACTTCTGGAGCTACTGCGGCTACTCCCTCCACTTCTGGAATGTCCGACACCCGCATCAACGAGTTGAGGCACGGATAGAAAAACAAGTAATAAACAGGTCATTAAAAGAGCATAAAACTTCTTCATGTGTCTCCTAACTATATGATTGGAAAGGTAGTTGGCTAGACTACTGGGTGGCTACTAGCGAATTACTCACTTTCTTTCAACTTCGCCAATTCTTGTGCAAGGAGTTTAAGGGCAACTTGTGGGTTGGCTTGGCCTTTGGTTGCCTTCATAAGGAATCCTGTGAAGGCCTTGTCTGCGTTGCGTTTGCCTGACTTGAAGTCGGCAACGGCAGCTTCGTTATCCGCAAAGACTTGGTGGATGATTGGAATCAGAACATCTGGATCTGAGATTTGCACCAAGCCTGCTTTTTCCACGTATTCACGCGCGCCACCGCCATTTTTAGCTAGGTGGACAAAGACTTTCTTGGCAATCTTAGAAGAGATCGTGCCGTCTTCGATGATGGCAATCATTTCTACCAAGTTTTCTGGTGTCAATTCGATTTGTTCTAGTGTTTTACCTTCGGCGTTCAAGAACTGAGCAACTTCACCTTGGAGCCAGTTAGAAACTTGTTTGGCATCGCCACCGAGTGCAACAGCTTTTTCAAAGAAGTCAGAAGTGACCTTATTTGCAGTCAACTGACTAGCATCGTAGTCTGACAAGCCAAGGTCAGCAACGTAGCGTGCACGGCGTTCCTTTGGAAACTCTGGCAATTCAGTGCGCATTTCCTCAATCCACTCATCTGAGATTTCAAAGAGGGGTAGGTCTGGTTCTGGGAAGTAGCGGTAGTCAGCAGCGCCTTCCTTGACACGCATGAGGATGGTTGCCTTGTTAGCTTCATCGTAACGGCGTGTTTCTTGGCGGATTTGACCACCTGAGCGAAGAATTTCAGCCTGACGTTGGACTTCGTACTCAAGACCCTTGCGAACGTTCGAGAAGGAGTTGAGGTTTTTCAACTCAGTTTTGGTACCGAATTTTTCTTGACCATAAGGACGAAGCGAGATGTTAGCATCCACACGCATAGAACCTTCTTCCATCTTAACGTCTGAAATGCCAGCGTACTGGATGACTTCCTTGAGGGCAGTTAGATAAGCATAGGCTTCTTCAGGAGAACGCATGTCGGCTTCAGACACGATCTCAATCAAAGGCACCCCTTGGCGGTTGAGGTCTACATAAGAGTAGCCATCTGTACCGTGGGTATTTTTACCAGCATCTTCTTCTAGGTGAGCGCGTTCGATACCGATTTTCTTAGTCGTGCCGTCTTCTAGCTCCACTTCAATCCAGCCGTTGTAGCCGATTGGTTCATCAAACTGAGAAATTTGGTAGGCTTTTGGATTATCAGGATAGAAGTAGTTCTTGCGGTCAAAGTGCATCTTCTTGTGGATGTCCATATTGAGGGCAAGAGCTGCCTTGATACCAGCATCGACAACACCTTTATTGAGAACTGGCAGAACTCCTGGGAAGGACCAGTCAATCACGTTAGTGTTGGCATTTTGGTCATTTCCAAAGTGGGCAGAAGTAGGTGAGAAGATTTTTGAATTGGTGTTGAGCTCTACGTGGACTTCAAGTCCAATGACTGTTTCAAAGTTCATTAGTTGTCACCTCCAAAAATCACGGGTTGTTGTTTGTGGTAGTCTGTTGTTGCTTCAAAGGCAGCAGCAGCTTGGTAAATGGTTTCCTCAGAGTATTTAGGACCGATCAATTGGAGACCGACTGGGAGACCTTGAGCAAATCCAGCAGGAATCGAAATTCCTGGAAGACCTGCCAAGTTGACGGGGATGGTCAAAAGATCAGCCAAGTACATGGCAACTGGGTCGTGGTTGAGAGAATCCAAGTCGTAGGCAACGCTTGGTGCAGTTGGTCCCAAAATTAAGTCGTAATCCGCAAAGACGTTTTCGAAATCTTGGATAATGAGGGTACGGACCTGACCAGCTTTCTTGTAGTAGGCATCATAGTAACCTGATGAAAGGCTAAATGTTCCAAGCATGATACGGCGTTTCACTTCTTCACCGAAACCTTGGCTACGGCTGTTTACATAGATTTCATCAAGGTTGCTTGCATCTTCTGCGCGGTAGCCATAACGGATACCGTCAAAGCGTTGCAAGTTTGATGAGGCTTCTGATGAAGCGATGATGTAGTAAACGGCAACACCGTATTTAGAGTGAGGAAGGCTGACTTCTTCGACGATGGCACCAAGTTTTTCAAAGTGTTTGGCTGCATTCAGAATGGTTTCCTTAACCTCTGGGTCAATCCCTTCACCAAGGTATTCCTTAGGCAAAGCAATTTTCATTCCCTTGATGTCTTGACCAATTTTTGAAGTAAAGTCGGCAATGCGGACAGGAGCAGAAGTAGAGTCTTTAGCATCTTCGCTGGCAATCGCATTGAGCAAGAGGGCATTTTCTTTAACAGTTGGAGCGAAAGGGCCAATCTGGTCTAATGAGCTACCGAAGGCAATGAGACCGAAACGAGAAACCGTTCCGTAGGTTGGTTTGAGACCAACAATCCCGTTGAAGGCGGCAGGTTGGCGGATGGAACCACCCGTATCAGAACCAAGTGACAAGCGGACTTGCCCTGAAGCTACAGCTGCGGCTGAACCACTTGATGAACCACCAGGAACCTTGCTGTGGTCCCAAGCATTTTTAGTGGTACCATAGTGGGAAGTCTCACCTGAACCACCCATGGCAAACTCGTCCATGTTGGTTTTCCCAACAACAATCATACCTTTGGCTTTGGCATTGGCAACGGCTGTCGCATCAAAGATAGGCTCGTAGTTGTAGAGCATTTTTGAGGCAGCAGTTGTGAGGATACCGTCGGTAGAGATATTATCCTTAACAGCCAGTGGAATTCCTGAAAGAACATTGTCCACGTCAATTCCAGCTTCATCAATAGCCTTAGCTTGAGCGAGGGCTTGCTCCTCGGCGATAGTGACAAATGCGTTGATAGCTGTTTCTCGAGATTTAATATCTTCAAGCGTTGCTTGGATCAATTCAGTTGCTGAAATTTCCTTAGAGACAAGGAGGTTGTGCAAGTCTTCAATAGTTTTGTTATTAAAAGTCATTAGGCATCTCCTCCATCGTCTAGGATAGCTGGTACCTTGATATAGTAGTTTTCTTTTTCAGGTACGTTTTTAAACAAGCGATCGCGGTCTGTTCCTTCTTCAGCCACATCAGGGCGGAGTACAGTCTTGCGGTCAGCCATGGTCGTAGTAGGTGCGACACCAGTTGTGTTCACTTCGCCTAGCAATTCAACCATGTCAACAATTTTAGACAAGGTTGTCGCAAAGGCAGCAGTTTCTTCTTCAGAGAATTTTAATTTTGAAAGATTGGCAACGTGTGTTACCTCTTCTTGCGTAATTTTCATCTTGCATCCTTTCGTGAAATGATGATTTTTAGTCTGTTCTATTTTACCATATTTTCCTATAAATAAGGGAGCCAAACTGAAAAGAAATAGAAATTGAAAAATCGCTTTTAATTCGCTATAATGGTTAAACTAGAGAATAGAAAAAATAAGAGTTAGGATAGAATATGTTCCATCAATTTATCACCAGATCTCAAACGGTTCCTCCTCCCATTTCACTCTTTTGGTATGGGATTATGATGCTTACTTTAGTGCTTTGTATTTATGGAGCACTTGCTTATCACAATAATCCGAAATTTGTCCGCTTGTTTAAGGGGATTCAGATCCTCCAGTTACTAGCCCTTTATAGTTGGTATGTTGGTTTTGGAATTCCCTTTTCTAATAGCCTTCCTTTTTACCATTGCCGTTTGGCTATGTTTGCGGTGGTTTTCTTGCCAGATAAATGGCGGAGCAAGCAATATTTCGCCCTCTTAGGAGCAAGTGGAGCGGTCTTTGCGCTGGTTTACCCCGTTTTTGACCCCTATGATTTTCCCCATATCACCAGCTTTTCATTTTTGATTGGGCACTATGCCCTTCTAGTGAATTCCTTGATTTACTTGATGAATCACTATGACAAGACCTTGCTCAAGAAATATATGATTGTAGCCTATACCTTTATTCTCAACCTCTTTCTAGTTGGGGTTAATCAGGTGACGGGTGGAAATTATGGTTTGTTAAACAAGACACCTTTTATTCCGGATGCCCCCTTGTGGTTAAAATATCTTCTTGTGTCCGTCATCCTTTCGCTGGCTCTGGTTCTCTTTGATATCTTGTTCAAGAAACGGTGGCAAAAGAGAAATCAGGTAAAATCAGTACTCTAGCTTACCTTTTCATCAGATGAGCAATTGAAAAACTCCCTGAAATTCGCTATAATAGGTAAGTTGAAAGGATTGGAATATTCCGATGTAAAAATATAAAATAAAATATAGCATTCACTATTATCCTAAAAGAAAAGAAAGAGAAGATATGACTATTCAAGAAGAAATTAAGAAACGCCGTACCTTTGCCATCATCTCCCACCCGGACGCGGGGAAAACAACCATCACTGAGCAGTTGCTCTACTTTGGGGGCGAGATTCGTGAGGCTGGTACTGTAAAAGGGAAGAAAACAGGGACTTTTGCTAAGTCTGACTGGATGGATATCGAGAAACAACGTGGGATTTCGGTCACTTCATCTGTGATGCAATTTGACTACGACGGCAAACGCGTCAACATCCTAGACACTCCAGGGCACGAGGATTTCTCAGAGGATACCTATCGTACCTTAATGGCGGTGGATGCTGCGGTCATGGTCGTCGATTCTGCCAAGGGTATCGAGGCCCAAACCAAGAAATTGTTTGAGGTTGTCAAGCACCGTGGCATTCCAGTCTTTACCTTTATGAACAAGCTGGACCGTGATGGTCGTGAGCCACTGGATCTCTTGCAGGAGTTGGAAGAAGTCCTAGGTATTGCCAGCTATCCGATGAACTGGCCCATCGGGATGGGGAAAGCCTTTGAAGGCTTGTATGACCTCTATAACCAACGCTTGGAACTCTATAAAGGGGATGAGCGTTTTGCCAGTCTAGAAGATGGGGACAAGCTCTTTGGCAACAATCCATTCTACGAGCAAGTCAAAGAGGATATTGAACTTTTGAATGAAGCTGGAAATGAATTCTCGGAGGAAGCTATTCTTGCAGGTGATTTGACTCCGGTATTTTTTGGATCAGCCTTGACTAACTTTGGTGTGCAGACCTTCCTTGAGACTTTCCTTAAGTTTGCTCCAGAGCCACATGGACACAAGAAAACAGACGGCGAAATTGTCGATCCTTATGACAAGGATTTTTCTGGATTTGTCTTTAAAATCCAAGCCAACATGGACCCTCGTCACCGTGACCGCATTGCCTTTGTCCGTATCGTATCAGGTGAGTTTGAGCGAGGGATGAGTGTCAATCTGCCTCGTACTGGTAAGACTGCCAAGCTTTCTAATGTTACCCAGTTTATGGCGGAAAGTCGTGAGAATGTGACAAACGCTGTTGCAGGAGATATCATCGGGGTTTACGATACAGGTACTTATCAGGTTGGGGACACCTTGACGGTTGGAAAAAACAAGTTTGAATTTGAACCACTGCCAACCTTTACCCCTGAGATTTTCATGAAAGTTTCTGCTAAGAACGTCATGAAGCAAAAATCCTTCCACAAGGGTATCGAACAATTGGTGCAGGAAGGAGCTATTCAGCTTTATAAGAATTACCAAACAGGCGAGTACATGCTGGGTGCTGTCGGACAACTTCAGTTTGAAGTCTTTAAGCACCGCATGGAAGGCGAGTACAATGCAGAAGTAGTCATGAGCCCGATGGGTAAAAAGACCGTTCGTTGGATCAAGCCTGAGGACTTGGATGAACGGATGTCCTCAAGCCGCAATATCTTGGCCAAAGACCGTTTTGACCAACCAGTCTTCCTCTTTGAAAATGACTTTGCCCTTCGCTGGTTTGCGGATAAGTATCCAGACGTAGAGTTGGAGGAGAAGATGTAACTCAGCACCAACAATTGGAACTAAAGTTCCTAATTGTTGGACGCTAGTCGCTATTTGGCGAACTAGCTAACTGCCTTACTAACTACGTTTGGCAAATAGAACCGATTTGCCAAACTCCGTGTCGTAGTGTAAAATCGGCTTACCTAAACGCTTCACTAGGAAAAATCCACGAATATTATCGATTCGTGGATTTTTCCGTTGTAACGGGTAGTGAGAGGGCTAGCAACCTGCCTCACTAATTCATCGGCGAAAAATAATCGTTTTCGCCTCTTTGTGTCTACTAATCAGTATGGCATTTTACTTTAATGCTTCGTAAAAAATCCCACGAATGGTTTCGATTCGTGGATTTTTTTGTTGGAAAGGATAGAAAGTTACCTCGGCTACCGGCCTCATTGATTCATTTGTGAAACTACTTTTAAATACTCTACTCCTAAAAGTCTGTGGATGCTATTGATTCATGGACTTTTTCTACATTTTGAATAAAAATTAATTCCCTGAGTAATTGGAACTGTTTGCTCAATTTTTAAAGCAGTTCGAAATGATTAAAAAATAAATAAAATATATTAATAGTTTAATAAAATGAAGATTATATTGAAAAAACAGAATAGATTTGAAATCAAGTTATTTTTGAAATCATTTTCTTTCTTTAGAGTTAGTTATAGATATTGAATTGTAGGTATATTTGGTATATAATAAGAAGATAGTATTTTATAGGTGAATAGATCTTTTTCAAGTTGAGGGGATGAACATGTTTTTTAGACGCCAGAAGGGTGAATATAGAGAAACAGACCGTGTAACTCGGTTTAAATTAATCAAATCAGGGAAGCATTGGCTACGGGCCTCGACTTCCCTTTTTGGCTTATTTAAGGTGATGCGTGGAAGCGCGGATGCGAGCCAAGTAAAGACAGAAATGGTCGAAAGGCAAGAAGGTCAGAAGTTGACCGGCTTGGATGTCTTGAAAGGGATAGCAGCTACGGGGACGATCTTAGGTGGTTTTGCTGCGACGCAAACGCGTGTTTATGCCAATGATGCAGTCGCCGTTGAAAAGACTGTCGAATCAAAAGATACTCTGGCGACGAGAGATTCAGTAGTACTGGGGACGACACAGGATCATCAGGATACTGCGAGTCTGTCTTTGTCTACTAGTCAAAGCCAGTCCTTGTCAGAATTCAATTCGCAGAGTGCCAGTCAATCTGCCTCTACGAGTCAGTCTATCAGTGCCTCAAGCTCTTCTAGCGTAAGCCAGTCTATGAGCCAATCTGCTGCTACTAGTCAATCCTTGGTAAACAGTCAAAGTGTAACTGCTAGTTCAAGTGAATCACTTGGAACACGAAATCAAGCGAATAGTGCTCTGTCAGAGAGAGCTTCAGTTGGTGTTCAAAGTCAGTACCAAGCAAGTGAGTCAGCTCGGGAGACAGTGAAAGAATCACAACCTTCAAAAGAATTAAAAGCAGTTGATTTTTCTACAGAATCCTTGCCTCAAAGTCAGTCTGGTCTTGTAAAGAATGAAGGTGCGACGGCTGAATCAGGTCTTACAATGACTTCCGTTGCCATGACGGAAAAACAAAATGAAGAAAAACGGAAGAAATTAGAATCCTTATCAGCCGAGATTGGGCAATTTCTAGCTCAAGCGCAGGGACTTCCAAACTCGGATGAGGCAATCACGAAGGCTAGTCTAGCGAAAAATGAGATAGTAGAATCCTTGAAAAGGGAGGTTTCTGACCTTGCCGCTATCTTACAAAAAGCTACAGAAGCTCGAAATAGCATTGCAAATGCTGTGTTACGTGCCAACTCTGGACTTCGTGACAGCAGAAATGGACAAGCTCTGACCAAAGCTTCAAATACCGCTAGCTTCAGAGCTGCTAGGGATACTGAGAAGCCAGAACTTCAGAAAATAACCGTTACAGGTGGCGCAGTTCTAGAAGGACAAAAATTTAAAATTTATCGAGAAGAAAATTTTTCTGCGACCATTGAGTTTACTGATAACAGTGGTCGAATTGAACATGCAAAATTTGTTCCTACTGCTGTTCCCGCGGCCTATCCGGCTACTTCAACTGTTGTCTCATTCACTACGAGTAATGGTCAAAGTATCAGAATGATTGTTCCGACAAATAAACTAGCCAAAGATGGAAATGCTACAGCATCAAATCCTTTCACCGTTTCAATCACGGGTTCTGTTGGAAAAAATCAAGCAATAAATAGTTTGTGGACCCGTTATGTTTTCACCTATGATCAGGAAGGTAATTTTAGCGGAAATACTACTGACGTAGGTCTTGTAAAAGATTTAACAGCCAACCCTGCCGCAATTCAATTTGAAGTCCATGCTCAGTCTGAAAAGTACGAACCAGCTATCAATGCTGAGGTGAGTCGAAACTTTACTCTAACGGCCAATTCAGGGACTGTTTCTGTTGGTGAAGCCAGTCAGTACATCACGAATGCTACAGGGACGCCAGAATTACCTACTACAGGAATTACTAAGGGAACTAAAACTACCTATACTTGGAAATCTGGAACCAATACAGATTTACCAGCTGGTCGTCATAAGTTAACAGCCGTGGTGACATATCCAGATGGAAGTACGGATGAAATTGACGTGAGCTTTACTGTGCGTCCTCAGACGCCGAGGATAGAGAATCAATATCTTAACGAAAAAGGTGGGCTCTCAAATCAAGCGATTACGGTAGATGGGGTTGCTCCAGGTGGGACAGTTACTTTAACAATTGCAGGTGAAGTATTTACCAAACAGGCAACAGGGAGTTCTACCAGTGTAACCTTTACTGCAACTGACTTGAAGAAAGTATATGATCGCAATGGAGGACGACTTCCAAGTGGACCAGTGACTGCTAGTACGACAGTAGATGGTTTGATTTCAGATGTGTTTAATGGGCAAATTACGCCAAATCAAGCGTCAATTTCAGTAAGTAATAGCCAATCCGCTTCAGCCAGCGCTAGCCAGTCTGCATCAGCCAGCTCCAGTCAATCGGTGTCAGTGAGTGCAAGTCAATCAGCATCGGTGAGTTCGAGCCAATCGGCTTCAGCAAGTTCGAGTGAATCTGCATCGGTAAGCTCGAGTCAGTCTGCTTCAGTAAGTTCCAGCCAATCAGCATCTGCAAGTTCTAGCCAGTCAGCGTCAGTGAGTTCAAGTCAGTCTGCATCGGTAAGCTCAAGTCAATCGGCTTCAGCAAGTGCTAGCCAATCTGCTTCAGTCAGCGCCAGCCAGTCAGCTTCCGTAAGTTCAAGCCAATCGGCATCTGTAAGTGCAAGTCAGTCCGCATCGGTCAGCTCAAGCCAGTCCGCTTCAGTAAGTTCGAGTCAGTCTGCATCGGTAAGCTCGAGTCAGTCTGCTTCAGTGAGCTCGAGTCAATCAGCATCGGTAAGTTCGAGTCAGTCAGCGTCAGCGAGTGCGAGCCAATCAGCGTCAGTGAGCTCTAGTCAATCCGCTTCAGCGAGTGCTAGCCAATCAGCATCGGTAAGTTCAAGCCAATCAGCATCGGTAAGTTCGAGCCAGTCAGCATCGGTAAGTGCTAGCCAATCAGCCTCAGTAAGCGCCAGCGAATCCGCCTCAGTAAGCGCCAGCGAATCCGCTTCAGTAAGTGCTAGTCAATCTGTTTCAGTAAGTTCGAGCCAATCTGCTTCAGCGAGCGCTAGCCAATCAGCCTCAGTAAGTTCAAGCGAATCAGCCTCAGCGAGCTCGAGTCAATCAGCGTCAGTGAGCTCAAGTCAATCCGCTTCAGTGAGTTCGAGCCAATCTGCGTCTGTAAGTTCAAGCCAATCAGCTTCAGCAAGCACCAGCCAGTCCGCCTCAGTAAGTTCAAGCGAATCTGCCTCAGTGAGCGCTAGCCAATCCGCCTCAACCAGCTCGAGCCAATCAGCTTCAGTGAGCTCGAGTCAGTCTGCCTCAGTAAGTTCGAGTCAATCCGCCTCAGCAAGCTCAAGCCAATCCGCCTCAGCGAGCGCTAGTCAGTCTGCATCAGTAAGTGCCAGTCAATCAGCATCCGTAAGCTCAAGTCAGTCTGTCTCAGTAAGTTCGAGCCAATCAGCATCATTGAGTGCCAGTCAATCCGCTTCAGCGAGCGCCAGCCAGTCAGTCTCAATAAGCGCAAGTCAGTCTGCATCTGCAAGCTCAAGCCAATCTGTATCGGTGAGCTCCAGCCAGTCCGCTTTAGCGAGTGCAAGTCAATCCGCCTCAGTGAGTTCGAGTGAGTCAGCGTCCGTAAGTTCAAGCGAATCGGCTTCAGTAAGCTCAAGTCAATCTGCATCGGTAAGCTCAAGCCAGTCTGCTTCAGCGAGTGCTAGCCAGTCTGCTTCGGTGAGTGCCAGTCAATCTGCCTCAGCGAGCGCAAGCGAATCAGCTTCAGCGAGTGCTAGCCAGTCCGCTTCAGTAAGTTCAAGCGAATCTGCTTCAGTAAGCTCCAGCCAGTCTGCATCTGCAAGCTCCAGCGAATCCGCTTCAGTAAGTTCGAGTGAATCGGCATCAGTGAGCGCAAGTGAGTCTGTATCGGCGAGTGCGAGTGAGTCAGCATCAGTCAGCTCGAGTCAATCCGCCTCAGTAAGTGCTAGTCAATCTGTTTCAGTAAGTTCGAGCCAATCAGCGTCAACGAGTGCGAGCCAATCAGCCTCAGTAAGCACAAGTGAGTCTGTATCGGCAAGTGCAAGTCAGTCAGCTTCAGCGAGTGCAAGTCAATCAGCCTCAGCGAGCTCGAGTCAGTCTGCATCTGTAAGCTCCAGTCAATCTGCTTCAGTAAGCTCAAGCCAATCTGTATCGGTGAGCTCAAGCCAGTCCGCATCAGCGAGCGCAAGCGAATCAGCTTCAGCGAGTGCTAGCCAGTCCGCTTCAGTAAGTTCAAGCGAATCTGCTTCAGTAAGCTCCAGCCAGTCTGCATCTGCAAGCTCAAGCGAATCCGCTTCAGTAAGCTCGAGTCAATCAGCCTCAGCAAGTGCCAGTCAATCCGCTTCAGCCAGCGCAAGTGAATCTGCTTCAGCAAGTTCGAGTCAATCAGCCTCAGTAAGCACAAGTGAATCAGCATCAGTAAGTGCTAGTCAATCCGCTTCAGCGAGTGCTAGCCAGTCCGCCTCAGTAAGCTCAAGCGAATCGGCTTCAGTCAGTGCCAGCCAGTCCGCTTCAGCGAGCGCTAGCCAATCCGCCTCAGCCAGTTCGAGTCAGTCCGCTTCGGTAAGCTCAAGCGAATCCGCTTCAGCGAGTGCTAGTCGATCAGCATCTGTAAGCTCGAGTCAATCAGCCTCAGTAAGCTCGAGTCAGTCCGCTTCATTGAGCGCTAGTCAATCAGCATCTGCAAGTACAAGTGAATCAGCTTCAGTAAGTGCTAGCCAATCAGCCTCAACAAGTACTTCAACTTCTGCAAGTATGCTAGCAGACGAGTTAGCATTGGAAAGTGCCTCAATCTCAGCAAGTACATCAGTGAGTGAATCTATTTCAACGAGCGCATCACTCTCAGCTAGCATGTTAGCCAGTGAATCGACACTAGAAAGTACTTCGGTTTCAGCAAGTATGTCTGTGAGCGAGTCAGCTTCGATTAGCGCTAGTCTCTCGACTTCAGATTCTATTAGTAGATCTGCGTCTGCAAGTGCTCTGGCATCTACTTTAACAAGCACCTCTCTCTCAATGGCAAACATTGCAAGCCAAGGTCAATCCGCTTCAAGCAAGCCAAAACAAGTCTTGCCAAATACAGGAGCGTCGACTTCGGTAGCATCTGCTTTATTGGGAGCATTGGCAGCTGTGACAGGTATCGGTCTTCTTGCCAAGAAGGGTCAGAATGACGATCAAGAAAGTCATTGATAAGATATAAAAATCAATGAATAAATAGTAAAATGGAAAACCTTTGAAAACATGATTTTTCAAAGGTTTTTTCTATATGTGAGAAGGGGAAAATCCTCTTTTGAGTTTGAAATAAACTAGGGGAAAAGGTATAATAGGAAGGTGAGATAATCATCGAAAAAATCAGAACTATAGTAGTAGAAAAGTAGCCAAAAGAATGTGAAAAGAAAAGGGGACGAAATGAAAAAAGAGCTTCAAAAAGCCATTGTACTCGGTGGTGATAATGCTTATATGGACAAGATTGAAACAACAATCAAATCAATCTGCGCCCATAACCGAGCAGTGACTTTTTATGTTTTCAATGATGATTTGCCATCCGAATGGTTTCAGCTCATGGAGAGACGTTTAGAACCTCTAGCCTCAAAAATCATCAATGTCAAGATTAGTCATCAAGGTTTGAAAGGGTATAGTTTGCCACTAGCCCACCTAAGTTATGCAACTTTCTTTCGTTATTTTATACCTCAATATGTCAGCGAAGACCTAGCCTTGTACCTGGATTCGGATATCATCGTTAGATCAAACTTAGATGAACTCTTTTTAGAAGACATGGCAGACTGGCCAGTAGCTGCTGTAGCAGATGCTCTAGTTCCTAGCACTTTTAATGCAGGTGTCTTGCTGATTAATGTGGCTCTCTGGCGCCAGGAAAAGGTGACGGAGCACTTGTTGAGTTTGACAGACCAACTGCATGACCAAGTTTTTGGCGATCAGGGCGTGTTAAATCACCTTTTTGAAGGTCGTTGGAAACCGCTGCTAGCCACCTATAATTTTATGGTTGGTATGGATACAGTGGCTCGAAATTACCAGATGGATTCTTGGTATAGGGACTCTCTTGCTACTGAGAAGACAGCCAAGATTATTCATTATACTGGGGACAAGCCTTGGTACCAAATCAACCTCAATCGTTTCAGGGAGGAATGGTGGTTTTACTACGGACTAGAGTGGTCTGATATCGTCATGAAAAAATGTGACTTCCATAAAGGATTGGCATCTTTAGTTCAAGCTCCCCAGTATGCGACCGCTATTTTTACCAATACGTGTCACATAGAGAGAATCGAGCACCTAATCCAAGAACTGCCCGATGTAGAGTTCTCTATCCTAGCTCATACCAATTTTGCGCCGGAAATCATGAACTTGCAATCACATCTAAATGTACGCCTCTATCCTTACTTTAATCCCATGAATGTCAGAAAAGTCTTGGAAAAGATTGACTTTTACTTGGATATCAATCATGAGGATGAAATTGCAAACATTATCCAAGAGGTGCAGCAAAGAGAAATCCCTATATTTGCTTTTGAGACCACTAGTCATGACTTGAGTGGTTGCAGTCATGTCTACTCACCAGCAGCCGTAAATCAAATGATCGAGTCTATCCGCACGCTTTTGGAGTCACAGAAGCAGTCGTTGTGAACTGAAGGAAACTAAATGAAAAAAACAATTGTTCTCGCAGGAGATTATGCCTATATTCGTCAGATTGAAACAGCACTCAAATCTCTCTGCTACCATAATAGCCATGTCAAGGTCTATATCTTTAACCAGGATATTCCCCAGGAGTGGTTTCGTGCTCTCAGACCGATAGTAGAGCAAATCGGTGGTGAGTTAGTGGATGTCAAGATGCTTGGCGCCCAGTTTCAGATGAACTGGAGCAACAAACTGCCCCATATCAATCACATGACCTTTGCACGTTATTTTATCCCTGATTTTGTCGAAGAGGACAAGGTTCTTTACTTGGACAGTGATCTGGTAGTGACGGTTGATTTGACGCCCCTCTTTGAAATGGATTTAGGGGAAAACTACCTAGCTGCCACACCATCTTGTTTTGGAGTTGGGGTTGGCTTTAATGCAGGTGTACTCTTGATCAATAACAAAAAATGGCGGACAGAAGCCGTGAGACAAGAGCTAGTTGAGTTGACGGAGCGGGAACACCAACATGTGAGTGAAGGAGACCAGTCCATCCTCAATATGCTCTTTCATGACAGCTATGCTCCTCTGGATCAGAACTATAATTTCCAGATTGGTTTCGACAGCGGGGCTGCCTCACATGGACATGAGTTTATCTTCCAGATTCCCCTAGAGCCTCTGCCAGCTATCTTGCATTTCCTATCCCAAGACAAACCTTGGAACACTCATTCGGTTGGGCGTTTGCGTGAGGTTTGGTGGCACTATCATCTGATGGAGTGGTCTGCCATTACTGAAAAATGGCGTCAGGCAGGAATTGACTATCCAGTCACAGTCTATCAGCCAGTTATGACTTGTGTTAATTTGACTAACTCCTGGCATCTTGAGAAAATCGACTATCTGGTTCAAGCATTGCCAGAGGTGCATTTCTACATTGCAGCCTATACGACGATGGCACCGGAACTCATGCTCTTATCACGTTTTGAAAATGTGACTCTCTATCCCAACACCTTTCCCCTCTTGGTTGAGAAACTGATCCAGCAGGCAGATGTCTACCTTGATATTAACCACGATGACAAGTTGAGTGTTGTTTATGACTATATTTCACGCTTTGAGAAACCAATCTTGACTTTTGACAATACCCAGTCGCGGGAACTGCCTGAAAGTGCCTATGCAGGTATTTTCTCAGCAGAAAGACCAGAAGAAATGGTAGCAGCTCTGACAGCTTATCTGGACGAAAAAACTCACGAAAACTGAGATAGAGATTTGAAGAGGCTAAGATAAAAAGGCTTGATGGGCCTCGTGTGATAGGACGGAAAGATAAAAAGAAAAGGAGGAGTTAGTGAAAGAATTTCGTTCATCGATAGCGGTAAAAAAAGGGATGCGCACCCTATTTTTGCTCTTTATTTATGTGCTCGGGAGTCGTCTGGCTCTTCCTTTTGTTGATCTCAATAGTCGGGATTTTCTCGGAGGAAGCGGAGCCTATCTGGACTTTTCAGTAGCTCTGACTGGTGGAAATCTTCGCAGTCTCTCTCTTTTCCATCGGGCTTTCACCTTGGATGTCAGCTATGATCTTGTGGCAGATGTTTTCCTTTTCGAAGAAGCTGGGCTTAAACTCAGTTTCTTCGGAAGTCCAAGATAGACGGAAAATGTACTTGACGCTAGGGATTGCCTTGATTCAGGCCTTGGCCTTGACAACAAACCTTCCTGTCCAAGCTCCCTATAATCCCTTCTTGGTCTTTCTTCTCAATACCAGCCTTTTGGTTGCGGGGACCTTTTTCTTAGTTTGGCTGTCGGACATCAATGCGTCTATCGGAGTTGGAGGCCCGATCGTTATTTTATTGGCCAGTATGGTGATATCACTCCCACAAGATATCATCCAATCGGTCCAAGTGTACAAGGTATCCCCTTGGTTGCTTTTCCTATTGCTGATACTTGGTGTTCTCTTTACCTATCTAGTCGTTCTCTTTTACCGAGCGCGATACCGCATCCCTATCAATAAAATCGGGCTTCATTCTCGCTTTAAACGCTATTCCTATTTGGAAATCATGCTCAATCCTGCGGGTGGCATGCCTTATATGTATGTGATGAGTCTCATGGGCTTGCCTTCTTATCTCTTGCTCTTACTTCAATATCTGGATAAGGGAAATCCCCTCTACCCTGCCCTACTGGAGCAGTATGCGATGGGGAAACCCTTATGGATATACGCTTATATCCTTATCCTCTTTGTCTTTAGCATTGCCTTTGCCTTTGTCAATGTGAGTGGTCAACAGATCGCAGATCGGATGAAGCAATCAGGAGATTACATCTACGGGGTCTATCCTGGTGAGGATACCAGTCGCTTTATCAATCGCTTGGTTCTCCGATTTGCACTGATAGGTGCAGTCTTTAACGTTACCTTGGCTGGACTTCCGATCTTGTTTGTCTTGAAGGATGAGAGTTTGTTAAAAGTCAGCATGCTTCCCGGACTCTTTTTAATTTTGAGTGGCATGCTCTTTACGATTCACGACGAACTGCAAGCGCTCAGACTAAATGAAAGGTATCGGCCACTATTCTAGGAGGTTTTGATGTATTACTTTATCCCAGCCTGGTATGGCAAGGAACGTCCCTGGCATGCTGATTTGACACCTTGGTATTTTTCTCATTTTAAGCTAGAATTTGATGACACCTTCAATCAGATTCGCTTAACGCAACGCCAAGGGATTCCTACACAGGTCCTCCTTTTGTCCTATCAGCCTCATCTGCGCTATTTTCTCCATCGCCAAGGTATTTTAGAAGCACAGGTTTATTCCTTATTTGATGAATTGCAGGATTTTCATGAGATTCGACCGCAGGTCTTGCAACTCAGAGATATTGAGTGGGAAGAGGACTGCGAGTTTGTTTACAGTCCCTTTACTATTCTGGTGCTGAAGGATGGCAAGCCCTATGCCCAGGTAGAGCATGGGATAGAAGGTTTTATCAGTACGATTCAGTATTTCAAGGAAGATGGGCTTTTGTCTGCCAACTACCTGATGGATGATCGGGGGCTGGTTTCCAGTGTGATTTACTACGAAGACGGTCAGGCGATTTACCAAGACTACCTCAATCCCAAGGGACTGTGGCAGTTTAGAGAGTATTTGCAAGATGGGGGCCGTATCGAGGTCAATCCTATCTTTGCTTTTCGTTTTCAAAAAGAGGCCTACCGAGATATGGGAGAATTGATTGCGGAGTTTTTTGAGAAGAAAATAGCTCAACTCCCTGAGGAAGGAGCGACCTATTTTCTGCCTGCATGTGACCAGCACAATGCTTTCCTTTTAGAACGATTGCCTCATCAAACCACCAAGGTTCTCAGCCTTTTTATCGGACGAAATCCTCAAGAGCAATTACCGCAACTGGCAGGTCTGCTGGATAAGGTGGACCTTGTTCTGGTTGATAGAGAGGACACCTTGCACTTGACTCAGTCTGCCTTTCCAAATCAAGCAGATAAGTTTCGCCATTTATCGCCTTTTGATACCCGCTTGGAGCTAGGAAAGAGCCAGACTCGGAAGGAGTCGCTCCTCTACTATCAACTGGACTTTGAGCAGGGGATAGACGACCAAGCGCTCTATCAGGTCCTGCATTTTCTTTCTGAAAACAAAGATACAGAGCTGGTCTTTGGAGCCTTTGCTGCTAGTCAAGAAAAAATGAAGCAGCTGGAAACACGTGTTTCTGAGATAATTGCAGAGCAGTTTCAAGACCAGGAACTGGAGAAGGAAGTTGATTACCAAGGAGCTGAAAATCCGCTTGAGGACAATCGCCATCAGAGCAAGCGCTATTCGTTTGTCAATATGAAGGATGAATCGGAGTTAATCAAGCAGCTGGAATTTGTTCGTTTGATTGTCGATTTGAACAGGCAGCCTCTCCTCTATACCCAGATAGCAGGCATTAGTGCCGGTATCCCTCAAATCAACAGGGTCAAAACAGAGTATGTCAGCCATCAGAAGAATGGCTATCTGTTGGAAAACACTGCTGATTTTGCTCAGGCGGCCCATTACTATCTCGATAGCCTGCAGGTGTGGAATGATGCTCTGATCCATTCGATTGAAAAGATAAAGGAACATACCGGGGAGCAATTCCTAATCAAGCTAGAAAAGTGGTTGGAGGAGGTGACTTATGGAAAAGAAGTATAAGATCTTGCAAATCGGTCCAGAGGATTGGCGAGATACACTTGCCCTACCAGCCCAACTAGACTGGTATCATGTCCCTCCCAACACACCGTCTGCCATCCAGAAAATCATGGATGAGAATGACTTAGATCACTTTCATGCTGTCATTCTCACGGATGGGGCTTATCTAGTAGATTTGCTGCCTTTTGCATCTAGCTTGGAACCCTATACAGTTTTCTATCCAGAACAGTTTGCAAGTCAGGATGAAGGTCTTCAAAACCTCATCAAACAGCACTGCATGCAGGCGATGGACCTGTCAGACCGACAGGGCTTTGTTCGAGACCTTTCCACCTCTCTCTTTGAAGGTGGTTATGGGGACAAGCTGAGCCCAGCTACGATACGGATTCACCCGAGTTTTCAAGGCTCCATCTCCTATCAAGGATTTGAGCACCTGGAGTTAGAAGGAGAATTTGGCAAGACCAATACCCAGCTAGCCTCTTGGGCCTATAATCAGACTGTCCAAGCCCATTCGCCAATCGAACTCTGGCTCGAATATGAAAAGAGTGGACCAGTGGACTTGCGCCTGCGTTTGCGAAAAATTCCAACAGGGGCTATCTCAGAGATAAAACAGGACATTCTCCTTGAGGAAGTAGACTTTGCCTCAGCAATCATTGTGGAGCAAGACTATGACGCTTATCTGAGCATTTCTCTTGAAGCGCGTGGTCAGGGAAAGGTCAACATCGGCAATCTCCACCAACGCTGGAGCCGGAAACAGTTTGGAAAGTTTGTTCTCGGAGGCAATATCCTACATGACAAAAAACGTGAGGAAATCAACTATTTCTTTCACCCAGGGGATTTCAAGCCACCTCTAGCAGTCTATTTCTCAGGTTACCGTCCGGCGGAAGGTTTTGAGGGTTACTGGATGATGAAGAATCTCAGATGCCCCTTTCTCCTCTTTTCGGACCCTCGATTAGAAGGAGGAGCCTTTTACCTAGGAACTGAGGAATTAGAAGACAGCATACAAGCAACGATCCAACACTATCTAGACTATCTAGGCTTGGATAGAAGTGACTTGATCCTATCTGGGCTGTCAATGGGAACCTTCCCAGCCCTCTATTATGGCTCTCACTTTGAGCCCAAAGGAATTGTAGTCGGAAAACCCTTGACCAATCTAGGAACCATCGCACGGCGGGGTCGACTGGAGGCACCAGGAGTTTTCCCGACCAGCTTTGATGTCTTGCACCTTCAGACAGGAGGAGTGAGCCAAAAAGACATGAAGGAATTGGATCAACGTTTTTGGACCCGATTTGAACAAGCTGATTTTTCCCAGACGACCTTCGGCCTTTCTTACATGAAGGACGAGGATATGGATAGTGGTGCCTATGACCAGCTAGTGGAGACACTTTGTCAGACAGGAGCTAAGATCTTGTCAAAAGGGACAGCAGGTCGACACAATGATGACACAGGTACAAACGTTGCCTGGTTTATTCATTTTTACAAGATGATACTAGAAGAATACGGAAGAGGTGAGACATGATTATCATCAAGAGAGAGGATATTAGGTGGGGTGAGATGGGAGCCACTTATCTTTACGGGAGCCAGATCACCTATCATGCAGACGGTCATGTTACCCTGAAAAATCCTTTGCTGGCTTCAGGTGAAACCCTTAAAACCTGGTTTTCTAGTGTCAATTACCAGGCTACTAGGAGCCAGCCCAGCCTCCCTCTTCTTAAGAAAAATTATACCTACCGCCTATCCATGAAGATGCGAGTTCAACCGACCAATGGCCTCTATCTCAAACTGACTTTTTTAAACCGTTATGAGGAAATCATCGAGGAGAAGATTGAAAGGCAATTTTCTTTTAGCTTCACCTATCCTGAAGCGGCCTACACCTATCGCCTTTCCTTGATTAGTGCAGGTTTTGAGGCTCTTGACTTTGTTTCGTTTTCTATTGAGGAGGATGCTGGTGTTTAATCGTTTGTATCAGGAAAGACAACTGAGAATGGTCAAGATGCTTCTAAGCCAAATCAACACCCTCAAAGAAGAGATGGCAGCTCTCAGTGATGAGGAAATGGCTGCAAAGACAGAGGAGTTTCGCCAGCGACTTGCCCAGGGAGAAACCTTGGATGAGCTATTAGTAGAAGCCTATGCTCTTGTACGTGAGGCAGATAAACGTGTCTTGGGTCTCTTTCCCTATGATGTGCAAGTCATGGGAGCCATTGTAATCCATCAAGGAAATGTGGCAGAGATGAATACGGGTGAAGGAAAGACCTTGACTGCAACCATGCCCCTCTACCTCAATGCTTTAACGGGTAAAGGCAGTATGCTGGTCACGACCAATGACTATCTGGCTAGACGGGACGCAAGTGAAATGGGTCCAGTCTACCAATTTTTAGGTCTAACTGTAGGTCTGCCTTTTTCAGAGGATCCAAAAGAGGACTTGACTGCGGAAGAGAAAAGAAAGATCTACACCTCAGATATCGTCTACACGACCAATAGTGTCTTGGGATTTGACTATCTCAATGATAATCTTGCCTCCACTCGTGAGGGGAAATTCCTGCCTCCCTTTAACTATGTCATCATCGATGAGATCGATGACATTCTACTCGATAGTGCCCAAACTCCCTTGATTATCGCAGGCTCTCCCCGTGTCCAGTCTAACTATTATGGGATGATTGATACCCTAGTGACGACCTTGGTTGAGGGAGTGGACTACATCTACAAGGAAGAAAAAGACCAAGTTTGGTTAACCCGTAAGGGGGCCCAGACGGTTGAAGGATTCCTAGGAATCGACCATCTCTACAAGGAAGAGTACGCCAGTTATGTTCGACATCTAGTCTATGCGCTCAGAGCTCATACGCTCTTTACCAAGGACAAGGACTATCTGGTTCGAGGGCAAGAAATGGTCTTGTTAGACAAGGGAACAGGGCGTTTGATGGAAATGACCAAGCTTCAAGGCGGTCTCCATCAAGCCATCGAAGCCAAGGAACATGTGAAACTTTCTCCTGAAACCAGAGCCATGGCTTCAATCACCTACCAGAGTCTCCTTAAGATGTTTCGCAAAATCTCAGGTATGACAGGAACTGGAAAGGTGGCAGAGAAAGAATTTTTCGAAACTTACAACATGTCTGTCATTCGCATCCCAACCAATCGCCCACTTAGGCGAATGGACCATCCGGACAATCTCTATGTGACCCTCCCTGAGAAAGTCTATGCTTCTCTCGAAGCTATCAAGACCTACCACGCCAAAGGCAATCCACTCCTGATTTTTGTCGGATCTGTAGAAATGTCCCAGCTATACTCATCCTTGCTCTTGCGAGAGGGGATTTCCCACAATGTCCTCAATGCCAATCATGCGGCACGTGAAGCCCAAATCATTGCAGAGTCTGGACAGATGGGGGCAGTGACCGTTGCGACTTCTATGGCAGGTCGCGGGACAGATATCAAACTCGGTCCAGGTGTTGCAGAATTGGGCGGTTTGATTGTGATCGGTACCGAGCGAATGGAGAGCCGACGGATTGACCTGCAAATCAGAGGTCGTTCTGGCCGCCAGGGTGATCCAGGCATGTCTCAATTTTTCGTATCGCTTGAAGATGATGTGATCAAAAAGTTCGGGCCGTCTTGGGTTCATGACCTGTATCAAGACTACCAAGTGGAAGATATTAGTAAACCCATCTTACTCAAGGCTCGCAAGTACCGCAATCTCGTCAGAAAAGCCCAAGAGGCTAGTGATAGTGCCAGTCGCTCAGCACGCAGACAAACCTTAGAGTATGCGGAAAGCGTCAATATCCAGCGCCAGATGGTCTACAAAGAAAGAGATCGCTTGCTGGATGGAAGCCGTGATCTAGAGCATATCCTTGAGGAGATACTGGCAGACTATACCAAACAAATCTCAGAAAAAGCCTATAGCAGCTCCCAAGAGCTCTTTTATTTCATCGTGACCAATATTAGCTTTGGGATGAGAGAATTACCAGCTGATTTGGATTTAGCTGATGCAGATCAGATTCGGGAGTTACTAGAGCAAATAATAGCCAAGGGAATCGCAGCTAAAAAGGAACTTCTCCAACCTCACCAGCTCTATGATTCTTTTCTGAGAATATCCATGCTCAAGGCTATTGATGACAACTGGGTTGAGCAAGTCGACTACCTCCAACAGCTCAGTCTAGCAATCGGGAGCCAGTCTGCTTCTCAAAAGAACCCTATCGTAGAGTACTATCAGGAGGCCTATGCAGGCTTTGAAACCATGAAGCAACAAATCCGTACAGATATGGTACGCAATCTTCTCATGGGGATTGTGGAAGTAACGCCCAAAGGTGAGATTCTCACCCATTTTCCATAAAAAGAGGATCATATGACAATTTACAATATAAATCTAGGAATCGGTTGGGCGAGCAGTGGTGTCGAATATGCCCAGGCCTACCGAGCAGGGATTTTTAGAAGCTTAGACCTAGCATCTAAGTTTATCTTTACCGACTTGATTTTAGCAGACAATATCCAGCATTTAACGGCCAATATCGGCTTTGCGGATGATCAGGTAATCTGGCTTTACAATCATTTTACAGATATCAAGCTAGCACCGACCAGTGTTACAGTTGACGAGGTCTTGGCCTCTTTTGGTGGCCTTGAGAGTCATAGGGAGCAGGATGGCAAGGTCTTGCGCGTCTACTTTTCAGATGAGGATAAGTTTGTAACCTGCTACTTGGTAGACTCGGCTAAGAATCTAGTACAGCATGCAGAGTATGTGTTTTGGGGGAACTTGATTCGCAAGGATTATTTCTCCTACACACGCTACTGTACAGAATATTTCGCGCCCAAAGACCAGGTGGCTAGGCTCTATCAACGAACCTTTTTCAATGAAGACGGCAGCACTGCTTACGATATCTTACTGACTGAAGGACAGGAAGAGGTCTATCGATTTAAGGACCGGATTCTGTACGGAAAGCCAGCCCTTATGCGCTATTTTATGCAAAGTTTGAACTTGAGCAAGTCTGATTTGGTCATCTTGGATAGGGAAACAGGGATTGGTCAGGCTGTTTTTGAAGAAGCACAAAAGGCCCATCTAGCAGTTGTCGTTCACGCAGAGCACTATAGTGAAAATGCTAGTAACGAAGACTATCTCCTCTGGAATAACTATTATGAGTATCAGTTTACAAATGCGGACAAGGTCGATTGTTTTATCGTGTCTACGGATCGGCAGAAGGAAGTTCTCGAAGGTCAATTTGCCCAGTACAGTCAGCATCGTCCACGAATCGTCACGATTCCAGTTGGGAGCATTGATCAGTTGACGGAGCCTGCTAGGGAACGAAAGCCCTTTTCTCTCATTACCGCTTCGCGTTTGGCCAAGGAAAAACACATCGACTGGCTCGTCAAGGCGGTTATCCAGGCGCATCAAGTCCTTCCAGAGCTTACCTTTGACATTTATGGCAGTGGGGGTGAGGAATCCCTTTTAAGGGAAATCATCACATCTCACCAAGCGGAGAACTATATCCAGCTCAAAGGGCATGCAGACCTGGCTCAGATCTATCCCCAGTATGAGGTCTATCTGACAGCCTCAACCAGTGAAGGCTTTGGTCTGACCTTGATGGAGGCAGTTGGTTCAGGCTTGCCCTTGATTGGCTTTGATGTTCCTTATGGGAATCAAACCTTTATCAAGAACGGTCAAAATGGCTACTTAATCCCAAGTTCGGATGACCATGTTGAAACGGCGATTAAAAGTGCCTTTGCGGAAAAGATCTGCCAGCTCTATCAGGAAAATCATTTGCCAGCTATGCGAACAGCATCTTATGACCTAGCTAGAGGATTTTTAACAGACAAGGTAAGGGACAAGTGGAAGAAAACGATAGAGGAGGTCCTGCATGATTCAACTATTTGATCGATATGGCCAGGAAAGTCGAGATTTACATGAAAGTCTAGAAGTTGCTGGTCTGTCCCATGTCACAGTTGTGATCGAGCCAGATGGCTTTCTCCCAGATGGGATTCTTTCTCCCTTTACCTACTATCTAGGTTACGAGTCGGGAAAAGCTCTTTATTTCAATCAAGTAGCTGTACCTGAGTTTTGGGAGATTGCGGGCAATAACCAGTCTGCGCATATCCTAGAGGATTCTCGGGAGAGGGGCGTGATTCACTATGTGGAGGCTCCTCAGGCCCGTTGGGTCAAGCAAGTCGACTGGAAGGACCTATCCGGTCGCATCTACCAAGCAGACCACTATAACCGATGCGGAGCCTGCTTTGCCAAGACCACTTATAGTGCAGATGGACAGGCTATCTTGACCAAGTACCAGGATGCAAAGGGACAGGAAATTGTCCTAGAAAATCATGTAACAGGTGATATCCTCCTAACCTTGCCCGGACAAGCCCTGCGCCATTTTAACAATCGAGTGGAGTTCACGATCTTCTTTTTGCAGGACTTGGGAATCGACACTCGCTACCTTCTCTTTAACACACTCGCCACCTCTTTCTTGGTCTCATACCATTATCCAGATAAGACTGGACAGGATATCTTAGTCTGGCAAGAACCACTAGATGATTGTCTTCCTGGAAATATGCAGCTGCTACTGGAGCAAGGGGAGCTGAGAGCCAAGCAGATCCTCATACCAGATAAGGCTACCTATGAACAAGCCTTGGCCTTGGCTAATCCAGCCTATTATGGCAAGTTTGTCCATCTAGGTTATCATTATCAGTTCAAAAGAGAAAACTTCGTTCGACCAGATGCCTTGATCGTTACCAACTCAGATCAGATCGAGCATATCGAAACCCTGATTGAGTCCTTGCCAATGGTGACCTTCCGAATCGCGGCAGTGACTGAAATGTCATCCAAATTGCTGACCTTGCTTTCCTATCCCAATGTCGTTCTCTACCAAAACGCCAGTCCGCAAAAGATTCGCGAGCTCTACCAGTTGTCTGACCTCTATCTAGACATCAATTACGGAAACGAGCTTTTGGATGCTGTCCGTCAAGCCTTCGAGCACAATATGCTCATCCTAGCCTTTGACCAAACAGCTCATAACAGACCTTACACAGCTCCAGAACACCTCTTTGATGTCCAGGCTGTTGGAGACATGATTGCGAAGATTCAAGAAGCTCTCAGCAGTCTTGACAAGATGGGCCAAGCCCTTGGGCATCAAGGCCGCCATGCTAACTATGTGGACTTGGCTACTTACCAAGAGAGGATGGAAAGGATAATAGGGGAAGGACATGACTAAAAAAGATTTATTTTACAAGGATGTCGAAGGACGCATGGAAGAGTTAAAGCAAGGAGCGCTTAAGAAAGAAAAGCCTACCCGAGGAGAAAAGACCAGTAAAACCTTCTCCATTTTACTCGGTTTGCTCATCCTTCTTACCCTGATCTTTACATTATTAGGAATCTTGAGGTGAAATTGATGGAAGTTTTGATGATTATAGGAATAATCCTAGCCGTCGCCTTGATTGTCCTGGTTCTCATCCAACCTCGCCAAAGCCAACTCTTTTCCATGGATGCGACTAGCAATATCGGAAAACCAGGCTACTGGCAGAACAACCGCTTGGTAAAAATTGTAACCCTCTTGATTAGCCTAGCCTTGTTTGTCTTGCTCCTTGTTTTTATGATAGTGACCTATCAGTAAGGATGTGATTTCATATACAGATGAAGGATACTAGAGGCGGGGAAAATACATCTAAACCGGAGGAATATATGGAACAACAGATTAATGAAAAAATTATCGAAATCGTGCATCAAGTTAATGATATGATTCCAGTTGAGTGGGATGATTTGTATATCAATTTTGAAGTGGATAGAACTCTGAGTGGAGAAATTTATTTCTTCTTTAAATACAATGGAGAGTACCATTATTTCTTTTATATCCCTCAAGAATTTGACATATCCAAATCGGAATTTTTTGACGAATATCGTTTACTATTTAAGAAAGCTCAAGAACTAAAAAAAGTATTCATGGATAACGAATTGAGTGATTGGTCAGCAGGCTTGATTCATTTGGATGAAAATAATAAGCTATCAGTCGACTATGACTACGCGCCATGGTTGGAAAGTGGTTTTGGTCCAGGTGCCCGAATGGACTTATTTGAATACAAATATCTCGGCAAGCAACCAGCTAACGAAAAAGAATTAGAACAGTTCAAGGCAATGGAAGCCTTTCAGAAGGAGCATAATCAAAAGTAGAGTAAGCTTGATTACATTTTGAAGAATGTGATTTTTCGAGCATTGCTGTTATCGCGAAATGGAGGATAAAATGTTAGAAAACTTTGTTAAAGTGGCAGATATGCCCCAAGAAGTGATTGAAAATATAAGAAGATTGCCAAAGAATACGGAGTTGAACTAAGATTTACAAAGGAGTGGAGAGATGAATTTAGACAGCAGAGTTGAACAGGCTTTGCAAGCTATAGATTTTGTGGAGCGATATAAGGAACTTTCAGATAAATTTAGCTTAGATAGAACGCCTAAAGAAAAACGCTTAAATATTATTACAGGCGAGTTGATATTTGACGTTTTCGAAGATTTAGGGTATCGAGTTAAATTTGATGGGCGTGAAAAATTCTTTTATATTGAACCTATTAAAGAAAATGGTTATACTTTTGGATTCCATATTAGTATTTTTAAAGGATTAGTAGAATTGATATGGGTTGTTAGGGACTCTCAAAACAAAGTTATACTAGGGACTCCACTGATGGAGTTTTCTAGGAGACTCATCTCTCCGGACTATAGAATCATGGATCCAGTGATTGCTAATTATGATGACTTTGAAAATGTCATGAAAGTTGCTTTTGAGATGTACGAAGACTTTAAACAGGCTTTTATGAAGATTGCGGCAGAGGATTAATAGATGTTAAAAGATTTTGTCAAAGTGGCAGATATGCCCAAAGATGTTATTGAAAAATATAAAAATCAAGTTCCAGCTGAGTTAGTTCAAATTTGGCAGGAAGATGGTCTGGGAACCTTTTTAGATGGTTATCTAAAAGTCATCAATCCAGATGATTATCTAGAGCTTCTCCAAGATAGCTATTTCAGAGGAGATGTCGCTTTTCCTATGTTCGTAACAGCATTTGGAGATATTATTACTTGGGAAAAGAATACCTATGTGGGAATTGTCCAATACAATATTCAGGATTTAGATATTATGATTAAGCGTATGGATCGTTTCATAGAGTATGTTGATGATGAAGATTTCAAAGATGATTATTTTGATATCCCACTCTATAAAAAAGCTGTTGCCAAACATGGTCTGCTAGCCTACGATGAATGTTTTGGTTTCGTTCCACTTCTAGCATTAGGTGGCTTTAAAGATGTAGACCATATGGATAAGGTAAAAGTCTTGGAGCACATTTACCTCATGTACCAGCTTACAGGTGGTGTGATGGACGACTAGGAGTTGCTATTTCTTTTTTGAGAATAGTACGAGAGGAAGAACTTCCCTTCCAAATGCAAAACACAAGAACCTCAGAGGAATTCTCTGAGGTTCTTTGCGTTCTAGTTTCCATATTTCTGATAAAAATCGACCTTAACCTGGATAAAGGTTTCGGCTTCGCGTAGTAGCTGCAGGAGGGTGGCACGGGTTTCAAACTCCTCACGTGTTTTCGGGAGACTCCGATTGCGGAAGACTTGCAGATAGCGTTCGATGTCATCAAGTAGGTCATGAGCAGGATTGGTCTGGCTTAGCTGAGTAGCAATCTTAGAAAAGAGCTGGGCCAAGATCAAACTCTCACTTGCGGCCAGATGACAGGTATTGATCTGCTGGGCCATATTTCGCAGGATGCGACTTTGTCGCTGCCTCATCTCAAAGTAATGGATGTGGTAGTCCGTCTGGTGAAAGAGGTGATCCGAGTGATCCAGGTAGACCAGTTTGAGAGCTTCATCGAGGAGGTTGTCTAATTGGTCAACGAGTTGGGCTTGATTGCGCCCGTCTCCTCTTGAAAGATAGTATTTAAAACGAAGCAGGATGTCTTTTAACTTTTCTTCGACCTGAAGGTGGTAGCTTTGAATGGCTTTCTCACGAGAAGGCATATAAAGGTTGACTAATAGAGCAAAGCTTGTCCCGATGAGAAAGAGGAGCACTTCATTAAGCAAGAGCTCTGGAGAGGTAGACTCCTGTACCAAGAGATGACTGACCAAGACACTGCTAGGGGTGATGCCGATTTCCCAGCCCATTTTGTAAGCAAGAGGGACATAGAGAGCCAGATAGATGCCCAGACTCCAGATGTGAAAGCCCGTCAGCTGAAAGGCTAGAACACCGATAGCGAGCGCTAGGAGCATGGAAAAGAGGCGGTTACGTGCTAATTTCAGCGTGCTTCTGCGCGTGTCGGAGAGGCTTAAGAGAGCGATGATTCCAGCTGAAACTGCTGATGATAAATCTAAAAAATAAGCGAGAAAACAAGCGAGACAGGTCGCTAAGATCAGTTTGGTCGTACGTTGAGTGAGAGACATGAAAATTTCCTAAACTAATAGAATCAAGTGTTTAACGAGGAGTCGGAGACTAGGGGCGAAGTTTTCGGTTTGTAGCATACTCGGCAACCGCTGTAAAGAGGACATCTGTTGAAGAGTTCAGGGCTGTTTCGCAGGAGTCTTGCACGACTCCGATCACAAAACCGACTCCGACAACCTGCATAGCCAAGTCGTTGGAAATCCCAAAGAGGCTACAAGCGACAGGAATGAGGAGAAGGGATCCCCCAGCGATTCCAGAGGCCCCGCAGGCAGAAATGGCAGCCACGACACTGAGCACAAATGCTGTCCCAAAGTCTACCGAGATTCCGAGTGTGTTGACGGCAGCTAGGGTCAGGATGTTAATGGTAACAGCAGCGCCAGCCATGTTGATGGTCGAACCAAGCGGGATGGAGACAGAGTAGGTGTCAGGATTCAGTCCTAAATCTTGGCAGAGTTTCATATTGACAGGGATATTGGCAGCAGAGCTACGAGTGAAAAAGGCTGTAATACCACTGACACGTAGGCATTTCAAAACAAGGGGATAGGGATTTTTCCTCATAAAGAGAAAGGCGATGAGTGGGTTGACGATGAGAGCTACAAAAGCCATGGTAGCAATCAAGAGTCCTAGGAGGACACCGTAGTTAGCCAGACTGGCAATACCCTTGTCAGAGATGGTCTTGAAAACCAAGCCTAAAATTCCAAAGGGTGCTAGATTGATAATCCATTCCACGATTTTAGAGGTGACATCCGCCATGGTTTTCAGCAATTCTTTACTGTGTTTACTTGCCTCTCTCATAGCCAGACCAAAGACGACTGCCCAAGAGAGAATCCCGATATAGTTGGCTTCAACAATGGCATTCAAGGGATTGTCCACCAGTTTGAGCAAGAGGTTGCTGAGGACTTGACCGATACCGTCAGGAGCAGCAACTTCTGTATTTGCGCTGGTCAGGGTGATTTGCACAGGTAGTAAGAAACTAGCTAGAACAGCCACCAATGCAGCAGCAAAGGTTCCGAGCAAGTATAGGAAAATAACAGTCTTCATATTGGTGTTTTGTCCCTTTTGGTGTTGGGACAGGGCATTGGCAACAAGGGCAAAAACTAAAATAGGAGCGATGGCTTTCAGTCCGCCTACAAAGAGGTCTCCAAGCAGACCAATTCCTGTAAGGTTTGGAAAGAGCATCCCTAATGTAGCTCCCAAAATCATTCCAATAAGGATTCGTTTGATGAGGCTTGCCTTGATCCAGGCTCTAATGATTCGTTTCATAGCAGTCTCCTTCAAATGTATTGTTTATAATTATAGTATAAATATGCTATAGAGGCAAGTGATATTTTGAAAATAGGAACAATAATTGAATAATTATGAAAGAAAAGAGAAGGGGAATTTTATGGTATAATAGGAAAAAGGAGTTTTATATGCAAGATTTTTTTCAACGCTATTTTGATAAACTTGACTTAACAACTATTTTAGAGAATCTCTTGACCAAGGTGATTTCTCTTTTGATTTTGTTTTTACTATTTTATATAGCTAAAAAGATGCTTCACGCCACTGTACGAAAGATTGTCAAACCCTCGCTTAAATTTTCAAATAGAGATGCAGGAAGACAAAAGACCATCTCTCGTTTGCTGGAGAATGTCTTTAACTACATTCTTTATTTCTTTCTGCTATACTGTATCCTGTCTATTTTAGGTTTGCCGGTTTCTAGCCTCCTTGCTGGTGCAGGGATTGCTGGAGTGGCCATTGGTATGGGGGCGCAAGGCTTTCTATCCGATGTCATTAATGGCTTCTTCATCCTTTTTGAACGCCAGCTTGATGTGGGTGATGAAGTGGTTCTCACAAATGGACCGATTACCGTTTCTGGAAAGGTCGTTAGCGTAGGAATCCGTACAACGCAACTGCGAGGTGACGATCAAGCCCTTCACTTTGTACCAAATCGCAATATCACCGTCGTTAGCAATCTATCTCGTACTGAATAGGCCGGCTATTTTAGCAGATTTGTGGTACAATAGAAGGAGTTTGGTAAAGGAGAGAGTATGCTATTTGTAGAGAAAAAATTAGGTCACGATTGTACCTGGATAGACCTTGATGTAGACAAGATTAAAAACATGGAAGACCTTTCGGATGTCTATGGCTTGGACAAGGAAACCATCGAGTATGCCCTGGATAGAAATGAGCGTGCCCACATGGATTATAACCGTGAAACGGAGACGGTAACCTTTATTTATAATGTTCTTGACTTAGAAAAAGACAAAGAATATTATGAAGCGATTCCGATGACCTTTATCGTTGAAAAACAACGGCTGATTACTATCAGCAATCACAAGAATAGTTATGTGATTAAACGTATGGCAACCTACCTCGAAAGCCATGAAGTTGTTTCAATCTACAAATTTCTTTTTGCCAGTTTAGAGATTATCAGCAATGCTTACTATCCAGTGATTGAAGAGATGGATAAAAGTAAGGATGAAATCAGTGCACTTCTTCGTCAAAAAACAACTAAAAAGAATCTTTTTGCCCTCTCTGACTTGGAAACTGGTATGGTTTACCTGACAGCAGCTGCCAAACAAAATCGTCTCCTCTTGGAACACATTCAAGGGCATGCTCTTTATCGCAATTTTAATGAGGTAGAAAGAGAGCAGTTTGACGATGCCATGATTGAAGCGCATCAGTTGGTTTCGATGACAGACTTGATTTCTCAAGTTTTGCAACAACTCTCAGCCTCTTACAACAACATCCTAAATAATAATCTAAATGATAATTTGACAACTTTGACCATTATCTCAGTCTTGCTAGCTATCCTTGCGGTTATTACAGGATTCTTCGGAATGAATGTTCCCCTACCGTTTGCAGATGAACCAAATGCTTGGATTTATATTTTGATAGCTAGTCTCATTTTATGGGTAGTCTTAGCCCAATGTTTAAAGAATATTGCTAGAAATTAAAAAGAAAAGGAGCCAGAATGGCGATTGAAAAATACATGCCAGACTTTGCCGTGGAAGCAGTTTATGATCTGACAGTCCCAAGCCTGCAAGCGCAGGGGATCAAGGCTGTTTTGGTTGATTTGGACAATACCCTCATTGCTTGGAACAACCCTGATGGGACGCCAGAAATGAAGCAATGGCTACATGACCTCCGTGACGCGGGTATCCGCATCATCGTGGTCTCAAATAACACCAAAAAACGGGTTCAACGTGCAGTTGAGAAATTTGGGATTGACTACGTTTATTGGGCCTTGAAGCCCTTCACATTTGGGATTGACCGTGCCATGAAGGAATTCCACTATGAGAAAAATGAAGTGGTCATGGTCGGCGACCAACTCATGACGGATATACGAGCAGCCCACCGTGCAGGCATTCGCTCGATCTTAGTCAAACCCTTGGTCCAACACGACTCGATCAAGACGCAGATCAACCGAGCTCGCGAGCGCCGTGTCATGAAGCAAATCACTGAAAAGTACGGACCGATTACATATAAAAAAGGAATTTAACTATGGAAGAAATTCTCTGTATTGGTTGTGGAGCAACCATTCAGACGACAGACAAGGCTGGTCTAGGATTTACTCCCCAATCAGCACTTGAAAAAGGCTTGGAGACTGGCGAAGTCTATTGCCGACGTTGTTTCCGTCTCCGCCACTACAATGAAATCACAGATGTCCAGTTGACGGACGATGATTTCCTCAAGCTCTTGCACGAGGTGGGAGACAGTGATGCCTTGGTGGTTAATGTCATTGATATCTTTGACTTTAATGGCTCTGTCATCCCAGGCTTGCCACGCTTTGTATCGGGCAATGATGTTCTCTTGGTCGGAAATAAGAAAGATATCCTGCCCAAGTCAGTTAAACCGGGCAAGATTAGCCAGTGGCTCATGGAGCGTGCCCATGAAGAAGGACTTCGTCCTGTTGATGTCATCCTGACTTCGGCACAGAATAAGCATGCCATTAAGGAAGTCATTGATAAAATCGAACACTACCGTAAAGGCCGTGATGTCTACGTAGTTGGGGTGACCAATGTTGGAAAGTCAACCCTTATCAACGCCATTATCCAAGAAATCACAGGTGACCAGAATGTCATCACGACTTCGCGTTTCCCAGGAACAACCTTGGACAAGATTGAGATTCCGCTTGATGACGGGTCTTATATCTACGATACACCAGGGATTATCCACCGTCACCAGATGGCCCATTACTTGACGGCTAAAAACCTCAAGTATGTCAGCCCTAAAAAGGAAATCAAGCCCAAAACCTATCAGCTTAATTCTGAACAAACCCTGTTTTTAGGTGGTCTTGGACGCTTTGACTTTATAGCAGGTGAGAAGCAAGGATTTACAGCTTTCTTTGACAATGAACTCAAACTCCATCGTACTAAGCTTGAAGGCGCTAGTGCCTTTTATGACAAGCATCTGGGAACTCTTCTCACACCACCAAATAGCAAGGAAAAAGAAGATTTCCCAAAACTAGTCCAGCATGTATTTACCATTAAGGACAAGACAGACCTGGTCATCTCAGGCCTAGGCTGGATCCGCGTAACAGGCAACGCCAAAGTCGCCGTCTGGGCACCAGAAGGCGTCGCCGTCGTCACACGCAAAGCCATTATTTAAACACAGAAAGGAAAGAGTTATCTTTATAAAGGCGAGCTCTGCGAGCCCATAACGAATACTTTTCGCCGTGGTGTCAGTTGGTACAAGGAATTGTACCAACAACGGAAAATCTGAGACCTTAGGCTCAGATTTTAGTCATGAAAGTCCGAAGGACTTTGCTGACGCCCGCCACCACTTCAGAAAAGTATAAAAAGAAACTCTTTTTAAGAAATTATGTCATTAACATCAAAACAACGTGCCTTCCTCAACAGCCAGGCACACACCCTCAAACCCATCATCCAAATCGGGAAAAATGGTCTCAACGACCAAATCAAGACCAGCGTTCGTCAGGCTCTTGACACCCGCGAATTGATCAAGGTAACGCTCTTACAAAACACAGATGAAAACATCCATGAAGTAGCTGAAATCTTGGAAGAAGAAATCGGTGTGGATACTGTCCAAAAAATCGGACGCATCTTGATCTTGTTTAAACAATCCAGCAAAAAAGAAAATCGCAAGATTTCTAAAAAAGTCAAAGAAATCTAAAACCCTACTCCAAACAACTGTTTTTACAGAGAATTAAAGGAAGACGAGCCTATGGCAATCGAATTATTGACTCCCTTTACCAAGGTAGAGTTGGAGCCAGAAATCAAGGAGAAAGAACGCAAACAAGTCGGGATTTTAGGGGGGAATTTTAACCCTGTTCACCATGCCCATCTTGTTGTGGCAGACCAAGTACGACAACAGTTGGGACTGGACCAGGTCCTGCTCATGCCCGAATACCAACCTCCTCATGTAGATAAAAAGGAAACCATCCCCGAGCACCATCGTCTCAAGATGCTTGAGTTGGCGATTGAGGGGATTGAAGGACTAGCCATTGAAACCATTGAGTTAGAGCGCAAGGGCATTTCCTACACCTACGACACCATGAAGATTTTGACAGAGCAACATCCAGATACGGATTATTACTTCATTATCGGGGCTGATATGGTGGATTATCTGCCTAAGTGGTACCGAATTGATGAGCTGGTCGACATGGTTCAGTTTGTTGGAGTTCAGCGCCCACGCTACAAGGCAGGGACTTCCTATCCCGTTATCTGGGTGGATGTGCCCCTCATGGATATCTCGTCCAGCATGGTGCGTGACTTCCTTGCCCAAGGTCGGAAACCCAACTTTCTCCTACCTCAGCCAGTGCTAGACTACATTGAGAAGGAGGGGCTCTACTGATGGCCTATCAAAACTATATCAATTGCTCTCGCGAGGCTTTATTGGAAAAAATGGCAGAGCTTCTACCTGAAAAACGTTTAACCCATTGTTTGGGTGTGGAGCGCGCAGCCATAGAGCTAGCGAAGCGATTCGGAGTTGATGCCGAGAAAGCCGGTCTTGCAGGACTTCTTCATGACTATGCTAAAAAGCTGTCAGATCAGGAATTTCTAGACTTGATTGACCGTTACCAGCTAGACCCTGACCTCAAAAACTGGGGCAATAATGTCTGGCATGGAATGGTTGGCATCTACAAGATTCAGGAAGATTTGGATTTGCATGATTCTGAAATCCTGCGAGCTATTGAAATCCATACAGTCGGAGCTGATCAGATGACCAATCTTGATAAGGTAATCTACGTTGCAGATTATATCGAGCATAACCGCGCCTTTCCAGGTGTGGATATGGCACGTGAAATTGCAAGTTTGTCACTTAATAAGGCAGTGGCCTACGAAACGGCACGAACTGTGGAGCATTTAGCTCATCAGGGATTCCCCATCTATCCCCAAACCCTGGAAACCTATAACGCCTTTGTGCGCTATTTGAAAGAGGACTAAATGAGGACGGCTTTTATAATCATTGATGTTCAGAATATTTTAGTGGAAACCGGTTTTCAGACAAATAGTCTATTGGAAAAAATTTCTTATTTACAAAACCAGGCTAGAAGCAAGAATATCGAAATTATCTATGTTCAACATATTGAGGACTCTGAAGCTCAAACATCAGAAGATTGGCAGTTATCTGAGTTTTTAAATCGAAAACCTAATGAAAAGGTCTTTCAGAAGAAGTATAACAGTATTTTCAAAGAAACTGGTTTAAAAGAATACTTGGATAAACAGGGGATTGAAAAATTAGTTTTATGTGGTATGCAGACAGAATATTGTGTGGATACCTCTGTCAAGGTCGCCTTTGAATATGGCTATCAGCTTATTATTCCAGAAGGAACTTGCACAACATTTGATGGGAAAGACATTCCAGCAGAAACGATAAATGAATTTTATGAGGGCATTTGGGAGGGGCGCTTTGCAGATGTCCTAGATTACAAACATATTTTCTAGAAAGAGGACTAAATGAACGAAAAAGAATTATTAGAACTAGTCGTGAAAGCGGCTGATGAGAAACGTGCGGAGGATATCCTCGCACTTGACGTACAAGAATTGACCAGCGTGACGGACTACTTTGTCATCACTAGCTCAATGAATAGCCGTCAGTTGGACGCTATCGCTGACAATATCCGTGAAAAAGTAGCTGAAGCTGGCTTTAAAGGTAGCCATGTCGAAGGAGATGCAGCTGGAGGCTGGGTCTTGCTGGACCTTGGTGGCGTCGTTGTGCATATCTTCTCAGAAGAAATGCGTGCCCACTATAACCTAGAAAAACTATGGCATGAGGCAGAGTCAGTAGACATTTCAGAAGCCTTAGCATAGGAAATGAACTCAGTTGTAGTCAACTGGGTTTTATTTGCTTAGTTTAGAAAAATGGATAGGAAGGTGAGGGCGTCGTGTTTAGTTCATCTCGAAACTGAACACGAGCTAAAAGCTGCGAGAAAAAGATAAACTTCCTTTGTATCTGACGATACAGCAGAAAGTTTTCTATTTTCTCCTTGCTTTTAACGCTCTTTGTATCTTAATTATGGCAACTTATGAAACCTTTGCGGCTGTTTACGATGCAGTCATGGATGATAGTTTATACGATAAATGGACGGATTTTTCACTACGTCATTTGCCTAAGACCAAGGAGAGAAAGAAGCTTTTGGAACTTGCTTGTGGGACAGGCATCCAGTCTGTGCGCTTTTCTCAGGCTGGTTTTGATGTGACAGGACTTGACTTGAGCGCGGATATGCTGAAGATTGCTGAGAAGAGAGCTACTTCAGCCAAGCAAAAGATTGATTTTATTGAAGGTAATATGCTGGATTTGTCCAAGGCAGGTCAATATGATTTTGTCACGTGTTACTCTGACTCTATCTGCTACATGCAGGATGAGGTCGAGGTAGGAGACGTTTTTAAGGAAGTGTATAATGTCCTCAACGAAGACGGAGTATTCATCTTTGACGTGCATTCGACCTACCAGACAGATGAAGTTTTTCCAGGCTATTCTTACCATGAAAATGCGGAAGATTTTGCCATGCTTTGGGACACCTATGAGGACGAAGCTCCTCACTCCATCGTGCATGAGTTGACTTTTTTTATCAAGGAGACTGACGGTTCCTTTAGTCGCCACGATGAAGTGCATGAGGAGCGGACTTATGAGGTCTTGACCTATGATATTTTGCTGGAACAGGCTGGTTTCAAGTCCTTCAAACTCTATGCGGACTTTGAGGACAAGGAACCAACAGAAACTAGCACCCGTTGGTTTTTTGTCGCGCAGAAGTAGGAGAACATCATGACCATTACAGGTATTATCGCGGAGTTCAATCCTTTTCATAATGGGCATAAATATCTGCTGGAGCAGGCGGAGGGACTGAAAATCGTTGCCATGTCTGGGAATTTCATGCAGCGTGGAGAGCCTGCTATCGTGGACAAGTGGACTCGGGCTCAGATGGCGCTGGAAAATGGAGCGGATCTGGTAGTGGAATTGCCCTTTTTAGTCAGTGTTCAGGCAGCAGATTTCTTCGGTCAAGGAGCTGTGGATATCTTGGCTCGCTTGGGCATTGATACCCTCGCTTTCGGGACAGAGGAAGTTCTGGATTATCAGAAAGTTGCTGACTTATACACAGAGCAAGGCACTGAGATGGAGAATTTTGTGGAAAATCTGCCTGATTCGCTCTCCTATCCTCAGAAAACCCAAGCCATGTGGAAGGAATTTGGAGGTCTTGATTTTTCAGGCAATACCCCCAATCATGTTCTAGCTTTGGCCTATGCAAAGGCAGTTGCGGGACGAAACATCAAGTTGCATCCGATTCAGCGTCAGGGAGCTGGTTACCATTCTGTGGATAAGAATGTGGACTTTGCCTCAGCGACATCCCTCCGTCAGTACCAATCAGACAAAGATTTTTTAGAACGCTTTATGCCTTCTGTTGCCCTCTTTGAAAATGCTAATAAGGTGAGTTGGGATGATTATTTTCCCTTGCTCCGCTATCAAATTTTGTCAAATCCAGATTTAACAACGATCTATCAGGTCAATCAAGAAATGGCTGTGCGCATCAAGGAAGCTATCAAAACAGCCCAGTCTGTGGAGGAATTGGTCGAGGCGGTTGCGACCAAGCGTTATACCAAGGCGCGTGTCAGACGCCTATTGACTTATATCTTGGTGCAAGCTAGAGAAAGTGACTTGCCAGAAGCCATCCATGTCCTTGGCTTTACCGAAAAAGGCAGACAACACCTCAAGTCTCTGAAAGGGCAGGTCCATCTAGTTAGCCGAATTGGCAAAGAACCTTGGGATGCTATGATTCAAAAGGCAGACCAGATTTACCAACTAGGACACCCAAGCATCGTAGAGCAGAATTTCGGCAGAGTCCCGATTAGGATAGAAACAAACTAAGTCTACTGAAAGGTAGGCTTTTTTAGAAGATTTTCGAATAAATAGATAGAAAAGAAGAATCTTGTACAAGTTCCTGACAATTTCTTTCTTTTTGTGTATAATAGTGGAAAAGAGGTAAAATGAGGTATGGTTATGGAAGTAGTTCTTTACTCAACATTCCGAAATCATTTAAAAGACTACATGAAGAAGGTAAATGATGAATTTGAGCCTTTAACGGTGGTCAATAAAAATCCAGATGAGGATATTGTAGTCCTTTCAAAGAGCGAGTGGGATAGTATTCAGGAAACCCTGAGAATCGCTCAAAATAAGGAACTTTCTGACAAGGTCTTGCGAGGAATGGCTCAAGTTCGTGCTGGAGGCACTCAGGTACATGTGATTGAGGAGTGAGAAATGATGCTCAAATTTACAGAAGATGCCTGGGCGGATTATTGCTATTGGCAAAACCAAGATAAGAAGACATTAAAAAGGGTCAATAAATTAATCAAAGATATTCAACGCGATCCTTTTGTAGGAATGGGGGAACCAGAACCACTCAAGTATGACTATCAAGGATCTTGGTCACGGCGCATTGATGCAGAAAATCGCTTGATTTATATGATAGATGGAGATAGCGTGGCTTTCTTGTCCTTTAAAGATCATTACTAAGTCTATTGAAAGGTAGGCTTTTTTATTGTATGTTTTAATGAAAATGTCATTTTTAAGAGTTAGAAAGTTTGTTTGGCGATTTCAGAACTTTCTTCTAAAATTCACACAAAACTCTTCAATTTGGGTTTGTGAAAATCGGTTTTTTATGATAGAATATTAAGGAATGTATGTCATTCGATAAACAAATTTAATGAGGTAAAAACATGGAAATCATGACACTTGCGATTGCTGTTTTTGCCGTCATCATTGGTTTAGTCATTGGATATGTCAGCATCTCAGCTAAGATGAAATCATCTCAAGAGGCTGCAGAGTTGATGCTTCTAAATGCTGAACAAGAAGCAACTAATTTACGAGGACAAGCTGAGCGCGAAGCGGATTTATTACTAAATGAAGCCAAGAGCGAAAGCAAGTCTCTTAAAAAAGAAGCACTATTGGAGGCCAAAGAGGAAGCCAGAAAATACCGTGAAGAAGTGGACGCTGAATTTAAGTCAGAACGTCAGGAGCTCAAGCAAATTGAAAGTCGTTTGACGGAGAGAGCTACGAGCCTTGACCGTAAGGACGACAATTTGACGAACAAAGAAAAAACACTTGAACAAAAAGAACAAAGTATTTCTGATAGAGCAAAAAACCTTGATGCACGTGAAGAGCAATTAGAGGAAGTCGAAAGACAAAAAGAAGCTGAACTTGAACGTATCGGCTCCCTTTCCCAAACTGAGGCTCGAGATATTATCTTGGCTCAAACAGAGGAAAACTTGAGCAAGGAAATTGCTAGCCGTATTCGTGAGGCTGAGCAAGAAGTGAAGGAACGTTCAGACAAGATTGCGAAAGATATCTTGGTTCAGGCTATGCAGCGTATCGCTGGTGACTATGTAGCAGAGTCAACAAACTCGACAGTTCACCTACCAGATGATACTATGAAGGGGCGCATTATCGGTCGTGAAGGGCGAAATATTCGTACCTTTGAAAGTTTGACAGGGGTAGATGTCATCATTGACGACACGCCAGAAGTGGTAACCTTGTCAGGATTTGATCCGATTCGTCGTGAAATTGCTCGTATGACCATGGAAATGTTGCTCAAGGATGGCCGTATCCACCCAGCTCGTATCGAGGAGTTGGTGGAGAAAAACCGTCAGGAGATTGACAATAAAATCCGTGAATACGGTGAGGCTGCTGCCTATGAGATTGGTGCGCCAAATCTTCATCCAGACTTGATGAAGATCATGGGACGCTTGCAGTTCCGTACCTCATATGGACAAAATGTCTTGCGTCATTCGATTGAGGTTGCTAAGCTATCTGGTATTATCGCCAGTGAACTTGGTGAAAATGCAGCTCTTGCCCGTCGTGCTGGATTCCTTCACGATATCGGGAAAGCTATTGACCGCGAGGTTGAAGGTAGCCACGTTGAGATTGGTACGGAATTGGCTCGTAAGTACAAGGAACACCCAGTTGTGGTGAATACTATTGCTAGCCACCACGGCGATGTGGAAGCCGAAAGCGTCATTGCAGTGATTGTTGCTGCAGCAGATGCCTTGAGTGCAGCGCGTCCAGGTGCTCGTAGTGAATCTCTTGAAAGCTATATCAAGCGTCTCCATGACTTGGAAGAAATTGCCAATGGCTTTGAAGGCGTGCAAAATAGCTTCGCCCTTCAAGCAGGACGTGAAATCCGTATCATGGTAAATCCAGGACAAATCAAAGACGACAAAGTCACAATCTTGGCTCACAAAGTTCGTGAGAAAATTGAAAACAATCTCGATTACCCAGGAAATATCAAGGTAACTGTGATTCGCGAACTTCGTGCAGTAGATTATGCTAAATAAATAAGAAAGAGCAGTTGAAATATTACTGCTTTTTTGTTACACTAGATAGAAAGACTGTGGAAGGATAACTGACACTATCACCAGTATCTGAGAGAAATTTTACTTTATTTCACAGACTAACTAAAGGAGACATAATGGCAGACCGAGGCTTGCTAATCGTTTTTTCTGGTCCTTCAGGAGTTGGGAAAGGAACGGTTAGAAGAGAGATTTTTGAGAGTTCTGAGAATCAATTTCAATACTCTGTATCGATGACGACACGTGCGCAACGTCCTGGCGAAGTGGACGGAGTGGACTATTTCTTCCGTACTCGTGAAGAGTTTGAAGAGCTGATCCGTCAAGGTCAGATGTTGGAATATGCAGAATATGTCGGTAACTACTATGGAACTCCTCTAACCTATGTCAATGAAACCCTAGATAAGGGAATTGATGTCTTCCTTGAAATTGAAGTCCAAGGAGCCCTTCAGGTTAAGAAAAAGGTTCCAGACGCTGTCTTTATCTTTCTAACGCCACCAGATTTGGATGAATTGCAAGATCGTTTGGTAGGTCGTGGAACAGATAGTGCAGAAGTGATTGCCCAACGAATCGAAAAAGCTAAGGAAGAAATTGCTCTCATGCGTGAGTATGATTATGCCATTGTCAACGATCAGGTGCCCCTCGCTGCTGAACGTGTCAAGCGTGTAATTGAAGCAGAACACTTCCGTGTGGACCGTGTCATTGGTCACTACCAGGAGATGTTGCCAAAATCTCCAACTACTCGATAAACTATAGGAAACAGGTACAAGCAAATGATGTTAAAACCCTCTATTGATACCTTGCTAGACAAGGTACCATCAAAATATTCACTCGTAATCTTGGAAGCAAAGCGTGCCCACGAACTAGAAGCAGGCGCGCCAGCAACTCAAGAGTTTAAGTCTGAAAAATCAACTCTTCGTGCTTTAGAAGAAATCGAGTCTGGAAATGTAACCATTCACCCAGATCCAGAAGGAAAACGTGAAGCGGTTCGTCTCCGTATCGAAGAAGAAAAACGCCGCAGAGAAGAAGAAGAAAAGAAAATCAAAGAGCAAATCGCTAAAGAAAAAGAAGATGGTGAAAAAATTTAAGGTTGGGGGGACTCAATCTTATTTTTTCTATTGCAAGAATTTACTGACAAGAAGGAGGTGAGAGAATGGCTATCGCAAAGATTATCGTGGATGTTCCCCTGATGCAGACGGACCAGCCATACAGTTACAAGATCCCTGAGGAATTTGTAGACATGCTGGAAGTCGGTATGCGGGTCCATGTCCCCTTCGGCAAGGGCAATCGTTTGATCCAAGGGATTGTGTTGGGCTTGGAGTCCCAGTTGGATGAAGAAGTGGCAGATCAGGACTTGAAAGAGATTGCGGAGGTGCTAGACTTTTCTCCCGTCTTGACTCAGGAGCAACTCTGGCTGGCTGAGGAATTACGTAAGTCTGTCTTTTCTTACAAAATCTCCATTCTAAAAGCCATGCTTCCAGGATTTTTAAACTCCAGCTATGATAAGATTCTCTATCCTTTAGAAGGCCTAAGTCAGGCAGACAAAGAGCGCTTGTTCGGTTTAGAAGATTCGCTAGCCTTTTCTTCTCTAGATTTAGCCAAGCAGGCAGAAATGATGCGCTTGACCAGAAAAGGGTTGCTCCGTTTGGAATACCAGGCTGTCGATCAAAAGAAGGTCAAGACCCAGTCTTGGTATGAGGTTGATGCTAATCGACTAGAGCAGATTGAGATTTCTACGCGTGCTAAGAAAAAGGCAGAACTGAGAGACTATTTGCTGTCTCATCCTGAAAGTGCTCCTCTGGCTAGTTTGTTAGAATCTTATTCGCGGGAGCAAGTCAAATTCTTTGTGGAACAAGGTGCTGTGTCCATAGTCCAAAAGGAATTGCAACGTTCAGCTGCTTATTTCGAAGGCATTGAAGCAAGTAGACCTTTGGAGCTGAACCCAGAGCAAAGACAGGCGCGTGATGCGGTTATCAGTGCTATTGGCAGTAAGCAACCTCCTTTCCTCCTTCAAGGGATTACAGGAAGTGGGAAAACAGAGGTTTACTTACAGATCATCCAAGGAGCCTTGGACAAGGGCAAGACAGCCATTTTGCTGGTACCTGAGATTTCCCTGACGTCACAGATGACGGAACGTTTCATTGCTCGTTTCGGCGAGAAAGTAGCCATCCTTCACTCAGGCTTGTCTAATGGTGAAAAGTACGATGAATGGCGCAAGGTCGAGCGTGGAGATGCTCAGGTTGTTGTTGGAGCCAGATCGGCCATCTTTGCACCTATAAAAAATCTAGGTGTCATCATTATCGATGAAGAACATGAAGCCAGCTACAAACAAGACAGCAATCCCCGTTATCATGCGAGAGAGGTCGCCATTTTACGGACCCAGTACAATCAAGCAGCCTTGGTCCTTGGCTCAGCGACACCGAGCTTAGAAAGCCGTGCGCGTGCTGGAAAAGGCGTCTATCAACACTTACGTCTGACCCAACGAGCCAATCCTTTAGCCACCATTCCTGAGGTTCAAGTGATTGACTTTCGGGACTATATCGGACAGAATGAGACATCAAACTTTACGCCCCCTTTGCTAGAAGCCATCCAAGACCGTCTGGATAAAAAAGAACAGGTAGTCCTCATGCTCAACCGTCGAGGCTATTCTAGCTTTGTTATGTGTAGGGAGTGTGGAACGGTAGATAGCTGTCCCAACTGTGATATTTCTCTCACCCTGCATATGGATACCAAGACCATGAACTGCCATTATTGTGGTTATTCTAAGGGGATTCCCCATGTCTGTCCCAACTGTCAGAGTCGCAGTATTCGTTATTATGGGACAGGGACGCAGAAGGCCTATGATGAGCTGGCAGAACTCTTTCCTCAGGCCCGCATTCTGCGAATGGATGTGGATACAACCCGTAGGAAAGGCAGTCACCAAGCTCTTCTTGACCAGTTTGGTCAAGGGGAAGCAGATATCTTGTTGGGAACTCAGATGATTGCCAAGGGCTTGGATTTTCCAAATGTGACTTTGGTTGGAGTGCTCAATGCGGATACGGCCTTGAATCTACCTGATTTTCGTTCTTCCGAGAGAACCTTCCAACTCTTAACTCAGGTGGCAGGCCGTGCAGGCCGTGCGGAAAAAGCTGGGCAGGTCTTGATCCAGTCTTACAATCCGGAGCACTATGCCATTCGATTTGCCAAAGACCAAGACTATGAAGGTTTTTATGCCTATGAAATGAGTATCAGACGCCAACTCGGCTATCCGCCTTATTATTTCACTATTGGGATTACCCTCTCTCACAAGAAAGAAGAAGAGGTTGTCAAACGTGCCTATGAAGTCATGGGAATTTTGCGCTCAGGTTTATCGGAAACTAGTAAAATCCTTGGACCGACACCAAAACCCATTGCCCGCACCCACAACCTTTATCATTACCAGATTTTGATTAAATACCGTTTAGAAGATGAGCTGGAACAGACTCTCAACCGAGTTTTGGCCTTGACTCAAGAACGTGAAAATAGCGATCTTCGTCTCAGTATTGACCACGAACCGCAGCAATTTTTATAAGAAGGAGAAAAAATGACAAAACTAATCTTTATGGGGACACCCGACTTTTCAGCAACAGTTTTGAAGGGGTTGTTATCAGATGATCGTTACGAGATTCTAGCTGTTGTAACCCAGCCAGACCGCGCTGTCGGCCGTAAAAAAGTCATCCAAGAAACCCCAGTCAAGCAGGCTGCCAAAGAAGCAAATCTTCCTATCTACCAGCCTGAAAAATTATCTGGAAGTCCAGAGATGGAAGCCATTATGAAGCTAGGAGCGGATGGGATTGTGACTGCTGCTTTTGGACAATTTCTCCCAAGTAAACTCCTTGATAGCATGGATTTTGCGGTCAACGTTCACGCTTCCCTTCTTCCAAAACACCGTGGTGGCGCCCCCATTCATTATGCCTTGATTCAAGGGGATGAGGAAGCTGGTGTGACCATTATGGAGATGGTTAAGGAAATGGATGCAGGAGATATGATTTCTCGTCGTAGCATTCCTATCACAGATGAGGACAATGTCGGCACCTTGTTTGAGAAATTAGCGATTGTTGGTCGTGACTTGCTTTTGGATACGCTACCTGGCTACCTAGCAGGAGAAATCCAACCTGAACCACAAGATCCTAGTCAAGTCACTTTCTCGCCAAATATCAAGCCAGAAGAAGAGAAACTCGATTGGACTAAAACCAATCGCCAACTCTTCAACCAAATCCGAGGGATGAATCCTTGGCCTGTTGCCCATACTTTTCTCAAGGGAGACCGCTTTAAGATTTATGAGGCCCTACCAGTAGAAGGTCAGGGAGTTCCAGGTGAAATCCTCTCTATTGGCAAAAAGGAATTGATCGTCGCAACGGCTGAAGGAGCTCTGTCTCTCAAGCAAGTGCAGCCAGCTGGGAAGCCTAAGATGGACATTGCTTCCTTCCTCAATGGAGTTGGACGGACATTGACTGTAGGAGAACGATTTGGTGACTAAAGTAGAAACAGCTAGAAGTGTCGCTCTTGAGGTGCTAGAGGATGTTTTTGTCCATCAAGCATACTCCAATATTGCCTTAAATAAACACCTCAAAGGGAGTCAACTCTCAGCAGCAGACAAGGGCTTGGTGACCGAGCTGGTCTATGGAACGGTAGCCCGAAAACTGACTCTGGAATGGTACCTATCCCACTTTATCGAAGACCGGGATAAGCTTGATAACTGGCTCTATATCCTGCTCCTTCTGAGTGCTTACCAACTCCGCTATCTGGATAAGGTTCCTAATCATGCTGTGGTTAATGAAGCAGTGGAATTGGCTAAATTACGTAAAAAAGGCAGTGAGAAATTAGTCAACGCAGTCCTTCGTCGTATTTTACGAGAAGGCTGGCCAGATGTTGACAGCATCAAACGCAAAAACAAGCGTGATTCCATTGCCTATTCTCTCCCAGTTTGGCTAGTATCTAAGCTCAAGGAAGAGTACGGGGAAGAGCGAGCCCAAGCCATTTTTGAAAGCCTTTTGGTGCGTAACAAAGCCAGCATCCGGGTGACTGACTTGAGCCGAAAAGAGGAATTCAAAGCTGTGTTAGAGACGACTGATTCCCCTTTGGCGGCCACTGGTCTGGTCAAGGAGCAAGGCCACTTTGCAGGTCATGATTTGTTCGCAGAAGGGGCTATAACCATCCAAGACGAGTCCAGTCAATTGGTTGCTCCGACTCTTGATCTACAAGGTGATGAACAGGTTCTAGATGCCTGTGCGGCTCCGGGTGGGAAAACAGCCCACATTGCTTCTTACCTCACATCTGGAAAGGTGACGGCTTTGGATCTTTATGACCATAAGTTGGACTTGATCCAAGAAAATGCGGAGCGTTTAGGTGTGGCAGATCAAGTGCAAACGCAAAAATTGGATGCCAGAAAGGTGCATGAGTTTTTTGAAAGGGACTCTTTTGATAAGATTTTGGTAGATGCTCCCTGTTCTGGGATTGGACTCTTGCGCCGCAAACCAGACATCAAATACAATAAAGAAACAGCAGATTTCACGTCCTTACAGGAAATTCAGCTGGAAATATTAGGTAGTGTTTGTCAAACGCTACGAAAAGGTGGTATAATAACTTATAGTACCTGTACTATTGTCTCTGAGGAGAACTTTCAAGTCGTTGAGGCGTTTTTAGAAAGTCATCCCGAGTTCGAGCAGGTTAAACTAGAACACGAATGTAAAGATATCCTGAAAGATGGCTGCATCCTGATCACTCCTGAATTGTATGGAAGTGATGGATTCTTTATCAGCCAATTTCGCAAGATATCAGAATAGGAAGGAACTGACACAATGGAAATAGCATTATTAACAGATGTTGGTCAGAAACGGACAAATAATCAGGACTATGTCAATCACTTTGTCAACCGAGCAGGACGCACTATGATCATCTTGGCTGACGGGATGGGAGGGCACCGTGCAGGAAATATCGCTAGTGAGATGGCGGTAACAGACCTTGGTGTGGCTTGGGTGGATACCCAAATTGACTCAGTCAATGAAGTTCGTGAGTGGTTTGCCCACTACCTGGAGATTGAAAATCAAAAAATTCATCAACTAGGTCAGGACGAAGCCTACAGAGGTATGGGAACAACGCTAGAAGCTGTTGCGTTTATTGACAACCAAGCCATCTATGCTCATATTGGAGATTCTCGTATCGGTTTGATTCGTGGAGAAGAATACCACCAGTTGACGAGTGACCATTCCTTGGTTAATGAATTGCTCAAGGCTGGTCAATTGACTCCAGAAGAAGCAGAAACTCACCCTCAAAAGAATATCATCACCCAGTCTATCGGACAAAAAGATGAAATCCAGCCAGATTTTGGGATGATTACACTGGAGTCAGGAGATTATCTCTTGCTCAATAGTGATGGTTTGACCAATATGATTTCGGCAAGCGAGATTTATGATATCGTAACCAGCGATATTTCCCTAGCAGACAAGGCGGCAACCCTTATTCGTTTCGCTAACAATGCAGGAGGTTTAGACAACATTACGGTTGCCCTTGTTTACATGAACGAGGAGGCAGCAGAATGATCCAAATCGGCAAGATTTTTGCCGGGCGGTATCGGATTGTCAAGCAGATTGGTCGAGGAGGCATGGCAGATGTTTACTTGGCCAAGGATTTGATCCTAGACGGGGAAGAAGTGGCAGTGAAGGTCCTGAGGACCAACTACCAGACGGACCCGATTGCTGTGGCACGTTTCCAGCGTGAAGCGAGGGCCATGGCGGATCTGGACCATCCTCATATCGTTCGGATAACAGATATTGGTGAGGAAGACGGTCAACAGTACCTAGCTATGGAATACGTAGCAGGTCTTGACCTCAAGCGTTATATCAAAGAACACTATCCTCTTTCAAATGAAGAAGCAGTTCGGATCATGGGGCAAATCCTCTTGGCCATGCGCTTAGCCCATACTCGAGGAATTGTTCACCGGGATTTGAAACCTCAAAATATCCTCTTGACACCAGACGGCACAGCTAAGGTCACGGACTTTGGGATTGCAGTAGCCTTTGCGGAGACCAGTCTGACCCAGACGAACTCAATGCTGGGTTCTGTTCATTATTTGTCACCTGAGCAAGCACGTGGTTCTAAAGCGACCTTCCAGAGTGATATCTATGCAATGGGGATTATCTTCTATGAGATGCTGACGGGACATATCCCTTATGATGGGGATAGTGCGGTTACGATTGCCCTCCAGCATTTCCAGAAGCCACTACCGTCCGTCATAGCTGAAAATCCATCTGTCCCTCAGGCTTTAGAAAATGTTGTCATCAAGGCAACTGCTAAGAAGTTGTCAGACCGTTATCAGTCTGTTTCAGAAATGTATGTGGACTTGTCAACTAGCTTGTCTTATAATCGTCGGAATGAACCGAAACTGGTCTTTGACGATGCGAGTAAGGCAGACACTAAGACTTTACCTAAAGTTCCACAAAGTACACTGACATCGATTCCTAAAGCTCCGGCGCAGGAAGAACGCCCTCAGCCAAAGAAACCAACTCAACCAGTGGCAGAGCCGGCTCCAGCGCCAAAGCCAGCCAAGAAACGGAAGTTTAAGGCTCGCTATATGATTCTTTTGGCCAGTCTTCTATTGGTTGCAGCCTCTTTGGTCTGGATTTTGTCAAGAACACCAGCAACGATTGCTATTCCTAACGTGGCTGGACAAACCGTTGCAGAGGCTAAGGAAGCTCTTAAAAAATCCAAGTTTGAAGCCGGTGAAGAAAAGTCAGAAGCCAGCGATACCGTAGCAGAAGGACGTGTTATTCGAACGGATCCAGAAGCTGGTAGTGGCCGAAAAGAAGGAACCAAGGTCAATTTGATCGTTTCTTCTGGTAAGCAATCCTTCCAATTAAGCAATTATGTCGGACGCAAGTATACGGAAGTTGTAGCTGAACTCAAGGAGAAGAAGGTTCCTGAAAATCTAATCAAGATGGAAGAGGAAGAATCCAATGAAAGCGAACCTGGAACCGTCCTCAGACAGACCCCTGCATCGGGTTCGACCTATGATCTCTCAAAAGCCACTACGATTACTTTAACAGTAGCTAAGAAGGTGACTAGTGTCAGCATGCCGAACTACATTGGTTCAAGTCTCGAGTTTACAAAGAATAACTTGACTCAGATTGTCGGTGTGAAGGAAGCAAATATTGAGGTTGTAGAAGTATCGACTGCTCCTGAAGGAACGGCAGAAGGAACTGTTGTAAGCCAAACGCCAAGAGCAGGAGAACAGGTTGATCTTGCAAGTACGCGTATCAAACTTTCTATCTACAAACCAAAAACACCACCATCAACTTCATCCTCTAACCCTGCCCAACGTGGGAACCAGGGTTCTCCTACAAGTCCAAACCAGGGGAACCAACAAGGAAATCAACAAGGGAATACTCCTTCTAGCAGTTCATCCAATAGTGAAGGAACTCACGAAAGTTCTCGAGATTAAACGAATCTTTGTCATGATTTCATGACAAAGATTTTTTTTCACAAGATTTTGTGATAAAATATAGGAAGTAGGAAAAAGGAGGAGAAAATGGACGAATCGAGAGAGTTAAATGCTGTCATTGATGTGATTATGCTAGCTGGAACCATTCTCTTGAAAAGTGGTTCGGAGATTCATCGGGTTGAGGACACCATGATTCGCATTGCCCATTCACAGGGAATAGTGGATTGCAATGTTCTTGCCATGCCCGCAGCTATTTTCTTTTCGATTGAAAACACCAATATTTCTCGGATGAAACGGGTGACATCATCCTCCTATAACATCGAAAAAGTCTGTGATGTCAACCAAGTATCACGAGAACTTGTTGGAGGGCAGATTGATCTCTCGACAGCCTTTAAAAAGCTCAAAGAAATCGGCAATCAAGCCCTTCCTTATAGCAAGCTCCAAGTGACTGTAGCAGCGACCCTCAGTGCCCCTTTCTTCTCGATTATGTTTGGGGGCAATGTCTATGACGCTTTTGGTGCGGCTATTGCGACTTTATTTGGATTTGCCTTCTCTCTCTATGTAGAGAAGTTTGTTCGCATTCCTTTTGTAACGGCCTTTGCGGGTGCCTTTGTTTTTGGATTGATCGCCCAGTTCTGGGCCCGCTATACAGGATTTCCTTCGACGGCAGACCTGATTATAGCAGGAGCGGTCATGCCCTTTGTTCCAGGGATTGCTCTGACAAATGCGGTACGGGATATCATGACCAACCATATCAACTCTGGTATGAGCAAGATGTTTGAATCTCTGCTCATTACCCTTGCTTTAGGGGCAGGCACCTCTGTCGCCCTGGTTTTGATGACATAAGATGACTCTAACAAGTATTTTGCTCCAAGCAGTGGCGAGTTTACTCGCCATTATCACCTTTCTAATCGTACTGAATGTTCAACGCTCCATGCTCCTACCTGGTGGTATTTTGGGAATGGGTGTTTGGCTCCTCTATCTCGTCCTCAAAGAACCAACCAATGTTATTGTCGCGACCTTTATCGCAGCAGTAATTGGCTCTTGCATCAGTCAGATTTTAAGTATTGTCTACAAGACACCAGCGGTGGTCTTTGTCTTGGCCATTCTTGCCCCCTTGGTGCCAGGTTATTTATCCTATCGAACGACAGCTTTCTTTGTGACAGGCGATTACAGCCATGCAATTGCTAGCGCGACTTTGGTGGTTATGTTAGCTCTTGTTATTTCTATTGGAATGGCAAGTGGAACGGTAATTCTAAAGCTTTATTACTACATCCGAAAACAACGAGGAATCTCTTCCTAATACAATCAAAGCAAAGACTTGATTTGTTGAATCAAGTCTTTTTTCTCTCTTTTGTTCCTATTTGTGATAAAATAGAATGAAACGATTTTTTACAATGAATGAAAAAACAGAGGTAAATATGACAATCGGTATTGATAAGATTGGTTTTGCGACCAGTCAATATGTCTTGAAATTACAAGACTTAGCAGAAGCGAGGGGAGTTGACCCCGAAAAATTTAGCAAGGGACTCTTGTTAAATGAAATTAGTATTGCGCCACTGACTGAGGACATTGTTACCTTGGCAGCTAGTGCAAGCAACTCTATTTTAACAGACAAAGAAAAAGAAGAAATCGATATGGTCATCGTGGCGACCGAGTCAGGGATTGACCAGAGTAAGGCAGCGGCAGTCTTTGTTCATGGCCTATTAGGCATTCAGCCTTTCGCCCGTAGCTTTGAAATCAAAGAAGCCTGCTATGGAGCGACAGCTGCCCTTCATTATGCTAAATTGCATGTAGAAAATTCTCCAGAGTCTAAGGTTTTGGTAATTGCCAGTGATATTGCCAAGTATGGTGTGGGAACTCCAGGTGAACCAACTCAGGGTGCTGGAAGTGTAGCGATGCTAATCACTCAAAATCCACGCATCATGACCTTTAACAATGATAATGTTGCCCAAACGAGAGACATCATGGATTTCTGGCGTCCGAACTATTCAAGTACTCCTTATGTAAACGGCATGTACTCGACCCAACAGTATCTTGATTGCCTGACAACGACTTGGGATGAATACAAGAAACGCTATGATTGGACTATGGATGACTTTGCAGCTATCTGCTTCCACTTGCCTTATCCTAAGTTGGCCCTAAAAGGCTTGCGCAAGATGATGGACAAAACTTTGTCTAAAGAAAAACAGGATAGTTTGCAAGAAAACTTTGACAAATCAATTCTCTACAGTCAGATGATTGGGAATATCTACACAGGTTCCCTCTTCCTCGGCCTCCTCTCTCTTTTGGAAAATGCAGAGACTTTGAAGGCTGGAGATAAAATTGCCCTCTACAGTTACGGAAGTGGAGCGGTTTCAGAGTTCTTTAGTGGAGAGCTGGTCGAAGGCTATGAGGCTTACCTTGATAAGGATCGCTTGAGCAAGCTCAAGCAACGTACAGCATTGTCTGTTACAGACTATGAAAAAGTCTTCTTCGAAGAATTGCAGTTGGATGAGTCTGGCTCAGCTCAATTTGCAGGTTATGAACATCAAGACTATGCCTTGGTTGAAATTGTCGACCACCAACGCCGTTATAGCAAGGTTGAAAAATAATGAAGATAAGTTGGAATGGATTTTCTAAAAAATCATATCAAGAGCGCCTGGAGTTGTTGCGAGCTCAGGCGCTCCTTAGTCCTGAAAAGCAAACCAGTCTGGAGCAGGATGAACAAATTAGCTTGGCAGTTGCAGATCAGCTGAGTGAGAATGTGGTAGGAACTTTTTCTCTGCCTTATTCCATCATTCCAGAGCTTTTGGTGAACGGTCAGGACTACACAGTTCCCTATGTGACAGAAGAACCGTCTGTGGTTGCTGCGGCCAGCTATGCCAGCAAAATCATCAAGCGAGCAGGTGGCTTTACTGCTCAAGTACATGAGCGCCAGATGATTGGTCAGGTAGCCCTTTATCAAGTTGCTGACCCTGAACAAGCGCAAGAGAAGATTGCCAGCAAGAGAGCCGAACTCTTGGAACTTGCCAATCAAGCCTATCCCTCCATCGTCAAACGTGGTGGCGGGGCGCGTGATTTGCATGTAGAGCAGATCAAAGGTGAAACAGACTTTCTCGTTGTCTATCTCCATGTCGATACCCAGGAAGCTATGGGAGCCAATATGCTCAACACCATGCTGGAAGCCTTGAAGCCAGTCTTAGAAGAACTCAGTCAAGGACAGAGTCTTATGGGAATTTTGTCCAACTACGCGACTGATTCTCTGGTGACAGCAAGTTGTCGTATCGCCTTTCGCTACTTGAGTCCCCAAAGGGACCAAGGACGAGAAATTGCGGAGAAAATAGCCTTGGCTAGCCAGTTTGCGCAGGCTGATCCTTACCGAGCGGCTACTCATAATAAAGGGATTTTTAACGGTATTGATGCCATTTTGATTGCCACTGGTAATGACTGGCGTGCCATCGAAGCTGGGGCCCATGCCTTTGCCAGTCGAGATGGACACTATCAAGGTCTCAGTCGATGGAGTCTAGATAGGGACACAGAAGAATTGGTCGGTGAGATGACCCTGCCCATGCCGGTAGCGACAAAGGGTGGCTCTATCGGACTCAACCCTCGTGTAGCCCTCAGTCATGAACTACTAGGAAATCCTTCTGCCAAAGAATTAGCTCAGATTATCGTGTCCATCGGCCTTGCCCAAAACTTTGCGGCCCTCAAAGCCTTGGTAAGTACGGGAATCCAGCAAGGTCACATGAAATTACAGGCCAAATCCCTAGCGCTCCTAGCAGGTGCTAGTGAGTCCGAGGTTGCTCCCCTCGTTGAGCGCCTCATCGCAGATAAAACCTTTAACTTAGAGACAGCCCAGCAATATTTAAAAGTCTGGCGGTCTTAACCAGTTGAAACCGTGGTATTAGTCTCAAAAAATGAAACATAAGGAAAACAAGTTCATTGTCAATTGAAAAGTCTCACATAGAACGAAGAACAGGAGAGGATTACATTATTCTCTCTTTTTTGATATTTGAATCACAGAGAATGTACCCATTTTCAACAATACAATCCTTTACAGTTAATTTAAGGGAAATATCATCCATTTCTTACTTTAGGGTATGGAAGTGAAGCAATTCTATGGTGAATGGTTTTATAGTAATAAAGATCATTCTAGTAATGTTTTAAAACTCCTCTAAAAGGGATTTTCCCATTCTTATGTTTACACTACTTTAGAAAACAGCATGTTTTTGTAACCCCTTCCATGTTTGTTGTTGTATTTTAAAACTTTTAGGTATAAAATGGAAATATATAAAATGGGATGAAGAGGGGATGAATCATGTCTAAGAAAAAGTCCGATACTCTTTGGGCTAAGAAAAAGGAAGAAAATGGTAGATTTTTTTGGTTACCCTTGTCTCAGCATCTAGAAGATACAAAAAATATAATTGGACTTCTCTGGGAGCATTGGTTAAGTGAGGGGCAAAAAAAACTGATTGAGGATTCTCTGGATTCAGTAACACATGATGGCGGTTTAGGGAAACGACTTGCACAATTTTTAGCTGCTGTTCATGATATCGGGAAAGCAACTCCAGCTTTTCAAACTCAAAGAGGATTTGCAAATTCAGATGATTTGGATATTCAACTATTAGAAAAATTGGAGCAGTCAGGATTTACTAAAATTAGTTCACTTCAACTATCATCACCAAAAAAGAGTCATCACAGCCTTGCAGGTCAATATTTGCTATCTAGTTATGGTGTTCAAGAGGATATTTCGACTATTATTGGTGGACACCATGGACGACCGATTGATACGATTGAGGATGTAAAAAATCAAGGGAGCTATCTTTCAAACTATTTTCAAAATGAAAGTAAGGAGAGTGCTATCCATAAGAATTGGGATTTGGTTCAAAAAGAAATCTTCAACTGTGCTTTAGATGAGTTGGGGTTTGACTCTGTGAGAGAGCTTCCTAAAATTAAACAGCCAGCTCAAGTTATCTTATCAGGATTGCTGATTATGGCTGACTGGATCGCTAGTAACGAGCACTACTTTCCTTTATTGAGTGTCAATGAAAAAGAGGAGGTAGATAAGTTAAGACGCCTTCAAGATGGGTTTGAAAGGTGGAAAAAAACTAGTTTGTGGCAACCTAAATATATCTCAAAACCAGATAGTCTCTATAAGGAAAGATTTGGATTTGAACCTAATAATGTTCAATCAACCTTATCTCATGTTATTACTCAAATATCTAAACCTGGGATTGTAGTTCTAGAAGCACCAATGGGGTTAGGGAAGACAGAAGCTTCATTGATTACAGCAGAGCAGTTAGCTACTAAGACGGGAAGAAGCGGTCTTTTTTTTGGTTTACCAACTCAGGCGACATCGAATGGGATTTTTAATCGTATTGAAAAATGGGTTGAAAGTTTAAAAGATGATTCTGAAGACATACTATCTATTCAGTTGGTACACGGGAAAGCAGCTCTAAACGAAGATTTTTTAAAACTTAAAGCTAATACATTTAATTTTGACGATGTAGAAAATGGTAGCGTTATCATTAATGGATGGTTTTCTGGGAGAAAGACTTCGGCTTTAGATGATTTTGTAGTGGGGACTGTTGATCAGTTCTTAATGTTAGCATTGAAACAAAAACATTTAGCTTTGCGTCATCTAGGTTTTAGTAAAAAGGTTGTTATTATTGATGAAGTTCACGCCTATGATGCTTATATGAGTCAATATTTGATGGAGGCGATAAAATGGATGGGAGCCTATGGTGTTCCAGTAGTCATTTTGTCAGCGACATTACCTTCTCAACAAAGAGAAAATATCCTTAAAAGCTATATGTCTGGGATGGGGATCAAATGGCGAGATATTGAAAATACGGACCAATTAAAGACAGACGTTTATCCTTTAATCACTTATAATGATGGCTCAGAGATTTATCAAGTTACAACATTCAATAAGCAAAACATAAAAGACATTCACATCATTCGTTTACAAGAAGAGCAGTTATTGGGAACTGTTAAAGATGCCCTTGAGGGCGGTGGAGTAGTTGGAATCATTGTCAATACAGTGAGAAGATCCCAAGAGTTGGCAAGAAACTTTTCGGAAATTTTTGGAGATGATATGGTGGAATTACTTCATTCCAGTTTTATTGCGACCGAAAGAATCCAAAAAGAGAAAGAATTATTACAACAAATCGGAAAAAATGTAGACCGTCCACATAAGAAAGTTATCATTGGAACTCAGGTGATTGAGCAATCCTTGGATATTGATTTCGATGTGATGATAAGTGATCTGGCACCTATGGACTTGCTAATACAACGTATTGGACGACTTCATCGACACCAAATAGACCGACCTCAAAAGCATAAAATAGCTAGGTTTTACGTTTTAGGAACTTCCCAAGAGTTGGATTTTGAAGAAGGAAGTAGTTTTGTTTATGGTGATTATCTGTTAGCCAGAACTCAGCACTTTTTACCAGATATCATGAGATTACCAGATGATATTTCACCATTAGTCCAGAAAGTTTATAGTCCAGATTTTACAATTGAGTTTTCAAGTCAGGAATTTCAGCAAAAATATTTAGATGCTAAGACGGAGCATGATGTCACGATTAAGAATAAGGAAACAAAGGCAAGAACATACCGTATCAATGATCCTGTCTTAAAAATATCGAGACATAGAAACAATAGTCTGATTGGTTGGTTGAAGAACCTGCATCCAAACGATAGTGAAGAAAAATCTAATGCTCAGGTTCGTGATGTTGAAGATACAATTGAAGTGATTGCTTTAAAAAAAATGTCTGATGGCTATAGCTTATTTATTGAAAATCAAGATATATCTCAGAATATTGATAATCCTTTGGTCGCTAAAAAAGTAGCACAAAATACTTTACGACTTCCTATGAGTTTATCCAAGGGCTATAATATCGATCAAACTATTGAAGAGCTTGAAAGGTATAACAACAGCTATTTAAGTCAATGGCGAAATTCATCATGGTTAAAAGGAGCTCTCGGGATTATTTTTGATGAAAACAATGAGTTTATTCTCAATGGGTTTAAACTCTTATATGATAAAAAATATGGGATTACAACGGAGAGGTTAAATAAGAATGAGTCGATTTAATTTACTAGATGAACCCTGGATTTCTGTCGTTTATGATGAAAAAGGAACAACAAAAGAAGTTTCCTTGCAGGAATTATTTATAAATGCTCATCAGTACAAAGATTTAGCAGGAGATACAAAAACGCAAGATTTTGCTGTGCTGCGAGTTTTGCTGGCTGTGTTACATACTGTCTTTTCACGCTTTGATGCAGATGGTAATGTCTATGAGTATCTGGCAGTAGATGAGCGGTTTAAACAAATTGAGCCTGTGGAAGAATCTGATATTGCTGACTATCAGGATGATTTATATGATACATGGATAGATCTTTGGGAAAGTGGTAAGTTCCCAGACATTGTTAGTCATTACCTAGAAAAATGGCGGGATCGCTTCTACTTATTTGATAAGGAATATCCATTTTTTCAAGTTAGAAAAGAGGATATTGTAGCAGACAAAATTAGTAAAGCAAAAGCAAGCAGTATCTCTGGGAAAAATATCAATAGAACGATTTCAGAGAGTGAGAATAAGTTAGCCTTATTTTCCCCAAAGAATAGTAAAAATAAAGAACAACTGACTGCTTCCGAAGTTACACGATGGCTTTTAACTTTTCAAGGGTACTCAGGATTATCCGATAAAGTTATTTTTGGAAAAGAAAAATATAAAGTGTCAAAGGGCTGGTTGTTTGATATCGGGGCAGTTTTTATACAGGGAACTTCTTTATTTGAAACGCTGTTACTAAATTGTATCTTGCCATTCTATGATCATGGTAATTTAGAAAGTATTCAATGTCCCTGTTGGGAATTTGCTAGTTCTGATAATATTAATCGCTATTTGTTTGGTAGTGAATGTACAGATTTAGCTAATCTGTATACGATTTGGAGCAGAGGGATTTATATTGATCCAGAATATGATTTAAATAAGCCTTTCTCTTTTGAGATTGTAAAATTACCCGAAATTAATCATCGGGACAATTTTTTAGAGCCGATGACAACATGGAAATATAATACTACAGGAGAAAATAAAGATAGCTATACTCCTAGGAAACATCTCTTGAATCAATCGTTGTGGCGGTCATTTGGTTTGCTAGCAGTAGAAGATAGAACAGGGCACTTTAGAAAACCGGGAATTATTGATTGGCTCGGAGATATAGGTGACATAATAGGAAATAGATTATTTAATATTATTTCCATTAGTATGCAGGATGATGGAAATGCTACTTCATGGCTTCCAACTGATGAAGTTATTGACTCTATACTTATCAATGATTTAGTTTTGGCGGATTTTAATGAGAGTGGTTGGGTACCACGTATTAATGAGGTGGTAGAAGAAACAAAAACTGTCATTTCCAAAGTATATAAACGCTATATAGAGGAACTAAAAGAAATCAGGAATATCTCAAACAACAATTATACTAATCAGATGGTTGAAATGCTCTATTTCAAAATCGATCACCCTTTTCGAGAATGGTTATCCAGTATCCTACCAGATGATGAAAAGGATCCTAAAATCAAAGAATGGAGAGATTTGCTGAAAAAAATGGTTAAAGCTGAAGCAAAGAGCATCTTAGGTCACGGAGGAACTAGGGACTACCTCGGCATTGAAAAAGATGGTCGAATAAAAAATATTGCAACTGCCTATAATTCATTTGAATATTTGCTTCATCAACAATTAAAATAGGAGGTGTGTGTGTTGGAACAATCCAAACAGACAGTTGGTTCTGTCACAAAAAGAATTATTAGACAATTGAGTTATGAGTTGGAGTCACCATTGAGTAAAGCCGCACTGGCCAAAATTAGAAAAACGTTGGGTAAACCCTTGAGCGATGCAACAGATATCTGGCCGATTTTATTTGAGCATTTACCAGAGGAGTTCGTCAATTCATACCAGCAGCCTAGCTATGAGGAGTTAGCGATTTATACAGCTATCCAATTTTACGCCTTACATCAACAAGGAACTTCAACCAGTGTGATGTTAGATGAGCCCGATACTTATCAAAATATCGGTTCTGCTCTTAGTCAACTTCGAAAAGGAGATGACACGACAGCCATTGACAGAAGGTTCAATGTTATGATTACATCATCAACTTTTGAAGAGTTGATCTACCATTTACGCCACATGATGATGTTGCTCAAAACAAAGTCTCCTGCTACAAAGGTTGATTATGCTAAGTTAGCTGAAGACTTGTATTGGTTTTTAAAAAATGTACAAGAAAATCTTCGCCTAAATTGGGCAAGATCATATTATAAACAAATCAAAGGAGAAAAACACAATGACAACTAACCAACGCTTATTTTTAGATATTCATGCTATACAAACCTTGCCACCTTCAAATATGAATAGAGATGATACAGGTAGCCCAAAGACTGCTCAGTACGGTGGCGTAAAAAGATCGCGCGTGAGTTCTCAAGCTTGGAAGAGAGCTATAAGAGACTATTTTAATACTTATGGAGAACAGTCAAATGTCGGTGTCCGAACAAAAGACATTGTAAGGTATGTTGCGGGTAAAATTGTAGAACTAGATAATTCTATCAGTTTTGAAGATGCACTAACCAAAGCAGATACAGTCTTGATAGCTACTGGAATTAAGAAAAAAGGTAAAGTCAAGGCACTTTACTTTATGGGGGATAGACAAGCTGAGAAATTAGCTCAAGCAGCCTATGAAAATCTGACTGATAAAAAGGAACTTCAAAAACTAGCTAACTCAAATCCAGCCATTGATGTTGCTATGTTCGGTCGAATGGTAGCTGAAGATCCAGTTCTAAACGAGGATGCTTCCTCTCAAGTTGCTCATGCTATTTCAACACATGCTGTACAAACTGAATTTGATTTCTTTACTGCTATTGATGATTTAGCTCCAGAGGATAATGCAGGTGCAGGTATGCTGGGAACCATCGAATTTAACTCTTCTACGCTCTATCGTTATGCCAATGTTGCGATTCATGAATTATCAAAACAACTAGAGGATGAGAAATCCTTAAAGAACAGTTTGAATTTATTCATCGAAGCATTTGCAAATTCCCTCCCGACAGGAAAAGTGAATACTTTTGCCAATCAAACTTTACCGCAGGCTCTAATCGTTTCTTTGCGTGATGATCGTCCTGTTAATCTTGTCAGTGCTTTTGAAGAACCAGTTAAATCAACGGATGGTTATGTGGCGAAATCTATTGAAAAACTGTCTAAAGAGTATACAAGAGTTGAAAAATTCGTGAATAAACCACTTTTGACTTTCTATGTGACTTTGGATGAAAATGAGAGTTTAAAACAAATTGGTGAGGAAAAATATTCAGTTTCAGAATTATTAAAAGATTTTTCGGAAACCTTAGAACAATTCCTCAAAAAATAGGTGAATGGCATGAAGACTATTTTGTTGAAATTTGCTGGTCCTTTGCAATCTTGGGGGACAAGTTCACATTTCGAAACAAGACATACGGATTTTTATCCTTCTAAGAGTTCTGTTATTGGGTTGATTGCTTCAAGTCTAGGATATCGTCGAGACGATGATGAAAAAATTGTTCGTTTAAACGAGCTGGATTTTGCAGTTCGAGTGGATCAACAAGGAAATTTACTCAGAGATTTTCATATTGCACAGAAGTATACAGAAAAAGGAAAGTTTGAACGAAATTATGTCACAAATCGTTATTATTTAGAAGATGCTGTTTTTGTAGTGGCTCTTTCTCATAATAATGAGCAGTTTTTGGAAATGATTTTACAAGCTTTGAGAAATCCCTATTTCCAACCATTTATGGGAAGAAGGGCTCTGCCGTTGACTGCAGATTTTATCTTAGGTGAAACTGAGATTGGAGCAGTTGAAAGTTTGAGAACTCTTGAATGGCAAGCTTCACCATGGTTTATGAAGAGAAAGTTTATGGATGCCGTAACTTTAGAAATCTATTCTGATAGACATTTAACCGATAGAGGTATTTATCAATTGAGACAAGATGTTGTCAAGTCTTTTTCACAAAAGGGGAGAAGATTTGGCTATAGGTATGAAACTAGAGAACTGGTTCAAGTTCGGAATTCGTTTCGAGATAAAAATACGGCACATGATGTTTTTAAGAGTATAGGAGATTGATGGTATGTATATCTCAAGAGTAGAAATTGATCGGACCAATCGCCGAAAAATTAGGCGCTTAACACATATAGGCGCATATCATGCTTGGGTAGAAGAGAGTTTTCCAGAAGAAATGGAACAATCTATTCGAACAAGAAAATTATGGCGTATAGATCGTATCCAAGATAAAGATTACCTGATTATTGTTAGTAAAAATAAACCTGATTTACAAGGATTAGAAAAATATGGGGTTGCTGGTAGTGCTCAAACCAAGGATTATCAACAATTTTTAGATAACATCTATACTGGTAGCCGAATGAAATTTCGAGTGGTGCTTAATCCAGTTATTTCCTTAGTATCACCAGATAATCTTAAAAGAGGTATTGTAAAACCTCATATTACGAGTGAACATCAGATGAATTATCTAGTAGAACGCTCTGACAAAAATGGATTCTCACTGATAAAAGAAGATTTTTCAATCGTTGAACGTGGTTATGAGGTGTTTAAAAAAGCTGTTAAACCTATCCGATTGATAAAGGTTGTTTATGAAGGGGTCTTAACAGTTAGTGATGCAGATCTTTTTAAGAAGCTTTTGACTGAAGGAATGGGAAAGAAAAAAGCATACGGTTTTGGTTTAATGACCGTTATTCCATTGGGAAACGAATCATGGTAAAAAAAAGTGGAACGAAGAAAACATCTCTGCGAGAACTTCCTAAAATAAGTGATCGTGTCAGCTTTATTTACGTAGAACAGTTTTTCCCGCACACGCGGGGGTGATCCCCAAATCTTTTTCAGCGACGTATTCTGTACCACGTTTTTCCCGCATACGCGGGGGTGATCCTACCACTGCTCTTGCGATATTCTTTGCCAATCTGTTTTTCCCGCATACGCGGGGGTGATCCCGTGACTTTCCGTTTGGTGACTGATTATAGCCTATTTTTCCCGCACACGCGGGGGTGATCCCGGTGCAGTCAGCATCCTTGTCATTTTGGCAGGTTTTTTCCCGCAGAAGCGGGGGTAATCCTAACACGATTGACATTCCCATATTGAGTCAAATGTTTTTCCCGCACACGCGGGAGTGATCCCACAATTCACTTGTACGAACGGGGTGGATATCCGTTTTTCCCGCAGAAGCGGGGGTGATCCCAAGACTCTTACCATCTTCAAGATGTCTGATATATTTTTCCCGCACACGCGGGGATGATCCCAAGACCAGGATAAGCAAATCAAGGCACTTGAAGTTTTTCCCGCACACGCGGGGGTGATTCTACGATTGAAGATAATAAGAAAGAAACAAGTAAGTTTTTCCCGCATATGCGAGGGTGATCCTGGGTCTAAGAAAATGACCTTTTGAATGGTTGTGTTTTTCCCGCAGACGTGGGATTGATCCCATTTGCTTCTGACCGTTGAAATAGAAACCGTGGTTTTTCCCGCAGAAGCGGGGGTGATCCTGGGTATAGTAAAGAGGGCTTTTTAATGCCTTTGTTTTTCCCGCACATGCTGGGGTGATCCTGAGGGCTTGGTCATCGGTAAGAATGACGGTAGGTTTTTCCCGCACACGCGGGGGTGATCCCATGATTATGACTATCAATGACCATGAGGGTGAGTTTTTCCCGCATACGCGGGGGTGATCCTACGCAAGACGTTTCAAGTGCTGCAATCCTTACGTTTTTCCCGCACACGCGGGGGTGATCCTGCCCCGAAAGTCTTTCAAGGATTTCATGAACGGTTTTTCCCGCACACGCGGGTGTGATCCCGTCTTAAAACGCAAAATAAGGCGCTTGAAGCCGTTTTTCCCGCACACGCGGGTGTGATCCCAATATTTTAGAAATTTTCCTTTCTATTTTTAAGTTTTTCCCGCACACGCGGGTGTGATCCCAGTCCACAAGCGTAACTTTCCGTGTAACCCACGTTTTTCCCGCACATGCGGGTGTGATCCTGAGCTTGAGGCAGGTTTGCTCTCAAGTCCTAAGTTTTTCCCGCATACGCGGGTGTGATCCTAAAGAAATCTCAGACCGTCGCTACAAGTCAAAGTTTTTCCCGCACACGCGGGTGTGATTCTGTCAAAGTCATAGTGTTTTTTTGACTGCCTGAGTTTTTCCCGCACACGCGGGTGTGATCCTATTGTCAATGGACAAGAGATGACGGCAAAAGTGTTTTTCCCGCACACGCGGGGGTGATCCTCTTGCCTTGACATCAAGCTCTCAAAGGCGTTTGTTTTTCCCGCACACGCGGGGGTGATCCCAAACTCAGGTAAAGCTGTATTGATTTCGTCAAGTTTTTCCCGCACACGCGGGGGTGATCCTGGAAGAGTTGGGGGCTAAGTGGGGCCTCAGTGAGTTTTTCCCGCACACGCGGGGGTGATCCCAGCTACATCAGGAACTGCTCCAGCTTCAAGTGGTTTTTCCCGCACACGCGGGGGTGATCCTGGCGGAGCCGTCCGCTTGGTCATTTTGAAAAAGTTTTTCCCGCACACGCGGGGGTGATCCCTTTCGCGACATAAACGCTTAAATTTAAAATCCGTTTTTCCCGCACACGCGGGGGTGATCCGTAGTCTTTTGCGGTCTCAAAAAAAGACCTGGTGTTTTTCCCGCACACGCGGGGGTGATCCTGAGCCTAAAGCAATTTCAAAAACATTTAGGAAGTTTTTCCCGCACACGCGGGGGTGATCCCATTATGGATTTGCTTTATTATTATCTGCATTAGTTTTTCCCGCACACGCGGGTGTGATCCCGTGACCTTCCGCTTAATGACAGATTACAGCCCGTTTTTTCCGCACACGCGGGTGTGATCCTATCAGCATGACTGATAAAGACTTAAACACATTGTTTTTCCCGCACAAGCGGGTGTGATCCCCGCATCTTTCCGAATTGCTCGATTTGAGAGTTGTTTTTCCCGCATACGTAGGAGATTGACTACATAAAATGAGATATAAGAAAAATATCCCTATTGAAAACTGATAAATTAGAGATAGGAGTGTTTTAATATAGGGAAAAAGCATATTCTGTGTAAATGAAGATATCTTACATAACAAAGGAGAAGACAAGTAAATCGAATGAAGTCATCATGGAGACATTTGGTAACAATAACATCAGTTGGGTAAAAAACTTGTAGAAGAGCATAAGAAAATTTTTCTTGTATCTGTTGCCTTAGAGTGTTTCAGAACTAAATGTTCAACATTTTTTGATTGGAAAAACGAGACTAAAATCCTTCTGCCAAATCCCTAGCTCTCCTAGCAGGTGCTAGTGAGTCCGAGGTTGCTCCCCTCGTTGAGCGCCTTATTGCAGACAAAACCTTTAACCTAGAGACAGCTCAGCGCTATCTTGAAAACTTAAGATCATAAAAAAACTCAGACGAATTCGTCTGAGTTTTCTTGTGCTTTTAGATTTTCGAAGAGTATTAAATACTTTTTCCTGGTAATAGGGTGACTGGTAAGAAGTAACCAGTTGTCGCTACTTCCTTGCCTTCAATCTTCTGCAAGAGAAGATCAACAGTGAGTTGGGCAATCTCTTTCATAGGTTGCTTAATCGTTGTCAGGTGAGGATAGTAGTTTTCGATAAAGTAAGTCCCATCATAGCCGATGACCTTGAGCTCATCAGGAACAGAAATTCCCAGCTCCTGAGCGATTTTAATCACTAGGATAGCTGTCAAATCATCCGAAGCAAAAATCGCATCTGGTTTCTGATGGGTCAAGATATTCTTGATTTCCATTTCTTTTCGGACGGGAGAAAAGTCACTCGAAACATTGATAATAGGCGCTTTTGGGAGAACAGATGCAAAACCAGCGTGGCGCAGTCCAGTCGGTGAATTCGAGTTATCATTTCCTGTAATCATGATGATAGACTGAGCTCCTGTCTTGACTAAGGTTTGGGCGGCGAGGACTCCGCCACCGTAGTTATCAGAGGAGACGACAGGGATGTCTGGTGACAAGTTTCGGTCAAAGGAAATGATCGGTGCCGTCACACGATTGTAGTCTTCGATTCCCAAGTTGTGACTTCCAGAAATGATACCGTCGACCTGATTGGCCTCCAGCATTTCAATGTACTCCCGTTCTTTTTCAGAGTCATGTTCGCTGTTACAGATGATGGTCTTGTAGCCATTCTTGAAGAGTTGGTGTTCCAACTTGTCAATCAACTCCGCATAAAAGACATGACTGATGTTTGGAAAAATAAGTCCAATCAACTTGGCAGATTTTCCTTGGAGGCTTCGAGCCAGATTGTTGGGTTTGTAGCCCAATTCTCGCATGGCTTCATTAACCTTTTGAATGGTTTTCTCAGATAGATACCCCTTTTTATTGATGACCCGTGAGACGGTAGTGGGGCTGACGCCTGCAAGTTTTGCGACATCAGTTAGTTTTGCGACCATAATCTAATTCATAGTAAGTTCCAGTTGGGTTTCCAGATTTGATGAGGATACCATTTTGGTCCGCATGTGGGAAGACACGACCAGAAAATACTTTTTCTCCTTTATTGATGAAAATTTCAAAGACTGACTTGTCAATGAAGATAGTGGCAGTAGTAGTTTGGTTTTCGATAGGGCAAGAACGAGTCGTACCAAATTCTTGGGCGTACTGTTCACCAGCCTGACTACGATCCACTGTCACCTGTCCATTGACAAGGTCAAAGTTGATTGAAAGCCCCTTGCCTTCTTTATCAGCAAGTAAGACAATCTCGCTTTGGCTATTGGCCTCCAAGTTGAGCTCCAGTTCATAGGTGTTATTGGTTTGGGTATGATTTGAGAAGACCTCTTCAGAAGAACGAAGTTCTTTGACGGCTGAGACAGGATATTGGTATAGTTTGCCATCTTTGATAGTGAGTTCTTTGACTAATGAGAAGGTTCCTTGGTGGTCAAAACGGTCAGATGGGTAAGAAACATCTGGCAACCCAAGCCAACTTACTGCTAGTGCACGTCCATCTGGAGCGTTAAATGCTTGAGTTGCATAGGCTTCAAAACCATAGTCTAGATTTTGCAATGGAGACACATCTACCATTTTAGCATTTTCAGGATCAAAGGAAGCCCCGATTTTGTACATGTTTGGATAGATATTGTCATAGTCTAGAACAGCCTTATCCAATCCTTGTGGGCAGTAGAGAAGGACAGGTTGCTCCCCTACAAAGACTAGATTTGGACATTCCATCATGTAGGCAGTGCGGTCGTTAGCAAAGTTAAGGTCGCCAACTGCTTGCCAGTTTGTATAATCATTGTCCACAGCCTTGTAGAGACGGACGAAGCCTTTTTTCTCCAAGTCCTGTCCACCTACGATGGCAAAATATTGACCTTTAAAGTTAAAAATTTGTGGGTCGCGGAAGTGGTCAGTAGAGTCTGCTGGCTGGTCAATCAAGATCTTGTCAATCTTTGTAATCTTGCCATCCTTGTCCATCAAAGCGCCAATCTGGTATGGGTGACGGATCCAGTTTTCATCACGGACATTTCCAGTATAAAATAGGAACAACTGATCGCCAAACTGCATGGCAGAACCAGAGTAGGCACCGTGGCTATCCAATGGAGTATCTGGCAAAACTTTGACTCCAGTTTCTGTAAAGCGCACTAAATCATCACTTTCAAGCTGCACCCAAGACTTCAACCCATGGGCTGCGCCAAAAGGGAAGTTCTGGTAAAAGAGAATCCATTTGCCATCAAAATAAGAAAAGCCATTTGGATCATTGAGAAGCCCCATTTTAGGCTCGACATGGTAACGAGTATGCCAAGGAGATTGTGCCATCTTTTCCTTAATTTGCTTGATTTCATCACTAGACCAGTCTTCATAGCGTCTGTAACGGCGCTCAGTTGTCCATTCCATTTTATCTTTCCTCCATAAGTTCTATTCTATAATAATAGTAAACGTTTTCGACAAAAAAAGCAAGTCTTTTATGTTAAAAAAGAGAAAAATATGTCAAACGATTGCCAGAAATCAAGTAAAGGAAATCTGGCAAATTTTCACGAAAAAATGAAAGAAAATGTAAATAAAAGCCTTGATTCCTCAAGTATTAAGATATTTTTTTGAGGAAAAAGAGAATATCCCTCAAAAACGAGCAAAATTAATCAGAGAAAAAAGAAAGGGAATAAAAAATTCTGCAAAACGCTTGACATATTTTGGAAACGTGATAAAATAATAGTCGTAGGGCGAATAAAATCGCTTTCAAACAAGAACAAAATTTTATAAGGAGATTTTTGCAAATGAACAATCAGGATATTGCAAAAAAGGTCATCGAAGCCCTTGGCGGACGTGAAAATGTCAACAGTGTAGCCCACTGTGCGACTCGTCTACGTGTCATGGTCAAAGATGAAGGGAAAATCAATAAGGAAGTGATTGAGAACTTGGATAAAGTTCAAGGAGCTTTCTTTAACTCAGGTCAATACCAAATCATCTTTGGTACTGGTACAGTAAACAAGATGTACGACGAAGTGGTTGCACTCGGTTTGCCAACATCTTCTAAAGAAGACATGAAAGCAGAAGCTGCTAAACAAGGAAACTGGTTCCAACGTGCTATCCGTACTTTCGGTGACGTCTTCGTGCCAATCATCCCAGTTATCGTAGCAACTGGTCTCTTCATGGGTCTTCGTGGTCTCATGAACGCTCTTGGGATGACACTTCCAGAAGATGTTACCATTTACAGCCAAATCCTCACAGATACAGCCTTCATCATCCTGCCAGGTTTAGTTGTATGGTCAACCTTCCGCGTATTCGGTGGTAACCCAGCTGTTGGTATCGTCCTCGGTATGATGCTGGTTTCTGGTTCGCTTCCAAACGCTTGGGCAGTAGCATCAGGTGGTGAAGTAACAGCTATGAATTTCTTTGGCTTCATACCTGTTGTTGGTTTGCAAGGTTCCGTTCTTCCAGCCTTTATCATTGGGGTGGTCGGAGCCAAGTTTGAAAAAGCTCTCCGCAAAGTGGTTCCAGATGTCTTGGATCTCTTGGTGACACCGTTCGTGACACTTTTGGTCATGTCTATCCTTGGACTCTTTGTCATCGGACCAGTCTTCCACGTCGTTGAAAACTACATCCTTCTTGGAACAAAAGCGATTCTTGCCTTGCCATTTGGTCTTGGTGGTTTGGTCATCGGTGGGGTTCATCAATTGATCGTCGTATCAGGTGTACACCACATCTTCAACTTGCTTGAAGTACAATTGCTTGCTGCCGACCATGCCAACCCATTCAACGCTATCATCACTGCTGCTATGACAGCTCAAGGGGCTGCAACTGTTGCCGTTGGTGTTAAAACGAAGAATCCTAAACTAAAAACACTTGCTTTCCCGGCTGCTCTTTCTGCCTTCCTCGGTATTACTGAGCCTGCTATCTTCGGGGTAAACTTACGTTTCCGTAAACCATTCTTCCTTTCATTGATTGCTGGTGCTATCGGTGGTGGATTGGCTTCAATCCTTGGACTTGCTGGTACTGGTAATGGTATCACCATCATCCCTGGTACAATGTTGTACGTTGGGAATGGTCAATTGTTCCAATACCTTCTTATGGTAGCTGTATCATTCGTTCTTGGTTTTGCCCTTACTTACATGTTTGGTTACGAGGACGAAAAAGAAGTTGCTTCTGAAGTAGCGACAGAACGTTTGGTTCAAGAAGAAACAACTGGTAACATTCCAGTAGCTCCTCAAAATGAAACAATCCAAACTCCAATCGTTGGGGACGTAGTTGCTCTTGAGAATGTTAATGACCCAGTCTTTTCAAGTGGTGCAATGGGACAAGGGATTGCAGTGAAACCAAGCCAAGGCGTGGTTTACGCACCAGCTGATGCAGAAGTATCGATTGCTTTTGCTACAGGACATGCTTACGGTTTGAAGACAGCAAACGGAGCTGAAATCTTGATCCACGTTGGTATCGATACGGTGACTATGAACGGTGAAGGATTTGAACAAAAAGTTTCTCAAGGCGACAAGGTTAAAGCTGGTGATGTTCTTGGAACCTTTGACTCAAACAAAATCGCTGCTGCAGGTCTTGATGATACAACAATGGTTATCGTTACAAACACGGCTGACTACGCTTCTGTGACACCAGTCGCAAGTGGTTCAGTTGTCAAGGGCGACGCGATCATCGAAGTGAAAGCCTAATCCTCTTCAAAAATCAAATCTAAAAACAAAACGAACAAATATCATGTTTGTTCGTTTTTACTTGGATGGTAAGATTTACAGAGGAAAATCTAAAATATAGAGAAATCTAGACTTTCAAAATATGCTATAATAAAGAAAATAAAAACAAGAGGTTTATCATGACAAAATTATATGGAAGCTTAGAAGCGGGCGGTACAAAGTTTGTCTGTGCTGTCGGTGATGAAAACTTTAATGTTGTGGAAAAAACACAATTTCCAACAACAACTCCTATCGAGACGATCGATAAAACCATCGAATTCTTTTCAAAATTCGATAATCTTGCAGGCCTTGCTGTCGGTTCCTTTGGTCCGATCGATATCGACAAAAACTCAAAAACCTATGGCTTTATCACAACGACTCCAAAACCTCACTGGGCAAATGTAGACCTACTTGGTGCCCTACGTCGTGCCCTCAACGTACCCATGTATTTCACCACTGACGTAAATAGCTCTGCCTATGGTGAAGTGGTTGCTCGTAACAATGCTGGTGGCCGTATCGAAAACTTGGTTTACTACACGATCGGTACAGGGATTGGTGCAGGTGTTATCCAACGTGGTGAGTTTATCGGTGGTGTCGGTCACCCTGAAATGGGGCACTACTATGTGGCTAAACACCCAATGGATGTAGAAAAAGAATTTAACGGCGTTTGTCCTTTCCACAAGGGTTGTTTGGAAGGCTTTGCGGCTGGTCCAAGTCTTGAAGCTCGTACAGGTATTCGTGGTGAAAACATCGAACTCAACAGTTCTGTCTGGGATGTTCAAGCCTACTATATCGCTCAGGCTGCGGTCAATGCTACCGTGACGTTCCGTCCAGACGTTATCGTCTTTGGTGGTGGGGTTATGGCCCAACAACACATGCTGGACCGTGTGCGTGAGAAATTCACAGCTCTTCTCAATGGCTACCTACCAGTACCAGACGTGCGTGACTACATCGTGACTCCAGCAGTCGCTGGTAATGGTTCCGCAACACTTGGAAACTTTGTCCTCGCTAAGAGTGTCGCAAAATAAAATAAACAAAACATCCGCTTGGGAAACCAAACGGATTTTTCTATTCTCAAAACATCTGCCAGAAGAAATCAATGATATAGGTCAAGCCATATGTATAAACCACTAGGGTAAAGGGCTTGGTCAAAACGATGATAATCATATAGCGTTTGAAGGTCATCTTGGTCAGGGCAGCCAGCATACAGAGAAAGTCAGCCGGGCTAACTGGCCAGATCATCATAAAGATAAAGAACCGTTCGAAACGATTGCCTTTATCTAGCCAACCGATGTACTTGTCATAGGTGCGCTTGCTGACGACCGACTGAACAAAGGCAGCTCCATAGAGACGTACCAGGTAAAAGATAATGGCACAGCCAATCACGATGCCGACATAGTTATAGATGGTTCCGATGATGTGGCCGTAAATAAAGACCCCAGCCACTGAGGTCAAAGCTCCCGGAATGATCGGAACGACGGTTTGTAGAATCTGTAAAAAGATAAAGAGTGGTGGCCCCCAAACCCCAGCTTGCTGGATAAAGGCTGATAGGGTTTCCTTGGACTGTAAGACTCCTGCTTGATAGGCCCAAATACAGAAAATCAAGGTGCCGACTCCCCCAACGATAGATGAAATATTGATGACTTGCTGTAGAAGGGGAGAAACAGCTTTCATTTGCTTATCCTGTGACATGTAAACTCCTCATAGATAGTATGATTCTACTATACCATATTTTGATAATAAAGACTAATCTAAGTTCTAGATATTTTAGACCTTATTCTAAGTATCGGATGAGTCAGTTCCCTAAAGTTTAGATGTATTCTAAACTTAGAATGATAAGAAATACATAAATTTATGAGTATTCTAACCTTCGAATGGTCTATCTGAGAAAGTTTTGAGGTCTTCGAGCTTTCGAATAGTCGTCTTTCCTAAAGTTTAGATGTATTCTAAAGCAAGAAAAGTTAAAATCTAAAAATAGTAAGAATCTCTAGCTGGCAGACGGATATGTTTTCAGTCAGATAGGGATTTTTTATTTTAGAAATAAAAGATTTGCCCTGAGAAGTACATTTTAGATGGAAATATTGACAGTTGAGAGGAAGTGGGACAAATCTTTTAAAGTAACTGTTAGAATGGATTTATAAATTTAAGGGGAAACTCCTTTTTGAAATAATGAAAAAAGAAAGGTTATCATCATGACAAAAACATTCACTATCCATCCGCTAAGCTATACCAACTTTACCAACCGTGAGTTTGAAAGTCTCATGGTAGACACGGGTCAACTACTAGAAGTTTTTGCTAAGGCGCATAAGGACGAACCTATGTATAGCAAACATCTCGATTCCTTCAAGAGTAGACTAGCAGACTTTCAAGCCCAACTAGCTACAGTGGAAAAGAAAGAGGCGACGAACCTGACCGAAGTCGATCGCAATCGTGACAGTGCCCTAGTCGGTCTCTTTACCCTTCATCGAGGATTTGCTAAGATCAAGGAAACCAAACTCAAAGAAGCCAATGAGACCTTGAAACCAGTCTTTGCCAAGTACAAGGATATCACCAAGCACAGCAATGATGTGGAAACGGCAGAAATCAAGAGCCTGCTCAAAACCCTGAGTGAGGAACCCTACCAGACAGCAGTGACTAGTCTAGGATTGACCCCTATGCTGACGGCGGTGATCAGTGCTCAAGAGGAGTATGATAAGGTGGAAAGTCAGGCACGTGCGCATAAGTCTGCCAAGGAAGTCGGCAAGACCAGACAAGTCCGCACCGAACTAACCAGCATCTATGACCTCTTTATGCGCTATACCGCAACCAGTGCAGAAGCCTATCCTGAAAAGGAACACCTGACCCAACTCCTTAAAGATCTGAATACAATCCGAGATAGTAAGCGACGATTGACTGGTTTCAATAAGAAGGAGAAGAAAGTGAAAACAGAAGAAGCAGCAACAGTTGCAGGATAAAAACAACCCCTTAGGAATTGATTTCTAAGGGGATTTCTGTAGTTTCGTGGTATAATTTAAATGATATAATAATTTTGTTTGGCTAATTAAAAACATTAGATAGGGGTGCGGATTTGAATGATGATAAAAAATTAGATGAATTATCCTTTTTGATTTTATTGCAAGAAACTATGGAGTTAAAACAAATGTTATATCAGCTAAACAATTCTAATGATGATTTTGATAGATTTGAAATATCTATACCATTTCTCCCTATTTTATCATCCATCTGTTTAGCTTGGGTGGAAAAATTTGAGAAACATAAAGAAATAGTAAATTTACCAGATATTAAAGGTATTGATTTTGTCACATTATTAAAAAAAGTTCGAATTAGTTTTAAATTATATTCAGATAAAAGAGTTCTAAGAGCTTTTAAAATGCTAAATAATAGTGCAGAAAAACGAAAAAAAATATTAGAAACTGATTATAATTTTTTCCAGAAATTTGTCATTAGTATTGTTGGTCAAAAAGATTTAGGAATATTTACGATTGACGATATTCCCTATGGGAACACCAGTCAGTTAAGTATTTATCTGGAAGAAATATTTGTCCAGAATAATTTTGATACTCTAAATAAATGGGTGTTAAATAATAGGGAGTTTCTTATTGATTATTCTAGAACATTAACAACATTTATTAATTCTATTACGATAGAATTTGAAGAAAAATTCTTAATTGATCCAACTTTGGAAATTAACGTCACAAATTGTAAGTTAAGTTATATGGATAAATTTTTAATGGATACAAAAAGGCGCAATATCTTACTGGGTAAAGTGCCTCTGGAAGCTCAATTGCAGTTATTTAATGTTTTATGTCAAAATAATTTCATCAATATTGTAGTTCCTGAAATATTTATGAAAACAGGTAGTTTATTATATCGTTTAAAGTTACAAACTTATTTAGTTAGTGTCAATACTATAAAAAATTTTTATAAGAGATTCTCAAAACTTTTAAATCCTCTTTTAGGGAAAAATATAGAAGAAATTATTGAATGTAAGGAGAAATACTTTTTGGAGAATACTCAATTTCGAAACAACATTTTTCACTATTCTCTTACAGAAATTTCTAGTAAAAATTTTTTAAGATACAAATATTATTTCAGAGCAGTTATTGAGAGTTATGTAGAAATGAGTTTTGATGATTTTATAAAAATGATTGATGAAGAAACAGAGAAAATTAATGTAATTATTGAAAAGATAATAATCTTTAGATAGCGGAGAGAATTATGGCAGATACAATTTTAATTTTAGGTAATGGCTTTGATATTGCAATGGGGCGAAAAACAAAGTATACAGATTTTATTGACTTTGAAAAACAATTATTCTCTAATCCAAATGAGGAGTTACTGGAGTTCCTAAAAGTTAAAAATATAAGGATTGAGAAATACAAGGATAATTTGTATTTGAAATTTATTAATGAAAATAGGGATAAACTTGGAGAAAATTGGTCTAATCTTGAAACCATGATTTCTCAACTTGCAGATGCAATAGTATATTTTAAAGAAAACAGTAGCTTGTTGTACTCTAATCAATTTAATAGGCCGCTAGCAAGTATTATAAAGCAACATAAGCTTGATTGGCGTAGGGGTGTTAATTACAGTTCAAAATTATATATTGCAGACACTTTTCTCACCCTATTCGATGAAAAAGGCTGGAGTTCTTTAGAAAGAGAAGTTGCATTGGATGAATTAAATAACGAATTTATTAGGCAACTTGATGTATTAATTGAACTATTGGAAATTTATCTGTCGTATTTGGATTATATAGACTTTGAGATTCGAGGGATTGAACCAAGACCAACAGCTTTAGATGTAGTACCTAATTTATCACATACCTATGTTTTAAATTTTAATTATACCAACACATCAGGTCATCTCTACGTAACTTCTGAGAAGAAAACTCATTTCATACATGGCCGAATTGATTTAGAAAGAACGTTTAATAGGATTAATACCATGGTCTTTGGAATCGAGGATAAGGAAAATGATATCAACAGCGACCTAATTCCTTATCAGAAGTATTACCAAAGAGTTGTTAAAGAGACCGGAAATAAATTTGAGATGTTCTTTCTATCAAACTATTTTGTTGAAAATTTACATGTATCGGCCATAGAAAAAAGTTTCCCTCACGAACGTAAAGTGGCCAAAAATATAATTATTTTTGGTCATTCAGTAGATCCTTTAGATAAAGAGATATTTCAAAAGAGTTTTGCATTAGCTGAGGAAGGTGGCTATCCATATAGATTTATTTTCACTTATTTTGATGAACCAGCTAAACGTTCGATTATTAAGAATCTCGCAATCATTCTTGGTAAGGAAAAAATGATAGAGTTAACAGGGAAACGGAATGTTGTATTTATAAAGAGTGATGATAAGGATAGTATGAAAGAAGTTCTACTACCTTAATAAAGTTAAGAATAGTTTATACCCCACTCGTCCTCCCTAGTTCGAGTGGTTTTTCTTGAAATATGATAAAATAGAAATAATAATACATTTTTTGAAAGAGATTAAAATACAGCTTTGTTTCCATATTTCCTGGAAACTGATAGAAAACAAGGAGAAACATGGAACAAATTAACCAAAAATCCCAGTGCCAACAACTCTGGGCTAGAAACAAATACCTCGTTTTGAGCCATTCCAGCAATATTTACAATGAGATTCGCCAATATTTGAAGAATGAACAGGTGGAGCTGAGTCATGTTCAAGAACTGATCGACCGTGCCTGTCAAATCCCTGAGCATAGAGGTCAGGTTTGCAACGCTTTTCAGCATATTTGGGGCTATTTCAAAAAGAAAGCGACAGATGTTGAGCGTAAGGACTATATGCTCTTACTGGATCGCTACCGCTTTGGTCAGGCTTCTAAGGAAGACTTGATTGCTAAGACTAGAGAGTTGCTTGATCGCTATCCCAATACCTACTTGCAACATTCGACTTTACTGAAAGGAGACTCCCATGAGACTTTGGCATGAGGCTTTGATTTCACAACTTCCCCGTCCTCAACTTTTGGGGCAACATCGAGAGTGCTGCGCCCTGCGTGGCAATGGTTGGGGCAGAAAGCATGCGACAGTGAACTATGTCTTTACCCACTCGCCCTATCGTCTCTATGCCTATCATCGCTTGATCATGGAGGAGATGGCTAACCGTGGCTATAATGTCAGTCCAGAGTGGTTGGACAAGAACTACCGTGGGAAAATCTGCTCCGCTTATGAGGATTTGTCTGAGGAGAAGCTGACCACTCCCATCTATAGTGAGCATGATGCAGAATACTATGAGGAATGTCTGGCTAATCTTCGAGAGAAGGGGATTGAGCTATAGTCTTTTCTAATAGCATGGCATAGTCACTGATGAGAATCGTCAATGGCTCGTTTGAGCTTTCCAACTAAAATACAGCCACAAAACAAGCAATACAAAGGATTTGAGACACTGGTCTCAAGTCTTTTTCTTTTGTCCAAAAGAGTGATATAGTTTCAAACTATATCAAAGCCTAATTATTTACAATTATACAGACAGTTTCTTTTCTGTTAAGATAGTTTCAACAACAAATTTTGGAGGACACATCATGTCAACTACGATCATCGGTTTCCCTCGTTTGGGCGAATTCCGCGAATTAAAATTTACAACTGAAAAATACTTTAGAAAAGAAATCTCAGAAGAAGAACTCTTGGCAGCAGCAAAAGAATTGCGTGCGAAACACTGGAACATTGTCAAAGAAAAAGGTATCACTGAAATCCCATCAAATGACTTTTCTCACTATGACAACTTCCTCGATGCAGCCTTCCTCTTCAACGTGGTGCCTGCTTCTGTTCAAAACTTGGACTTGTCTGACCTTGAGCGCTACTTTGCTTTGGGACGTGGTTACCAAGGTGAAAAAGGGGACGTGCGTGCCCTTCCGATGAAGAAATGGTTCAACACCAACTACCACTACATCGTGCCTAAGTTTGAAAAAGACACTCAAGTCAAACTTGCTGGTCACAAGATCTTCGATGAGTTCCAAGAAGCCAAAGAACTTGGATTGAACACTCGTCCTGTCCTTGTAGGTCCATTCACTTTCCTTCAATTGTCAGACTTTGAAGAAGGCGTGAAAGCAGAAGACTTCGTAGACAGCTTAGTGGCTGCTTACCAAGAAGTTTTTGCTAAATTGGCGGAGCTTGGTGCGACTCGTATCCAACTTGACGAAGCGGCTCTTGTCAAAGACTTGACAGAAGAAGAAAAAGCTCTCTTCTTGAACATCTACAACAAACTCTTGGCTGATAAAAAAGGTCTTGAAGTCTTGCTTCAAACTTACTTTGGTGACGTTCGTGACGTCTACGCTGATCTTGTGAACTTGCCAGTAGATGCCATCGGTCTTGACTTCGTTGAAGGTAAGAAAACTCTTGAACTCGTTAAAGGTGGTTTCCCAGCTGACAAGACTCTCTATGCAGGTATCGTCAATGGTAAAAACATCTGGCGCAACAACTACGAAAAGAGCTTGGCTGTTCTTGAGCAAATCCCAGCTGAAAACATTGTTTTGACTAGCTCATGCTCACTTCTTCATGTGCCATTTACAACTGCTAATGAAGAATTTGAACCAGCTATCTTGAACCACTTTGCTTTTGCAGTTGAAAAATTGGATGAAATTCGTGATTTGGATGCTATCCGCAACGGTCAAGGCGCAGAAGCTCTTGCAGCTAACAAAGAACTCTTTGCGACTGAACGTGTTGGTGAAAATGCAGAACTTCGTGCGCGTATCGCTGGTTTGACAGATGCTGACTACACTCGTTTGCCAGCCTTTGCTGAACGTGAAGCTATCCAAGAAGAAGCTTTCAAACTTCCAGCTCTTCCAACAACAACTATTGGTTCATTCCCTCAAACAAAAGAAGTTCGTGCTAAACGTTTGGCTTACCGTAAAGGTGAATTGTCTCAAGAAGAGTACGATGCTTTCCTTGCTGAAACCATCGACGAATGGATCAAATGGCAAGAAGAAGTTGGGTTTGACGTGCTTGTACACGGTGAGTTCGAGCGTAACGACATGGTTGAGTACTTCGGTCAAAACTTGTCCGGTTACCTCTTCTCTAAGAATGGTTGGGTACAATCATACGGTATGCGTGGGGTGAAACCACCAATCATCTGGGGTGATGTCACTCGTCTTAACCCAATTACTGTCAAATGGTCTAGCTATGCTCAAAGCCGTACTGACAAACCTGTTAAGGGTATGTTGACTGGACCTGTTACCATCCTTAACTGGTCATTCCCACGTGAAGACATTTCTATCAAGGACTCAACTCTTCAAATCGCTCTTGCTATCAAGGATGAAGTTCTTGACCTTGAAGCTGCAGGTGTGAAAATCATCCAAATCGACGAAGCTGCTCTTCGTGAGAAATTGCCACTCCGTCGTAGCGACTGGTATGAAGACTACCTTGACTGGGCTATTCCAGCCTTCCGCTTGGTACACTCTACAGTTGCACCAGATACTCAAATCCACACTCACATGTGTTACTCAGAATTTACAGATATCATCCCAGCTATCGACAACATGGATGCGGACGTTATTTCCTTTGAAGCAAGCCGTTCAAACCTTGAAATCTTGGACGAACTCAAAGCGAAAAACTTCCAAACAGAAGTGGGACCTGGGGTTTACGATATCCACTCTCCTCGTGTGCCTAATGAAGGCGAAATCGACCACACGATCGATGCTATTCTTGCCAAAGTACCAAGCAAGAAAGTTTGGATCAACCCTGACTGTGGTTTGAAAACACGCGGTATTCCAGAAACAAAAGAAAGCTTGATCCGCCTTGTAGAAGCAGCTAAAGCTGCGCGTGAGAAATTGTAAGAACCCATTTCTCCCTACACGGTTGATCAGTAAGAAATCAACTAGAAAAGGTTAATATATATGTCACGCCAAACACCGTCACTTTCATTTGAAGTGTTCCCTCCAAACCCAGCTGTGGGTAATGATAAAATTATTTCAGCTTTGCAGGATATGCGGGAGCTAACACCGCACTTTATCAGTGTGACTGCCAGCAATAATAAATTTAATATCAAGGAAACAACGGTTCGTTTGGCTGACTTTATCCAGAATGACTTGGCGATTCCAACCATTGCCCACTTGCCAGCCATCTATCTGACTAAGGACAAGGTTGCTGAAACAATTGCAGACTTGGATAAGGTTGGGGTACAGAAAATCTTGGCCTTGCGTGGGGATATTATCCCTGATGTGGAACCACAAAAGGATTTCCGCTACGCAACGGATTTGATCGAGTTCATCAAGGAACAAGCTCCTCACTTTGATATTATTGGCGCTTGCTACCCAGAGGGGCACCCTGACTCGCCAAACCAAATCTCAGATATTCAAAATCTCAAGAAGAAAGTGGATGCAGGCTGTTCCAGCCTCGTAACGCAGCTTTTCTTTGACAATGAGCGTTTCTACGATTTCCAAGACAAGTGTACCTTGGCAGGGATTGATGTTCCCATTCATGCGGGGATCATGCCCATTCTTAACCGTAACCAAGCGCTTCGTCTCTTGAAAACATGTGAGAATATCCATCTTCCACGTAAATTTAAGGCCATCTTGGACAAGTATGAGCATGACCCTGAGTCGCTCAGAGCAGCAGGACTTGCCTATGCAGTGGATCAGATCGTGGACTTGGTAACTCAAGATGTCGCAGGTGTGCATCTCTACACCATGAACAATGCTGAAACAGCCAAATACATCCACCAAGCAACCCATGCCTTGTTTAATCATCAGTCTTTAGGGTAATCGATTCTTTAACCACTGAGACGACAGCTTGTCATTTACTTGTTTTTAAATGAAAAATGACAGTTGCGAAAGCCGAAGGATTTGCTAAATAAAATAAACAACAAACCATTCCTCTTTTATGGGGGAATGGTTCCTTTTTAATAGAAAAGCCCGCACTTTTTAAGAAAAATATGATAAAATAGACTCTGTACGTACTTGATACAAAGATGAGGGTATAAACATATTCTTAGCTATTCAAATCTGCTATGCTATAAAAGATACAAATGCTAAAGAATAATATTTTTAAACTTTTCAAGGTATTTAGGTAGTTGAACACGGGCTAAATCCCTAGTGAAAAAGATAGATTTCCTGGTGTGCATCGCACACTGCGTCAATCTCCTATTTTCATACGGGATTCTTTACGCCCTTTGTATCCTGATTTTTGTAGGCAAGGCGTATAATTTCATCAATCCAAAGGGGATTAAAATGACAAAACAAGTGTTTCAAACGACTTTTGCGGGTCGTGAGTTGGTTGTAGAGACTGGTCAGGTTGCTAAGCAAGCAAATGGCGCTGTTGTCGTGCGTTACGGTGAGTCAACTGTCTTGACTGCGGCCGTTATGTCTAAGAAAATGGCAACTGGGGATTTCTTCCCACTTCAAGTCAACTACGAAGAAAAAATGTATGCGGCTGGGAAGTTTCCTGGTGGCTTTATGAAACGTGAAGGACGTCCTTCAACAGATGCGACTTTGACAGCGCGTTTGATTGACCGTCCAATCCGCCCTATGTTTGCGGAAGGTTTCCGTAACGAAGTGCAAGTGATCAACACCGTCCTTTCTTATGATGAAAATGCCTCTGCTCCAATGGCGGCTATGTTTGGATCATCATTGGCATTGTCTATCTCAGATATTCCATTTGACGGACCAATCGCTGGGGTACAAGTGGGTTATGTAGATGGTGAAATCATCATCAACCCAAGTCAAGAACAAGCAGAGCAATCTCTTCTTGAATTAACAGTAGCTGGTACCAAGCACGCTATCAACATGGTAGAGTCTGGTGCCAAAGAATTGTCAGAAGAAATCATGTTGGAAGCCCTTCTTAAAGGGCATGAAGCGGTCAAAGAATTGATTGCCTTCCAAGAAGAAATAGTTGCTACAGTTGGTAAAGAAAAAGCAGAAGTGGAACTGCTTCATGTGGATGCGGACTTGCAAGCTGAAATCATCGCAGCCTACAACAGTGACCTCCAAAAAGCGGTTCAAGTAGAAGAAAAATTGGCTCGTGAAGCTGCAACTCAAGCAGTTAAAGACCAAGTGACTGCTGTTTACGAAGAAAAATATGCGGACCACGAAGAATGTGATCGTATCATGCGTGATGTGGCTGAAATCTTGGAACAAATGGAACACGCTGAAGTGCGCCGTTTGATCACAGAAGACAAGGTACGTCCTGACGGGCGTAAGGTCGATGAAATCCGTCCTTTGGATGCGCAGGTTGACTATCTTCCTCGTGTACATGGTTCTGGCCTTTTCACTCGTGGACAAACTCAAGCTCTTTCAGTCTTGACCTTGGCTCCAATGGGTGAAACTCAAATCATTGATGGTTTGGATCCAGAGTACAAGAAACGCTTTATGCACCACTATAACTTCCCTCAATATTCTGTAGGGGAAACTGGTCGTTATGGTGCACCAGGTCGTCGTGAAATCGGTCACGGTGCTCTCGGTGAGCGTGCTCTTGCTCAAGTATTGCCAAGCTTGGAAGAATTCCCATATGCGATCCGCTTGGTAGCAGAGGTCTTGGAATCAAACGGTTCATCTTCTCAAGCATCTATCTGTGCGGGAACGCTTGCCCTTATGGCTGGTGGTGTGCCAATCAAGGCACCAGTAGCTGGTATTGCCATGGGTCTCATCTCAGATGGAAATAACTATACAGTATTGACAGATATACAAGGTTTGGAAGACCACTTTGGAGACATGGACTTTAAGGTTGCAGGAACTCGTGACGGGATTACAGCCCTTCAAATGGATATCAAGATCCAAGGAATTACTGCAGAAATCTTGACTGAGGCCCTTGCCCAAGCCAAGAAAGCGCGTTTTGAAATCCTTGATGTGATTGAAGCAACGATTCCAGAAGTTCGTCCAGAATTGGCTCCAACTGCACCGAAAATTGATACCATCAAGATCGATGTCGACAAGATTAAGATTGTCATCGGTAAGGGTGGAGAAACCATCGACAAGATTATCGCTGAAACAGGCGTTAAGATTGATATCGACGAAGAAGGTAATGTTTCTATCTACTCTAGCGACCAAGATGCCATTAACCGAACCAAAGAAATCATCGCTGGCTTGGTCCGTGAGGCTAAAGTAGATGAAGTTTACCATGCCAAGGTTGTTCGTATCGAGAAATTTGGTGCCTTTGTCAACCTCTTTGACAAGACAGATGCCCTCGTTCACATTTCGGAAATGGCTTGGACGCGTACCAACCGTGTAGAAGACTTGGTAGCTATCGGTGATGAAGTCGATGTTAAGGTTATCAAGATTGATGAAAAAGGCCGTATCGATGCCTCTATGAAAGTTCTTCTTCCTCGTCCTCCAAAACCTGAGCATGATGAAAAAGGTGAAAAGTCTGAGCGACCTCACCGTCCACGTCATCACAAGGACCACAAACCTAAGAAAGAATTTACAGAAACACCAAAAGATTCAGAATAAGAAAAGGAGAAATGTATGGGATGGTGGCGCGAAACCATTGATATTGTAAAAGAAAATGATCCAGCGGCACGCAACAGTTTGGAAGTTTTGCTGACTTATCCAGGTGTCAAGGCCTTAGCTGCCCACCGTCTCTCGCATTTTCTATGGAAGCACGGCTTCAAACTCCTAGCTCGGATGCACAGTCAGTTTTGGCGCTTTTGGACTCAAATCGAGATTCATCCGGGTGCCCAGATAGAATCAGGTGTTTTTATTGACCATGGTTCAGGTCTGGTGATTGGAGAGACGGCGATTGTTGAAAAAGGCGTTCTTCTCTATCACGGAGTGACTCTTGGTGGGACAGGGAAGGATGTTGGCAAACGCCATCCGACTGTGCGTAAAGGAGCTCTCATATCGGCCCATGCCCAAGTCATCGGACCGGTAGAAATAGGTGAAAATGCCAAAGTCGGTGCTGCTGCAGTAGTCGTGGCAGATGTACCTAGTGATGTGACGGTTGTCGGTATTCCAGCTAAGATCGTCCGAGTTCATGGACAGAAGGATGAACCAACGATCCACGAAGTCGAAGAAAAACGAGAGTACTACGTCAATAAACTAGAGCAGGCTAGAGAAGCCAGTCACAGATCGTCAGGGTTGTAGGATAGGGTAGCAAAGTTATCGAGGTGAAGTATGACAGGAGGTAAGAACTATGTCAGATTTATCAGACGCAATTTTGAATCAGGCAGTTCTTGAGTTGCAAGAACGCTTGGATGGTCTTGCTAAGGAGCGCTTTATTAAACTGCCACCTAGCCACCAGCGTGAATGGGCTCATTATATCAGTGAAGCCAAAAAAGATGAGACCAAACTGCGCCGTCTAAATAAAATGAAGGCGGATTTGCTGGAGCCTTAAAGAAAGAGAAGTTATGCTATTAGAGGAATTTGAAGATGTAGCAGCAGTTATTGAGCCAACTGAAAAGCCAGTCCATGACAAGGGAGAGGTATGCGAAACCATCATTCTGTCCTTTAATGGCGAAATTCTGAAACGTTTGATTGAGTCAGAAGATGTCTATCCGGGAGGCTATTTGAAAAGCATAAACGGCCATCATCCATGGTATATTTATGGCCAAGGACCTAGCAAGCTAGCAGTTACGTTGGCTCCAATTGGGGCTCCCATGATAGTCGGCCAGCTGGAGGAGTTGGCGGCCAGAGGCTTCAAAAATTTTATCATTTTAGGTTCCTGTGGCGTTTTGGACCGCTCAATTGAGGCGGATAAAATTATCCTGCCTGCGGCTGCATTGCGAGATGAAGGAACTAGCTATCACTATGCCCCACCGGGTGACGAAGTCGCCTATGACGAGTCTCTGCTGATCGAGCTGGAAGCCATCTTTGACAAGCACAATATCGAGCATATCCGCACCAAGTCTTGGACGACTGATGCCTTTTATCGAGAAACGCCTGATAAGGTCAAGCGTCGCTTGGCTGCTGGTGCACAAGTGGTGGATATGGAAGCTTCAGCTATCATGGCTTGGAGTCAATTTCGCAAGAGTAAAGTCTATCAGTTCTTCTACACAGCTGACTATGTGGATCATCATAACCGAACCTGGGATGCCCGCCATGAAGAGCGGACAGCTGATGCCATGACTTTTTTCACTATCGCTTTGACAATAGCCAAGGAACTAGAAAGGTAACTACAAGAATGGCAGTATATTTTTACGGCTGTATCACCATGGATGGCTACTTGGCAGACAGCCAGCACAGGATAGACTGGCTGCATCAGCTTGGTTCTGTAGAGGATACAGGCTATGATGACTTTTACAGGCAAATGGATATCACCATCATGGGCAAGCGGACCTTTGAGGAAATCCAAGATTTGCAAGATGTAGAAAGTTTTTATCAAGCTACGGAAAACTATGTCTTTACGCATGATAGGCACCTGCCTGTCAGCAATTATCAGCCAGTAGCTGGGGATGTGGTGGACTTTGTTCGCCAGATTGACAAGGGTAAAAATGTCTTTGTGATTGGTGGTAATTCCTTGGTAGGACCGCTCTTGGATGCGGATCTTTTCGACCACCTCATTATTCAGATAGCGCCCCTTATCCTAGGAAAGGGGGTTCCCCTCTTTACCCAAGAGGAAGGGCAGCGCTTTTACCAACTGGATAGCCTCAGACAATTTGGCCCATTTGCAGAGCTGGTTTTCAGCCGAAAAAGTCAGAAATAGAGAAGGGAGTGGACCGCATGATTAAAATTTACGACACCATGTCTCGTGATTTGCGAGAATTTGTACCTATTGAGGATGGCAAGGTTAAGATGTATGTCTGTGGGCCAACGGTCTACAACTATATCCACGTGGGCAATGCCCGCTCAACAATAGCTTTTGATACCATTCGCCGTTATTTTGAGTATCGGGGATTTGAAGTCAACTATATTTCCAATTTTACCGATGTAGATGATAGGATTATCCACCGTGCCAAGGAAGAAGGCATCACGCCTCAAGAGGTTGCGGACAAGTACATCGCTGCCTTTCGTGAAGACGTGACGGCCTTAGGCGTGAAACCTGCGACTCGCCATCCGCGTGTAGTAGAGTTTATGGCGGACATCATTCGTTTTGTCGCTGACTTGATTGAAAAAGGTTATGCTTACGAGAGTCAAGGAGATGTTTACTTCCGCGTGGAAAAATCTCACAACTATGCTAAATTGGCCAATAAAACCTTGGAAGATTTGGAGCTGGGTGCTTCAGGTCGTACCGATGAAGAAACGGCTCGCAAGGAAAATCCTGTAGACTTTGCCCTTTGGAAAGCTGCAAAACCAGGCGAGATTTCTTGGGACAGTCCTTGGGGACCTGGTCGTCCGGGTTGGCATATTGAATGTTCAGTCATGTCGACAGAGATTTTGGGAGATACTATTGATATCCACGGTGGTGGAGCTGATCTGGAGTTTCCTCACCATACCAATGAAATTGCCCAGTCTGAAGCTAAAACAGGCAAGACTTTCGCCAACTACTGGATGCACAATGGCTTTGTCAACATCGATAATGTCAAGATGTCTAAGTCCTTGGGCAACTTTATTACAGTGCACGACGCTCTTAAAACTCTTGATGGCCAAGTGCTTCGATTCTTCTTTGCGACTCAGCATTACCGTAAACCAATCAACTTTACCGAAAAAGCAGTGCGAGACGCCGAGACCAATCTCAAGTATCTAAAGAACACTTACGAGCAACCATTTTCTGGGACTGTAGATGCTCAAGAGTTACAGGCTTTTAAAGATAAGTTTGTTGCCGCTATGGATGAGGATTTCAACTCCGCAAATGGTATCACAGTTGTCTTTGAAATGGCCAAATGGATTAACTCAGGTAACTATGATGCAGCGGTTAAGGAAGCTCTTGCGGCTATATTGGAAGTCTTTGGGATTGTCTTTGTTGAGGAAGTTTTGGATGCAGACATTGAAGCCTTGATCCAAAAACGTCAAGAAGCGCGTGCTAATCGTGACTTTGCGACAGCAGACCAAATTCGTGACCAATTGGCTGCTCAAGGAATTAAGCTCCTTGACACCAAGGATGGAGTGAGGTGGACTCGTGATTGATGTCAATCTCATTAACGGGATTGCGCTAGCTTTTGAGGGGGATGCGGTTTATTCCATGTATATTCGCCGCCACCTCATCCTCAAAGGCATGACCAAACCCAATAAACTTCACCAAGAGGCGACTAAGTATGTATCCGCCAAGGCTCAAGCCCGCCTGATTGCCCTCATGTTGGAGGAGCAAGTTCTGACGGAAAAGGAAGAAGAAATCTATAAACGTGGTCGCAATACCAATAGCCATACAAAGGCTAAAAATGCTGATGTGGTGACCTACCGCATGTCTACAGGTTTTGAAGCAGTCATGGGCTATCTTCATATGACAGAAAATCTGGAACGTCTTGAGACCTTAATTTCTTGGTGCATCCAAAAAGTGGAGGACTAGAAATGCTTGCAAAAGAATTACTAGACTGGTTTCCTGACGCTCAGATTTCAGATCAGCCAATAGATAAAATAGGTTTTCTCACCCTCCCACTATCTTCTCAGCAGTGGATTTTACTGGAGGAAGCTGGGCTCAGCGAGCGTGAAAAGCAGTTGGTTGCCCTTTTGACCCAGCAGGAGCAGGCTCGTTCGCTCAATCCTTGGTATCCCTATCTGATTGAGGGTAAGGGGCAGGCGCCTCAAACTTTTAAAAAGATACAACTGGTTTATTGCCATCTATCCTATTATCAACAGGAGAATTTAGCCTCTTGGCTAGATATGATGCAGACCCTCTTTCCTAGCTGCCAGACAGTGTTGCAGGTCGGAGTTCAGGACTATGTTTTTGTTCTCCAGCAAGATAAATACAGTTCTGTTCGCTCAATCTTATCCGATACGATTGAGGCAGTGGAGTATGACTTCGGTCTTCGTCTGTCTATCATGTTGGGGCAGGTCTGGTCACAGACTGGCTATCAGGCTTTGTCAGATTTAATCCAAGCGGAGCGGGACTTGTTTAAGGCTTGGTGGCGTCAAGGTCATCAAGGTGTACACACCTTTTCACAACTCTATCTGTGGAGTATGGGAGAAAGACTGGTGGACCTGATAGTCATTAAAGAATGCCTGCATCAGATGATTTTGGATCAAGACCAGATTCAGGAAATCATTCTCTCTCTTTGGGAAAACAGTGCTGTTCTGACTAAAACAGCCCAGCAACTCTATCTGCATCGCAATTCTCTCCAATACAAGATTGATAGATGGGAAGAATTGACAGGGCTACAGTTGAAGGAATTGACCGACCTGACCTTGTGTTATCAGTTGATTTTACCAGATATTCTCTAAAGTTTTGTGCAAGTTGCACAGAACTTTTTTGTTTTTTTGGTCACCTTGCCATAGAAAAGTAAAGCGTTTTCATCTATAATAAAACTATCAAAAGACAAAAGGAGTTTACCTCATGGTAGAATTGAATCTTAAAAATATTTACAAAAAATATCCAAACAGCGAACACTACTCAGTTGAAGACTTCAACTTGGACATCAAAGATAAGGAATTTATCGTTTTCGTAGGTCCTTCAGGATGTGGTAAATCAACAACTCTTCGTATGATTGCTGGTCTTGAAGACATCACAGAAGGTACTGCATCTATCGATGGCGTGGTTGTCAACGACGTAGCTCCAAAAGACCGTGACATCGCCATGGTATTCCAAAACTACGCTCTTTACCCACACATGACTGTATATGACAACATGGCTTTCGGTTTAAAATTACGTAAATACAGCAAGGAAGACATCGATAAACGTGTGCAAGAAGCAGCAGCAATCCTTGGCTTGAAAGAGTTCTTGGATCGTAAACCTGCTGACCTTTCTGGTGGTCAACGTCAACGTGTTGCCATGGGTCGTGCCATCGTCCGTGATGCAAAAGTGTTCTTGATGGACGAACCTTTGTCAAACTTGGATGCCAAACTTCGTGTATCTATGCGTGCTGAAATCGCGAAAATCCACCGTCGTATCGGAGCTACAACTATCTACGTAACGCACGACCAAACAGAAGCGATGACACTTGCAGACCGTATCGTTATCATGTCAGCAACTAAGAACCCTGCTGGTACAGGTACTATCGGACGTGTTGAACAAATCGGTACCCCTCAAGAAGTTTACAAAAACCCAGTTAACAAATTTGTAGCAGGATTTATCGGAAGCCCAGCTATGAACTTCATCAATGTGAAATTGGTTGGTAGCGAAATTGTTTCTGACGGTTTCCGTTTGAAAGTGCCAGAAGGTGCTTTGAAAGTTCTTCGTGACAAAGGCTACGAAGGAAAAGAATTGATTTTCGGTATCCGTCCAGAAGATGTGAATGCAGAACCTGCTTTCCTTGAAACATTCCCAGAATCAGTGGTTAAAGCAACTATCTCAGTATCAGAATTGCTTGGTTCAGAATCTCACCTTTACTGCCAAGTTGGTAAAGACGAATTTGTTGCAAAAGTGGATGCTCGTGACTACTTGCAAACAGGTGCAACAGTTGAACTTGGATTTGACTTGAACAAAGCACACTTCTTCGACGTAGAAACTGAAAAAACAGTCTACTAAGCAAATGAAATGTCAAAACACTGCTAGAGAAATCTGGCAGTGTTTTTGGTGGTTAAAAAGAAGCAGGACGAGTCTCGCCTTGCTTCTATTGTGTTATTCTTCCTTTTTCTTGAGAGAAAGTCCAAGCCCTGCTAGAATGACACCTAGGAAAGTTAGGATAGACGTTTTCTCACCTGTATTTGGTAGCGTAGTAGCTACTGGATTATGAGCGCTTGGTAAAATAATAGTTTGCCCACCGTTTGAAAGAGTGATTGCATCGCCTTGATTTTGTCCCTGCGTATCTTGGACTTCGTGGTGATTTGTTTCTGCAGGTTCAGTCTTAGGCTCTACATAGAGAAGGCGGTATTCGCCGAACCCTTCTTGGTCGGAGCTAGCTAGATATTGAATGTCACCATCTGTGCCAACCAAGTCTTTGGCCTTATCAGCTGTCAAGAAGCGAACATCCAACCCTTTTATGCTATTTGTGAAGTGCCAGTTTTTATCTGCACTTGGGTTGATATTTTTTACATCGAGGATATAGTTAATGATAACCTGGCGATTTTCAAGTCCGAGGAGACGATTGAGACTAGCATCACGAACACCAGGGAATTTACCATTTGCGCGATAATTGTTGGTTACCACGATGAATTCCTGATCTGGACGGACATCATTTCCTTGGTATTTTAGATTGCGGACACGACTAGCATCTGGGTGGATCAACTTACCTTCGCGGTCGTATTTATTTGGTTGGGTGACATCGTACTCATAAGTTACACCGTCAATCACATCAAAATTATAAGTACGGTAGCTTGGATTGATGAGCTGTTGCGCTTCTTTTTTAGTTGGATCAATCGTGTTGAACTGACCAGCAGACATTTCCAACCATTCTTTGAGTTGAGCTCCAGTGACTTTTAGGATAGCCGTGACATTGTCGTAGAGGTAGAGATCGGCTACGTTTTTGATGGCGATTGGGCCAGCTGGAATATCTGTATAGGCAGTAGCATCTCCACGGGTTCCCGCCTTAAATGGTGCCGCAGCCGAGAGAATAGGAAGATCTCCTTCAGGAGTTCCTGCTAGTTCTTTCTTAGCATACCAGATTTGCGCGTTATTGACGATTTGAACAGATGGATCATCCTTGACAAGGGCAAAATAACTTGTGATTGGTGCGGTTGTTGTTCCGACTTGTTGGCGAACGTATTGGATGGTTCCTTCGTGAGCTGTTTTGGCAATTTCTTTGATTCGTTCATCAGCCTCTTTGGACTTAGTGTGAATCTTACGAATAGAGCCTTTGCTGTTGGCAACAGTCCATTTTCCGTTTTTGTAGATAAGGTTGAGGTCGATAATGCCGAGGTGATCCCCATATTTTCCAGCCATGGTTACAGGAGTACCATTAATCTTACCATTTACGCCATCAACACCAGTATATTTTTCATAAAAGCCAGTGCCATTTCCACTTGGAAATTCAGCGTGAGAATGCCCTGTTACAACTGCATCCACACCGGGTAGACTTGCAATTTGATAGCCTTCGTTTTCTTCTCCTTTTTCGTACTTATCATCTCCGATACCTGAGTGAGAGAGTACGAGAGTGATGTCTGCACCTGCTTTGCGCATTTCAGGGATAATTTTTTGAATAGCTTCTACAGAGTCATTGACCTGAATCTTTCCTTCGAGGTTGGCCTTATCCCAGCTGAGAATTTGAGGGGGAACAATTCCAGTCACCCCAATTTTGACGGTCGTTTTGCGACCAGTTTTATCAACAAAGGTTTTGCTGATGATTTTATAGGGGTCATAGACATAAGCGCCCGTTTTAGGATCTACAACATTGGCGTTGACAATCGGCATTCCAGCTGTATCAATGACACGTTTGAGGTAGTCTAAACCATAGTTAAACTCATGATTTCCTAGTGTACCAGCTTCAAAACCGAGCTTTTGAAGGGCTGCATACATAGGGTGTTGTTCTCCTTCTTTGACAGGGTTAACGATGGCCTTGTAAGTTCCAAGTGGCGTTCCTTGGATGGTGTCTCCATTATCTACGAGAAGTGTATTGCTATTTTCTTTTTTAGCTTCTTCGATGAGAACAGCAGTCTTTGCTAGTCCAACGTTCTCAGCGGGTTTGTCTTGGTAATAATCATAGTTAACTAAATTGGTGTGAAGGTCAGTTGTTGCAAGGATGCGGACATCGACTTCCTGTCCTTCTGTTGGTTGAAGGGCTTTGTCGTCTGCAAGGCTTCCTTCTTTAGAAGGGGTTGTTTCAGTGCTTGCTACTGGAGTAGCATTTTCATCTTGCTTAGCAGGGGCGTCCGTTTTTTCAGATGCCGTTTCCTTTTCATTTCCAGTAGCTGCAACAGATTTCTCTGATTGATTTGCTACTGGTGTAGGTGTTGTGCTAGTATCTAGATTTGTAGCTTTTTCATCTGCTTGTGCAGTAGAAGCTGCAAATATAGCTGCAGTCAGACCTAAAAGGGCTGCTTGTTTACGAAATGATGACATAAAAATCTCCTCAAAAATAGTTTCACTCTATTATACAGGATGGAAGCCAATCAATCAAGTTAAATACGAATGTTTTTTATAAAATTTGTTTAAAATGATAAGAAATAGCTAGTTTGTTTATAAAATCCACTCATTAATTATAAAAGTAAATAGAAATAATAAAACAGTTTAAAGTTTATTGTTCTTTTTGAGATCCTTGTAAGGAATGGAGTAAATTATAGAACTGCAGAGCTTTTCTAGTTTTCATATCCTTAAAAAAGTGATAAAATGGTAGGAAGAATTGGAGAGTATAGATGCCGAAAGAAGTGAATTTGACGGGCGATCAGGTAGTCGCTTTAACGAAAGAATATTTAACAAAGGAAGATGTTGCTTTTGTACAAAAAGCATTGATTTACGCAGTTGATTGTCATAGTGGGCAGTTTCGGAAATCAGGTGAGCCCTATATTATCCATCCCATTCAGGTAGCAGGAATTCTGGCTAAGCTCAAGCTGGATGCCGTAACCGTTGCCTGTGGTTTTTTGCATGACGTGGTTGAGGACACAGATGCGACACTGGATGATCTGGAGAGAGAGTTCGGTCATGATGTTCGGATTATCGTTGATGGGGTGACCAAGCTTGGCAAGGTTGAGTACAAATCACTCGAGGAACAATTGGCTGAAAATCACCGCAAGATGCTTATGGCCATGTCAGAGGATATCCGTGTTATCTTGGTTAAATTATCGGACCGTTTGCACAATATGCGGACTCTCAAACACCTTCGAAAGGACAAGCAAGAACGGATTTCCAGAGAAACCATGGAAATTTACGCACCACTTGCTCATCGTCTAGGGATTTCCAGTGTCAAGTGGGAGTTGGAAGATCTATCTTTCCGTTACCTCAATCCAACTGAGTTTTACAAGATCACCCACATGATGAAGGAAAAACGCAGAGAACGTGAGGCTCTGGTCGACGAAGTCGTAACCAAGTTGGAGGACTATGCTACCGAACGCAATCTCGAAGGGAAAATCTATGGTCGTCCTAAGCATATCTATTCGATCTATCGCAAGATGCAGGATAAGAAGAAACGCTTTGAGGAGATTTATGACCTGATTGCCATTCGCTGTATCTTAGATACCCAGAGTGATGTTTACGCCATGCTGGGTTATGTGCATGAACTTTGGAAACCTATGCCAGGCCGCTTCAAAGACTATATCGCTAATCGTAAGGCCAATGGATATCAGTCTATCCATACGACCGTTTATGGACCAAAAGGGCCGATTGAATTCCAGATTCGGACTAAGGAAATGCATGAGGTGGCTGAGTACGGGGTAGCAGCTCACTGGGCTTATAAGAAAGGCATTAAAGGGCAGGTCAACAGCAAGGAATCTGCTATTGGGATGAACTGGATTAAGGAGATGATGGAGCTCCAAGACCAGGCTGATGATGCCAAGGAATTTGTGGACTCTGTTAAAGAAAACTATCTGGCGGAGGAGATTTACGTCTTTACTCCAGATGGTGCGGTTCGCTCCCTTCCAAAAGATTCAGGACCGATTGACTTTGCCTATGAAATCCATACCAAAGTCGGTGAAAAAGCGACTGGTGCCAAGGTCAATGGCCGTATGGTTCCGCTGACAACCAAGCTCAAGACAGGGGATCAGGTTGAAATTATCACCAATCCCAACTCCTTTGGTCCGAGTCGTGACTGGCTCAACATGGTCAAGACCAGCAAGGCGCGCAACAAGATTCGTCAGTTCTTTAAAAATCAAGACAAGGAATTATCCGTTAACAAGGGCCGTGAAATGTTGATGGCCCAGTTCCAAGAAAACGGCTATGTAGCCAATAAGTTTATGGACAAGCGTCATATGGACGAGGTCCTTCAAAAGACCAGCTACAAGACAGAGGAAGCTCTCTACGCAGCCATTGGTTTTGGAGAAATTGGTGCTATTACCGTCTTTAACCGTTTGACCGAAAAGGAACGCCGTGAGGAAGAGCGTGCCAAGGCCAAGGCGGAAGCAGAAGAGCTTGTCAAAGGTGGCGAAGTTAAAGTCGAGAACAAAGAAGCCCTCAAGGTTAAGCATGAGGGTGGTGTGGTCATTGAAGGGGCTTCAGGTCTCCTAGTTCGGATTGCTAAGTGTTGCAATCCAGTTCCGGGTGACGACATTGTCGGTTACATTACTAAGGGACGCGGTGTGGCTATTCACCGTGTGGACTGTATGAATCTCCGCGCCCAAGAAAACTACGAGCAACGTCTCCTTGATGTGGAGTGGGAAGATCAATTCTCAAGCAAGGAATACACTGCCCACATCGATATCTATGGTCTCAACCGTACAGGGCTCTTAAATGATGTTTTACAAGTTCTCTCAAACACAACCAAGAATATCTCAACCGTTAATGCTCAACCAACTAAGGATATGAAATTTGCTAATATCCATGTCTCCTTTGGTATTTCCAACCTCTCTACACTGACCACAGTTGTGGACAAGATTAAGAGTGTGCCAGAGGTTTACTCCGTCAAAAGGACCAACGGCTAATTCTTCCTTCAGTCACTAGAAAGGCTATTATGAAAATCATTATCCAACGGGTTAAAAAAGCTCAAGTCAGTATCGAAGGTCAGGTTCATGGAAAGATCAATCAGGGACTCTTATTGCTGGTCGGTGTTGGCCCAGAGGACCAAGAGGAAGATTTGAACTATGCTGTGAGAAAGCTCGTCAACATGCGGATTTTTTCTGATGCAGAAGGCAAGATGAATCTGTCTGTCAAGGATATTGAAGGGGAAATCCTTTCTATTTCCCAGTTTACCCTCTTTGCGGATACCAAGAAAGGCAACCGTCCCGCCTTTACAGGAGCAGCCAAGCCGGATATGGCAGCTGCCTTCTATGAGGCTTTCAACCAAAAGCTGGCTCAGGAAGTCCCTGTTCAGACAGGCATCTTTGGAGCGGATATGCAGGTGGAGCTGGTAAATGATGGGCCAGTTACCATCATTTTTGATACTAAAAGTAGATAAGAAAACCAAGCCCAGTTGGCTTGGTTTTTGTTTATAGACACTCCCAGAAGGTGATGTGTTTGTTGTAAAAGTCTGGATAGTTTTCTCTTAGGTGGCTAGCCGTCATATAATATAAAGTAGAATGACAGGAAGTAAAGACTGGAGTAAGAGAGTAGAAATATTGAGAGCCAGTGATGGATAAAAAGACAAATAATAGAAAATCGCTGATGAGCACTCCTAAATAGTAGAAGCGAATTTTTTTGTTTATCTGAGGATAAATCTCAGAGAACTGTTTTTTGAGTCGATTGACCAAGCGAAATAGCAGTAGTCCCTGAGCAAGGATGAAAATGAAGCAAAAAATCAGGCCTCTCTCCAAAGAAAGTTCGTATCGGGGTCTGAAAGTTACCAACAGTAGCAAATCGCTGACTACAATGGCTGCAAAATGGATTCTAAAGAGCTTTTTCATAGGAAGACCTCCCTCTTTTATCTAGCTTCATTCTACACCAAACGAATGGAACTTACAACTAAAATAATAAAAAATCCCTGAAAGGAATTTCTTTCAGGAATAAGGGCTTAGTTGATTTTTTCGACATAGAGTTGTTTGGCGATATCGATGCTAACTTGGAGGTCTTCACCTTTGTTGACCAGTGTAAAAGTATTGGAAAAATTATCAAATTGCTTGACTTTGACTTGGTCACCGATATGAATCTCATGCTTTTCTAAGTATTTGAGCAAATCAAAGCTATCGTGAACCCGAGTCAGGAGATAGGTACCGGCTTCTTTGGTATCTGCTAGAGGTAGGTTGTTGATTTCGACCAGGAGCTCTCCCTTAGCTGGGATGGTTCCTCCGTGGGGGCAGGTTTTAGGGAAGCCAAGCAGTTTATCCAGTCTCTCTACGAAGAGATCGGATACAGTGTGCTCTAGGACCTCAGCTTCTTCGTGGATCTGGTCACTGGTATAGTCGAGATGGTGAACTAGAAAGACTTCAATCAACCGGTGTTTGCGATAGAGCTCGGAGACTAGTTTGAGCCCAATATCTGTCAATAGATAGCCATTCTCCTTGTCCTTGAGGATGAGATTTTCACTTTTCATGCGTTTGATCATCTCTGTTACGGCAGGTGGAGAGACTTGCATACGGGCAGCAATTTCCTTATTGGTGATTTTTTGCATTTCCGTACCGATTTCATAAATACATTTTAGGTAGTCTTCTTTATTTGGCGTCATTCGTTTCCTCTTGTCTTTTCTCTCCATCTAGTATATCAAAAAAAGCTAGATTTCTCTAGCCTCTGCCCTAATGGCTTTGATTTTAGTCCAGTTCTTTCACTGCAGCAATAGCAGCTTCAAAGTCTGGTTCCGTGTTGATGTTATCAACGTATTCTACGTAACGGATGACATTATCAGTGTCGAGAACAAAGACAGCACGTGCAAGGAGATGCCATTCGTTGATCAAGAGGGCATAATCGCGCCCGAAAGAATGGTCGAAGTAGTCTGAGAGCATGATGGCATTGTCAAGACCTTCAGCCCCACACCAGCGTCCTTGGGCAAATGGTAGGTCCATAGAAACAGTAAGAACGACGGTATTGTCGAGGTTGGCTAGTTCTTGGTTGAATCGACGTGTTTGCGTTGAGCAGATACCGGTATCGATAGAAGGGACAACACTCAAGACTTTTTTCTTTCCATCAAAGTCAGCTAGCGTTTTTTTAGAGAGATCTGTTGTAGTGAGAGAAAAGTCAAGTGCCTTGTCTCCGACTTGCAGTTGTTTACCTGTAAAGGTTACAGGATTTCCGAGAAAAGTGGTCATGAAACTACTCCATTCTTTTTTCTTTTATTTTACCGAGAATTGTCAGATTTTTCCAATGATTTGACTGGAAATTAAAAGAGAAAAAAACGACCGTTCATGTGAGAACGACGTTTTTAATGGCTTACTTAGACAAACCTTCAGCAATCTTGTCAAGGTTGTATTTCATCATGTTGTAGTAGCTGTCACCTTCTTTACCTTCTTCAGCGATTGAGTCAGTAAAGATTTGTGCGTAAATTGGGATATTTGTGTCTTGTGAAACAGTCTTCATTGGACGGTCATCGACACTTGATTCAACAAAGAGGGATGGAACTTTTGTTTGGCGAAGTTTTTCAACCAAGGTCTTGATTTGGTCAGGTGTTCCTTCTTCTTCCGTGTTGATTTCCCAGATGTAGGCACTTGGGACACCGTAGGCTTTAGAGAAGTATTTGAAGCATCCTTCGCTGGTTACGATGAGTTTCTTCTCAGCAGGTATATTGTTAAATTTCTCTTTGGCTTCCTTGTCCAGTTTGTCTAGTTTTTCAGTATAGTCTTTGAGATTTTTTTCGTAGAATTCCTTGTTGCTTGGGTCCTTAGCGATCAGCTGTTTAGCGATATTTTTAGCATAAATCATCCCATTTTCAAGGTTGAGCCAAGCGTGTGGGTCTTCTTTGCCCTTCTCGTTTTGGCCTTCAAGGTAGATAACATCAACGCCTTCGCTGACTGCAAAGTAGTCTTTGTTTTCAGTTTTCTTGGCATTTTCGACCAATTTGGTAAACCAAGCATTGCCACCTGTTTCAAGGTTGATACCGTTATAGAAAATCAAGTCAGCTTGAGAAGTTTTCTTAACGTCTTCAGGAAGTGGTTCGTATTCGTGTGGGTCTTGACCAACAGGAACGATACTGTGAAGATCAATCTTGTCACCAGCGATATTTTTGGTAATATCAGCGATGATTGAGTTTGTAGCAACAACTTTTAGTTTTTGACCAGAAGTAGCATCTTTTTTTCCGCTAGCACATGCTACCAGTGCAATGACGGAAAGAAAGAGTACAAGCAATGTACCTAATTTTTTCATTAGATTCCTCCAGAAAGGGTCTCCCCTTATTTATTGATTTTTTTATTTTTCAGTTTCAAATATCGTTGTTTTGGAGCGATAAAGAAGCTAATGAGAAAAAAACTAGCAGATGTGAGCACGATGCTGGATCCTGCTGCGAGATTGAAGCTATAGCCGATAAGGAGTCCCACAACAGAAGCCAGAGCCCCTAGACTTGATGAAAGGAAAATCATGCTCTTTAGGCTATTAGCGTAAAGATAAGCCGTCGCAGCTGGGGTGATCAGCATGGCCACGATAAGAATGGTTCCAACACTTTGCATGGCGGTGACAGACACAAGGGTCAAGAGCACCATGAGCAGATAGTGGTAGAAATTGACAGGCATTCCCATGGCTTTAGCCAGGAGCTCGTCAAAGGATGTAATCAATAGTTGTTTAAAGAAAATCCCGATAATCAAGAGAATGATTGCCCCCACACCAATGGTAATCCACATGTCCATGTCTTGGACAGCGAGGATATTCCCGAAAAGGATATGGAAGAGGTCTGTCGAACTCTTGGCAACACTAATCAAGATGACACCTAGGGCTAAGAAAGATGAAAAGGTAATACCAATGGCAGTGTCACTCTTGATGATAGAGTTTCCCTTGATATAGGTAATGATGATGGAGGCCATCAAGCCAAAGATAATGGCTCCAATAAAGAAATCAATTCCCAAGATAAAGGAAAGGGCTACGCCGGGCAAAACTGCGTGAGAGATGGCATCTCCCATGAGAGACATCCCACGTAGGATGATAAAACATCCCACAGCTCCAGCAACCACTCCGATGACTATAGCTGTTATCAAGGCGTTTTGTAGGAAATGGAAATGTTGCAATCCATCGATAAATTCTGCTATCATAGGTCACCTCCATTGAAAAAGAGTTTGCTACCGTAGGCCTTCTTAAGATTGGCTTCGGTAAAGGTTTCTTTAGTCGGACCAAGGTCTATTAATTCTCGATTGAGAAGCAAAACTTGGTCGAAATAATGGGGGACTTTGCTGAGGTCATGATGGACGATGAGAACTGTTTTACCAGCTTTTTTAAGGTCTCTCAGCGTGTTCATGATAATCTCTTCACTAACCGAATCAATCCCGACAAATGGCTCATCTAGAAAGATGTAGTCAGCTTCCTGCACTAAGCAGCGAGCAATCAACACACGTTGAAATTGTCCGCCTGAGAGCTGGCTGATTTGGCGATCAGCATAGTCTGAGAGCCCAACGATTTCAAGTGCATCTGCCACTTTTTTCCAGTGGCTGGCCTTTAAGGTGTGAAAGAGTGGGATAGATGGATAGAGTCCCAGTGAGACGCATTCTTTGACCTTGATAGGGAAATTGTAGTCGATATGGATTTTTTGCTCGACATAGGCCACTCGATGTAAAGATTTCTTAAATTCTTTGTCATCGAGAAAGGCCTGACCTTCATGCGGGATAATTCCCAACATACTTTTTAATAAAGTTGATTTTCCAGCACCGTTTGGACCAATAATTCCGGTAATAGTTGGTCCTTGGAGCACTAGTGAAATATCCTTTAGTGCCAACGTTTCTTTGTAGGAGACACTGAGGTTTTCGATACGTATCATACAGTTGTATTCCTCCTTTCTTTTAATATACATTAAAAAAAAAATTAAGTCAAGTTAATTTTTGAAAAATTTAAAATAATAACTGAAAAATGAAGAAAAAAGAGAAACCATTTTTAATTGCATTCCCAAGTGTTTTTTGCTAAGCTAAGAATAAGTGAAAAAATGAAAGCGAGAACAAGATGACACGTTATCAAGACGATTTTTATGATGCAATCAATGGCGAATGGGAAAAAACAGCTGTCATTCCAGCTGACAAATCTCGAACAGGTGGTTTTATTGACCTTGACGAGGAAATTGAAGAGTTAATGCTAGCAACTACGGACAAGTGGTTGGCAGGTGAAGAAGTCCCAGAGGATGCCATCCTCGCAAACTTTGTTAAGTACCATCGTATGGTACGTGATTTTGACAAGAGAGAAGCAGATGGGATCAAGCCCGTCCTTCCTCTACTCAAGGAATACCAAGACTTGAAGAGTTTCGCAGATTTCACCAGCAAACTGGCAGAGTTTGAACTAGCAGGGAAGTCAAACTTCCTTCCATTTGGTGTATCACCAGACTTTATGGATGCCAGAACCAATGTTCTCTGGGCTAGTGCACCAGGAACAATCTTGCCAGATACAACCTACTATGCTGAAGACCATCCTCAGCGTGAGGAGCTCTTGACTCTTTGGAAGGAAAGTACTACGAATCTTCTCAAAGCCTATGATTTTTCAGATGAGGAAATCGCAGACTTACTAGAGAAACGATTGGAATTGGACCGTCGCATTGCGGCTGTGGTGCTTTCTAACGAAGAAAGTTCAGAGTATGCCAAACTCTACCATCCATACGCTTATGAAGATTTCAAGAAATTCGCTCCTGCCCTACCTCTGGATGATTTCTTCCAAACAGTTCTTGGACAAACTCCAGATAAGGTTATCGTAGACGAAGAACGTTTCTGGCAAGCAGCAGAGCAATTCTATAGTGAAGAAGCGTGGCCTCTACTCAAAGCAACCTTGATTTTGGGTGTGGTCAATCTATCAACAAGCTATCTCACAGATGAGATTCGTATCTTGTCAGGTGCCTACGGACGTGCCCTTTCAGGTGTGCCAGAAGCACAGGACAAGGTCAAGGCAGCTTATCACTTGGCTCAAGGTCCTTTCAAGCAAGCTCTTGGTCTTTGGTATGCGCATGAAAAATTCTCCCCAGAAGCTAAGGCTGATGTAGAGAAAAAAGTAGAGACGATGATTGACGTTTATAAGGAACGCTTGGCTAAGAACGACTGGCTCACGCCTGAAACGCGAGATAAGGCCATTGTCAAACTCAATGTCATCAAGCCTTATATCGGTTATCCAGAGGAATTGCCAGAACGCTACAAGGACAAAGTAGTGGATGAAACTGCTAGTCTCTTTGAGAATGCCCTAGCCTTTGCGCGTGTGGAAATCAAGCACAGTTGGAGCAAGTGGAACCAACCGGTTGACTACAAGGAGTGGGGGATGCCGGCTCATATGGTCAACGCCTACTACAATCCTCAGAAGAACTTGATTGTCTTCCCAGCTGCCATTTTACAGGCTCCATTCTATGATTTGCATCAGTCGTCTTCAGCTAACTACGGTGGTATTGGTGCAGTTATTGCCCATGAAATCTCTCATGCCTTTGACACAAATGGTGCGTCCTTTGATGAAAATGGTAGTCTTAAGGATTGGTGGACAGAAAGCGACTATGCTGCCTTTAAAGAAAAAACGCAGAAAGTTATCGACCAGTTTGATGGGAAAGAATCTTACGGTGCAAGAATCAACGGAAAACTAACCGTGTCTGAAAACGTTGCTGATTTGGGAGGAATTGCTGCAGCCCTCGAAGCAGCCAAGAGAGAGCCAGACTTCTCAGCTGAAGAATTCTTCCACAACTTTGCTCGTATCTGGCGTATGAAAGGCCGTCCTGAGTTGATGAAACTCATGGCCAGTGTCGACGTGCACGCGCCTGCCAAACTCCGTGTCAATGTGCAAGTGCCAAACTTCGATGACTTCTTTACAACTTACGATGTCAAAGAAGGCGATGGTATGTGGCGTTCACCAGAGGACCGTGTGATTATTTGGTAAGACAAAAACCAAGGATAATTTCCTTGGTTTTTTGCTTGCTAGAAAAAGGGATTAAAAGTCTTTTCGTGAGCGATAGTCGTAGCTGGACCATGCCCAGGATAGACATCGTAGTTAGGAAGAGTAAAGAGTTGCGTCTGAATGCTATGGAGGAGTTGTTCCGTGCTACCAGTAGGAAGGTCTGTCCGTCCAATGGTTTCTCGGAATAGAGCATCTCCGGTCAAGACTAGATGGGCATCAGGAAAGACCAGGGAAACACCGCCAATAGAGTGCCCTGGGGTTGGTAGAACTGTAAAACGAAATTCCTCAAGCTGGTATTCCTCATGAAAGACAAAGGTGTGTTCTGCTGGTTTACAGACGACATCAGTCATATCATCATGACGAGGTAGCCCAGAGAGATTGTCAACGGGGGTATAGAGCCAGCTAGCTTCACTCTCTGCTACATAAACTGGAGGATTTCCAAATGCTTCACGAACTAAGTCCAGACTCATAATATGGTCGTAGTGGGTGTGGGTCAGGAGAATCGCGCAGACTGGTTTGTTGATTTTCTCAATAGCCTTGCGAATAGCTTCCCAATGGCTACCTGGGTCAACCACAATCAGGTGTTGATCCCCTTCTAGGTAATAAGTGTTTTCATAAGCAACGGGATTCACGGTTTTATGGATTTTCATAAATCTTCCTCTCTCAAAGAATGTACTAAACTAAGTATAGCATAGAAGAGAGAAATAAAGTGAAAAGAAAGTCCCTCTTTTGTGTTAGAGGGACAATGATCTTATTTAAACTTGAATCCTTCGTAAATGAGTCTTGCTCTGGGATTCTTTTTCTTGATTTGCTTGGCAAGGGCTTTCATCATAGGAAGAGGTCCACACATATAGACTGTAGTCTGGTCAGGGATTTCTTCTTGATCCAAAGTCAGGTATCCTTTTTCATTGCTATCGACCAGCTGCAGGTCAAAGTTAGTATTTTGACGGGCGTAGTCTCGAAGTAGATCTAGGTAGACAGCATTTTCCTCTCCACGGAAACTATAGTAGAAGCGGACGCTCTTGTCTAGGATAGGATGCTCCCGGATATAAGAGATGAAAGGTGTCATTCCAATTCCACCTGCGATCCAGATTTGCTGTTTTGGACCATGTTTCATAGTCATATGTCCATAGGCGCGATCAACTGCAACCTTGCTACCAACTTGAAGATTGTCATAGATATTCTTGGTGTGGTCACCAGAGTTTTTTATCGTAAAATAAAGAGTTCGTCCTTGTCCTCCTGAGATGGAGAAAGGGTGTGGAGCAGTCTCAAAACCTTTTTGGAAAATTTTTAGAAAGGCAAATTGCCCATATTCGTAAGTGAAAGGATGACTGAGTTCTATTTCAATTTCAGTCGTGTCGTGGTTGAGGCGTTTGATTCCTACGATTTTTCCAAGATAGGTAAAACCGACCTTTTGATAAAGGAAAATAATATAAAAACCTGCAAGCAAGCCTAAAATAGCATAGATTCCAAAGATAAGACCTAGGAAACTAAAGGAGAGGAGACGATTTCCCATGATCATCAAAACATGAAAGAGGCCAAAGATATAGGCTAGATAAACCAATCGATGAATCCATCTCCAAGCTTCATACTGGATGTATTGTCCCAGATAGGCAACCAGAACAATGCTGATAAAGATATAGATAGCGATATTTCCAAACTGGGCAGCCAAATGCGAACCCCAGAGACCGCCCATGCTAAAGTTGTGTAGGGTTAGTAGGAGAATGGATAGAAAAGCAGTGAATTTATGAGCTAGATACATCTTTTCAAGTCCGTTAAACCAAGCTTCAAGCAAGGGTAAACGGCTAGCTAGTATAAAAGTAAGTGAGAGGGTAGTGAGAGCTAAACCAGGGATTAGAAACTGACTAGCGCCTGAACTGAGCCAAGCTAGAATAGTCAGAAGCATACTAAGTCCGATAAATAAAACACCTTTTAATGATTTCATAGTAGAAGTCCTTTCATGGATTTATCTTATATTAGATGTAATAAGATTTGTTACATTTTAACAAAAAATGAATCTGTCGTCAAGGTTTGTGATTTAGGCTAACTTTTCTGACCCTTTTTTCTAAAAAAGCCAACGAATCGGTGATTCATTGACTTTCTTATTTTAACGATTTTTCCAAGCTTGGTAGCGGGTGTCGATCAAGAGTTGGGTTAGTCGTCCCATGGTTTCTCTTTCTTCGGGAGTGAGGGATTGAGCTTGGACAAAGAGATGGTGAACGTGTTCAATGACCTTGAAGGAAGAGAGGTCGTTGATAGAGGAGATGCCTGCATCGAGAATGATTCCGAAAAAGAGGTCAAAGTAGAGCTGCAGTTCAGTATCAGGGACCGTCTCAACCCATTCCTTGAAGGTAGTATCAACTTGTTGGCTGTCACTATTGGTCTCGTCTAGTTGGACAAAGTGTTTGTCTTCGATCTGCCAACTAAAGGTGTCATGCTGGGCAAGACCGCTTAAGGCAGTGCTTCGAACGACGATTTTTTTATCAGGAATTTCCAGCATCATCCCGATGATAGAACCTTGTGGGACAAATACTTTCGTTCTTTCCATCATGTTTTGATAGCCAGCTGTTTCGGTTAGTTCCTTGTGAAGTCCAGGCGCATCAAAAGTATAGACAGCGAAAATGTTTTTTTGTAAGAGTGGGTCGAGTTGACTGGCAGCATAGACAGCTAGATTGCCCCCTTTTGAGTGTCCTGCCATGACAACCTTTTGATTAGGATGTTGAGCAAAAAAGTCTTGTAAATACTGCAGGGCGTGTTTTTGAGCTGGGATTTCTTTCATATAGGTCATATGGAAATCTTCTTTCCAACCGATGATACTATCATCCGTCCCACGAAAAACAAGCAAATAAGTATCGAGACTGATACGATAAGCCATAGCTGCAAACTGTTTTTGCAATTCAGGATCGATATCGTTGATAAAGTCTGAAAGCTTGCAATTTTTAAACCGTTTGTGTTGAGAGAGTTGATCCAACAACTGGAGACGGTTCTTATTGGTCAGCATCGTCGTTTCTCTAGGGATTTGAGGTGCTAGATCTATGAGAGGCTTTGGTTCTTGGGCGACTACATCATCAAAAGGAAGATAGGTTAATTCAGTCAAGGCAAGAACATCTAACTCGTTCATGGGGAGGTCATAAAAGGAATCGAAGACTACATCCTTAAGATAGTCAAAAATATTGACCATAAAAGCTCCTTTCTCTATGTTTATCCTACCACATTTACATAGAATTCGCTAGTAGGCTTGTTCGAATGACCTAGTAGGGTTGGATTGAAATACATAGAAGATAGATTGCTCTTATTTCAAACCTCTAAACGAGCTTATTTGTATGTTTTTGCTATCAATCCCATTTTCCTTTAAAAAATTCTTCATCTCATTTACATCATCAGGCTGACCTGTGATGAGATAGCTGGCTTGATTGCCGTATTCATCAATAGCACATTTTAAAAATTCTTGACTTTGAGAAAGTTCATCGCTAGTTTTATAAGTAAAATTCGGTGTTTTTTGAGCCAGTTCTTTCATCTCATTATCGAAAATAGTAACTCCTTTGTCAAAATGGTTGAGAATAATTGGAGCTTTACCAGACCATTCTTTGATAAGGGGGCGTAGAGCAGAAATACCAACATCAGATGCAAAGCAAACTAGTGGCTGATTCGTATCTTTAACAGTCAAAGAGGAATCCAGCCAACTCATCTCAATCTCACTGCCAGCTGGTAAATGTGTCAAGGTGTTCTTAAAGTTGCTACCACTATTATGAGTCAAAATGAGAATTTCATCTTCATCAGGTGTGGAGGCAATGGTTAACCATCGACTGGTTTGCTCTCCCTTAGCTTCATATTTTTTAGCAGTAGACGAGGTACCAGGGAGTGTAAACTTAGCATAAGCCCCCGCTTTCCAGGTTTGATGGCTCGGCTTTGTGATATGAATTAAATACAAATCTCCGCTGGGGTTTTCGATGGATTTTATCGATAATGTCTGGCTTCGTCCAAAATAAGCGATGGCACCCCAAGTTATAAGGCCTAAGACTCCAAGTGTTGATAGAATGATAATAAACATTTTTTTACCTCTTTTCATTTTTTATGACTCCTGTTCTCAATTTTATGAATGAACTAAAAACAAATTCATTCATATCTTTTCAAAAAATAAAGAAATCCATTCTTTATTTTAGAACTCCTTTAATGAAGTTGGTTGCAAGTATTTCAACAGTTTTGCCAATATCTGGAAAATCTTTTTCCGTGATATGCATATCCATATAGTAAAACAGATTATAAACCTGTAAAATATCTTGAATCTTTTCTGGCGAGTACCCTTCAGCCTGCATACGATTTGTAAAAGTTTTAACTAGAAACTGATGAAAAGGATTTGCGACTTTACCTTCTTCCGAGGAATAGTAGCTGTGCAACTCATCTGCGATGGCAGGATTGTACCATTCTGCAAGGATTTTATTGGAAGAAACAAGAGTTCTGGAATGAGAAAATAGTTGACCAATGAGGTCGATCATGTCAATTTCCCAATCCAGTTCGTCGATCATAGCTTGGCGAACACGGTTGTTTTCATCTATATAGATGTCTAGAAAAATGGCTTCTTTACTCTCGTAATAGTTATAAAAAGAACCAACTGCAACACCAGCTTGCCTAGCAATTTCTGAAATTCCTGTTGCCTTGTAACCTTTTTTTGAAAAAACTTCATAGGCTGCTGTCTTTAAAGATTTTTTTTGTCCAATATGATTTAGCCTCCTTTGTTTCGTGAATGAATATATATATTTATTCATTCATTCATATTCTAGCAAATCCTGGCTGGCTTGTCAATAAGCAGGCTAGATCTATTAAATAAGTTAAAGAAACGCTAACTAAATGAGCACAAAAAGGAAAATATAGGATAAGGCTGGAACTATAATTAAAAATAAGGTATGATATCAGTGGGAATGTCCTCTATTTAGCATCTGTTTTCTGATCTGGATTTGGGAAATAGGCTGCTAAACAGCATGAGATACTGATCCGTAAATCTGATATGAAGGATTTTGATACTTTGAGAAATAGCAAAGGAGGAGTGCATGCACAAGATTTTACTAGTAGAAGATGACCAAGTTATTCGGCAACAAGTTGGGAAATTGCTCTCTGAGTGGGGCTTTGAGGTCGTTTTGGTAGAGGATTTTATGGAAGTGTTGAGCTTATTTGTCCAGTCTGAGCCTCATTTGGTCCTCATGGACATTGGCCTGCCACTCTTTAATGGTTACCACTGGTGCCAGGAAATTCGTAAGATTTCCAAGGTGCCTATCATGTTTCTATCTTCGAGAGATCAGGCGATGGATATTGTCATGGCGATCAATATGGGAGCGGATGACTTTGTAACCAAGCCTTTTGACCAGCAGGTCCTCCTTGCCAAGGTTCAGGGCTTGTTGCGCCGTTCCTATGAATTTGGGCGAGATGAAAGTCTGCTGGAGTATGCGGGTGTGATCCTCAATACCAAGTCTATGGACCTGCACTATCAGGGTGAAGTCCTGAGCTTAACCAAGAATGAATTTCAAATTTTGCGGGTTTTGTTTGAACATGCAGGTAATATCGTGGCGCGTGATGACCTGATGCGGGAACTCTGGAACAGCGACTTTTTCATCGATGACAATACCCTATCTGTCAACGTTGCTCGTTTGCGCAAAAAGCTTGAGGAACAAGGGTTGGCGGGCTTTATTGAAACCAAGAAAGGGATAGGATACGGACTGAAACATGCTTGATTGGAAATCATTTTTTCTAGCCTATCTGCGTTCTCGCAGTCGCGTTTTTGCCTATATTTTTTCATTAGGCTTTCTCGTCCTTCTCTTTCAGTTTTTATTTGCTAGTCTAGGAACTTATTTTCTTTATTTCTTTCTGCTCAGTAGTTTTTTGACCTTCTTATTTTTGGCTTGGGATATATTTGCAGAAGCTCAGGTTTACCGGCAGGAAATACTCTATGCTGAGAGAAATCCCAAGTCTCCTCTGGAATGTGCGCTAGCAGAAAAGCTCGAAGAGCGTGAGTCTGAATTGTACCAAAAGAAGTCGGAAGCGCAGAGCAAGCTGACGGATTTGCTTGATTACTACACCTTATGGGTTCACCAAATCAAGACCCCTATTGCAGCGAGTCGCCTTTTAGTAGCAGAAGTTTCTGATCGGGATGTCAAGCAGCAACTGGAACAGGAAATCTTCAAGATTGACTCCTATACCAATCTGGTTTTGCAGTACTTACGTTTAGAGAGTTTTCACGATGATTTGGTATTTGAACAGGTTCAAGTGGAGGACTTGATCAAGGAGATGGTTCGTAAGTACGCACTTTTCTTTATTCAGAAGGGGCTAGCAGTCAATCTACATGATCTCGACAAAACTATCGTGACCGATAAGAAGTGGCTGTTGGTCGTCATTGAACAAATCCTCTCAAACAGTCTCAAGTACACCAAGGAAGGTGGGTTAGAGATTTATATGGAAGGTCAGGAGCTCTGTATCAAGGATACGGGAATCGGGATTAAAAACAGCGATGTGCTCCGAGTCTTTGAACGTGGCTTTTCAGGATACAATGGGCGTTTGACCCAGCAGTCATCTGGACTTGGCCTCTATCTATCTAAGAAAATTTCTGAAGAACTGGGTCATCAAATTCGTATCGAGTCTGAGGTTGGAAAAGGAACGATAGTGCGGATTCAGTTTGCTCAAGTGAACTTAGTCCTTGAGTGAGAAGAGTAGATAAGAGCCCAGGATAAGACAACTGGGCTTTTCTATCTTTAACTGTGTATCCTAGTAAATTATTTTATCTACTATAAACAACTCTCTGAGGGATATGAAGACCACGAACGAACAGGTAGGTCTAGATCAAAAGCAGATTAAGCAAACCATTAACAAGCAAATCTTGACAGTTTTCTTCCTTCCTGTAAAGACTGTAAAATTTTTGATATAATGCTAAGGATGGACTGACGGATATTTAAAGGATAATTTTCAAAAGAATAACAGGTGAGAATTAAAAATATGTAAGATTGGACAGAAGTCTCTCTACCATCATCCATGCAGAAACAAGATTATATGAAATAAAAGGAGTAACCAATGACCGGAAACTATTCAACACGTGAATACCGTGAGAAATTATATGATGATCTTCATGTTCGATTAAGAGATACAGTGATTTTGATGTGTGCGATTTTTATTGCCTCTATCGGCCTAAATATGAATTCAACAGCTGTCATTATTGGAGCCATGCTGATTTCCCCTCTTATGACATCGATTGTTGGACTCGGATTTGGTTTAGCTATTTTTGATACGCGTTTAATCAAGCAATCTCTAGAGGTTTTATTTACTCAAGTATTGGTTAGCTTGCTTGTCTCGGCTCTGTATTTCTGGATTTCTCCCTTATCTTATGAAAGTAGCGAACTGATTGCACGAACCTCTCCAACCATTTGGGATGTTCTCATTGCTATTGCTGGTGGGATAGCAGGTGTAATTGGATCAAGGAAAAAAGAAGCAAACAATATCGTGCCAGGAGTAGCCATTGCAACAGCTCTGATGCCACCTATCTGTACTGCAGGCTATGGTTTAGCTAATGGAAATGTACGATTTTTATTTGGAGCTCTCTATCTTTTCTTGATCAATTGTGTCTTTATCATGCTAACCAACATTGTTGGAACAAGAATTTTGATGAGGAAATCTCCCTTAAGTTCATTTAAAGAGCTAAATATTAAAATGAGAATTGGGTTGATATCCTTGATTGTATTATTGGTTCTTCCAGCCAGCTATTCAGCAGTCACTCTGACGATAGATCAAGCGAGAAAAGAAGGAATCAAACAGTTTATAGCAAAAGAGTTCGCCAATCACACGGTCATTAATCAAGTCTACAAGTCAAGGAACAATGAATTGGTCTTGACGGTTGTTGGAGATCCGATTTCAGACGAAGAATTAGAAACGCTCCATCAAAAACAAGCCTCTTACGGTATTCAATCTGTTCAATTGAAAATCAATCAAGTTCATAATTCGACAAAATTAGACAGTGATACGACCAAGGAATTTTATGAAACCATTAACAAGTATATCGATCAAAAACTCTCTGAAAAGGATTCACAAAAAGATCTCGTAAAAGAAAATGAAGCAGATAAGGATTGAGGATATTGACCTTATCTAACTCATGAAAGCAAATCTTGTGTGGTGGTTTGGTCAATCACTACTAGCTCAGGTTAAATAAAATATAAAAAAGCAACAGCTGAAATAGTTGTTGCTTTTTCTGGCTCTGAAAAATGTTTCTCAGACTGTGATTGTTTTATTTCTCAACACGAGATTTGTTGGCGATATCAGCAAGGATAGCTTGCACAAAGTCATCAACTGAGACAGTTTGTGTTTCTTTTTGGCCATAGCGACGAACATTGACTGTTCCGTCTTCCATTTCCTTATCCCCAACAATCAATTGGTAAGGAATCTTGCTGGTTTGTGAAGCACGGATCTTGAACTGCATTTTTTCATTGCGCTCATCTACATCTGCACGGACACCGCGGTCACGGAGTTTCTTAGCCACTTCCCAAGCGTAGTCCACGTGTTTTTCGTTAGATACTGGGATGAGGGTTACTTGGTGTGGTGCAAGCCATGTTGGGAAGGCACCCTTGTAGTTCTCAATCAAGATAGCCGTGAAGCGTTCCATAGTTGAGATAACTCCACGGTGGATCATAACTGGACGGTGCTCTTCGCCATCAGCTCCAACATATTTGAGGTCGAAGCGTTCTGGAAGCAAGAAGTCAAGCTGGATAGTAGAAAGGGTTTCTTCTTTTCCAAGGGCAGTTTTAACCTGGATATCTAGTTTTGGTCCGTAGAAGGCTGCTTCACCTTCAGCTTCAAAGTAGTCCAGTTCCATATCATCCATAGCTGCTTTCAACATGCGTTGTGCATTTTCCCACATCTCATCGTTGTCAAAGTATTTGTGTTTATCTTCTGGGTCACGATAAGACAAGCGGAAACGGTAATCTGTCAAATTAAAGTCTTCATACACGTCGATAATCAATTGAAGAATTTTCTTGAATTCTTCCTCAATTTGTTCTGGAGCTACAAAAGTATGACCATCATTTAGGGACATTTCACGTACACGTTGAAGGCCTGTAAGGGCGCCAGATTTTTCATATCGGTGCATCATGCCAATCTCAGCGATACGGATTGGTAATTCACGGTATGAGTGTACATGGTGTTTATAAACTTCGATATGGTGAGGACAGTTCATTGGGCGGAGGACAAACTCTTCACCGTCTCCCATGTCCATAGTTGGGAACATATCTTCACGGTAGTGATCCCAGTGACCAGAAGTTTTATAGAGTTCCACTGAGGCAATTGGTGGAGTGTAAACATGTTGGTAGCCTGCAGCGATTTCCTTGTCAACAATGTAGCGCTCCAATTCACGACGGATAGTGGCTCCGTTTGGTAACCAGAATGGTAAACCTTGTCCGACTTCTTGTGAAATCATGAAGAGATCAAGCTCTTTACCAAGTTTACGGTGGTCACGTTCTTTGGCTTCTTCACGCATTTGAAGGAAGTTCTTCAAGTCTTTTTTGTCAAACCAAGCTGTACCGTAGATCCGTTGCATCATCGCATTGTCGCTATTTCCACGCCAGTAAGCACCTGCTACATGGAGAAGGTGGAAGATTTGGATACGGCCTGTTGACGGAACGTGAGGTCCACGGCAGAGGTCCACGTATTCGCCCTGACGGTAGATAGTCAAACCACCCTCGTCTTCAGAGTGTTCTTCAATCAATTCCAACTTGTAAGGGTCGTTTTTGAAGATTTCACGCGCTTCATCTTTCGATACTTCCTCACGAATAGAAGGGAAGTTTTCTTTGACGATCTTTTGCATTTCTTCTTCGATACGAGGCAGGTCTTCGTTAGAGATTTGACCAGCAGTATTGTCTGTATCGTAGTAGAAGCCATCTTCAATAGCTGGACCAACACCCAAGTGAATATCTGGGAAGAGGCGACGAGCTGCTTGGGCAAACAAGTGAGCCGCTGAGTGACGCAAGATTGGAAGGGCGTCTTCGTGATCAGGTGTCACGATTTCGATGCTTCCATCTTCAGTGATAGCACGAGTCGTGTCAATGAGTTTGCCGTTGAATTTACCAGCCAAGGCTTTTTTAGCTAGGGAATTGCTGATAGATTGGGCAATTTCAAAAGTAGTAACGCCAGATTCGAATTCACGAACAGCGCCATCTGGGAAAGTAATCTTAATCATGGTTTTCTCCTTAAAAATTATCATATTTAAAAGCTGTGGTTGAAGAAATAGAGAATTCGTTATTTACAAAGAATCATAACGATTGATTATCTAAACAAATGATAGTTTAACTTTCTTATTCTAAAGACAAAGAAAGCTGTAGAAATGAATAGATAGCATACTAAGGAAAGGATTAGAGACAGATATTGTTCATCAGTCATCTCGCCTCTCATGTAGATCCTTAGCGGATAGTTTCTTATAGCATTAACCAAATAAATACCAGCAGTTAGGCTTAGAAAATATCCCGTTAGGATAAGTTTCTTTTTCTTAAAAAACATTAAGATACCAAGAAAAGGAGCAAGAAATGGCAAAAGAGGAACAAATGCAAAAAATGAAAAGACAACAATGTACTCTAACCCCCATAGACTGAGAGTTTTCATTAGCCATACATAGACGATAAGGAAGGCACAGGGAATCACCCAAGACAATGATTTATTCATATCAACCTCCATCTTCTTTTCTTAGCTATGTTTCATTTAACCTGGCAATATCTCTACTCTCCAAACAAAAAACGACATCCTAAAAGGACGTCGCAACGTGGTTCCACCTTCATTTATGTTCCTCAAAAAAGAGGGACACCTCTGATTGGCTTTAACGTAGCCACCGTTTTATGTTTTCATAAAAGTCAGTTGAGTAGTATCAGTTTAGGCTCTCTATGCGTTTCCAGCAACCACGCACTCTCTAGTAGAAAGGGACTAAGTGACTTGTCTCTATGCATTATTATAGCATGATTGCGAGAATTTTCAAGGTTTTTGTATAATTTTTTTATTTTTCTCTCGCTGGAAGACATGCTTGATCCCCACACCAGAAGCCAAGCCAAGTAGGGCAAAGCTTTCATAGGCTACGAGATAAAGAAGAATGAACTCACCAAAGGTGATGATGGTAAAGCAATAGAGCAGACCAATACCGAGTAGCCACCAAAGTGAGAAATGAAATCGATAGCTATAAAGTAGTGATACGATAAAGGTTACCAGAGGTGAAAAGAGGATGATGTTGTAAATGTACAGTCCCTTCAGTGTATATGGGTCAGAGATGAGTAGAGAGAGGAGTTCATAGAGTGGCCAGTAAAAAAAGAAAATGACAAGGTAGTGTGGGATATACTTAAGATAATTCCGCATGGCAATAGTCCTCCAATCTGCAAAAAATGAGAGATATTGTAGACTACATAATCCTAAATGAAGGGGGAATTTCTACTTATATTATAGCACGATTTGGAGGCTCTTACAATTTAATCCAGTGATTAGTGATAGTAATCTTTTCGAGTGTTTTCTGTTATAATACTAACAAAAGAAGTAAGAGAGTAAGGAGAAAGAATGACCAAAATAGCAGTTCTTTCAGACATACATGGAAATACGACAGCTTTGGAAGCTGTTCTGGCTGATGCAAGAGCGGCAGAGGTAGACGAGTACTGGCTTTTGGGAGATATTCTCATGCCAGGAACAGGGCGTAGAAGGATATTGGACCTCTTAGCTAGCTTGCCTATTACAGTAAGAGTTCTGGGAAATTGGGAGAATAGTCTCTGGCGAGGCCTGCATCGCAAGTTAGATCCTACAAAAGCAAGTCATCGTTATCTCCTGCGCCTAAGTCAGTACATCTTAGAGGAGGTCAGCCCTGAAGAAATCGAAGACCTCAATAATCAACCCATGCAAGTTCATCGTCAGTTTGGTGATTTGATGGTAGGAATCACTCACCATCTCCCTGATAAAAACTGGGGTAGAGAGTTGATTCATACGGGAAAGCAAGAAGATTTTGATAGATTGGTGACGGAACCACATGCCTCCATCGCAGTATATGGTCATATTCATCAACAGTTGCTTCGTTACGGAAGTGATGGACAGTTGATTCTTAATCCAGGATCCATTGGACAACCCTTCTTTCTAGATGCGAAGTTGCGTAAGGACCTGCGGGCCCAGTATATGATCTTAGAGTTTGATGAGGCAGGTTTGTCTGATGTTGATTTTCGTTGTGTGGATTATGATGTAGAAGCTGAATTGCAGTTGGCTAAGGATTTGAAGCTCCCCTATTTTCAGGTCTACTATGAAAGTTTGGTAAATGGGATTCACCATACTCATAATCACGAATTGTTAGGTCAGATTAGTGAACAAGAAGGTTATGACCAGGATGTTGAACTCTGGATGGAAAGAGACAAGAAAGATTGGTTTTAAGAGGACTTCTAGCTAGAAATCAGATAGTCTAGTGACTGCTGTGTCGCGATAAGTCGAACTGGATACGAATTGACGGCTTCTCAAATTTATGTTAGAATAACGGAATAAAACTAATTTGAATCTCATACTAATTGATATTCAAAATAAGAGGAGACAGATAATGAAACCAGAAGAGTTACACGCTATTGCCTCGGAGTTGGGCTTGCAATTTGACGAAGATTCACGTAGTATTTATGGCACGCAGTCAGGTTATTTACTTTTCCTGCAAGAAACTGACGTGAAAAATCAATTTCGACTTTGTGTCAGTGTGAGTTTGAATGGCAATCCTGCGGATTCAGAAGAAAACGAATTGGTTTGGGATGAATTCAAGAGTGAATCTCTTCCAAACTTGTCGACCTTGTCTATCAATCAGTACCTTGTTTCTTTTGTCGTAAAAGGTGCAATGCGCAAATCAAAAACAATTGAAAAGCTACAGACGCTCATAACAGACCTCGTTGCCTTCCTTGAAACCCATCATTTCGTCCAAGTCTGTGCCTATAGCGGTCAGGAGGGCCCCGTTGGTCTCTATCAATTAGGTGATTCAATTTTTCTTATCAATGAGGAAAGTTATCAATTGCTGAAGAGCAATCTTCAGATTGAGGTGGATTCTTATCAAAATCAGAAGGAAAACGTTCTTCTTGGAGCAGTTGGTGCCTTGCTAGGAGCCTTGATTGGTGGAGCAGTTGCCCTATTTATTGCGCGTCTAGGTTATGTAGCTATGGTAGCGGGTATTGTTCTGGGGATTTGTACCATTAAAGGATATGAAATCCTTGGAAGAAAGGTATCTCGAAAGGGGATTGTGATTTCCTCTATTTGGATGGTGATTACTGTCTTTCTAGTAAATCAAATTGACTTGGCGATGGAAGTCGTTGCCAAACTAGGGGTTGAGTTTGCCTTTGCTTTCCGAGTGGTGAATGAATTAATCTTTAGCGGTGATTTCCCAGATAACTATTTTTATAATCTAGCTATGTTAGCTGTGTTTACCTTAGTTGGTGCTGGTGTGTCTATCAGCTCAGTCTGGTCAAGTCATAAAACAAAAGGGATTGTTCGTAAAATTGCATAAAAAAATAAGTCTTTGTATTTCTTCCGCCGTTCTGGTTGCCAAGAGGGATACAGGACTTTTTGCATGGAGAAGATAATCAGTCTATAATATTTGACAGGAAAACCAAAAACGGTATAATGTTTATACGGGAAAAGATGAATAAAATATCAGTGAAAGGAGAAGAAGATGCAAATTTCAAGTCGATTTACAATTGCGACTCATATGATGATTATTATTGCAATGCAGGAAACAGACAGCAAGGTAACCAGTGATTTTCTTGCGGCTAGTGTCGGAGTCAATCCAGTCATTATCCGTAAGACTTTATCGCAACTCAAAAAAGCTGGATTGATTTCAGTTGTTCGTGGTACGGGAGGAACTGAGATAATAAAAGACCTTCAAGAGATCAGTTTGTTGGATGTCTACCAAGCTGTGGAGTGTTTAGGAAAATCTGGTAAGCTCTTTAGTTTCCATGACAATCCAAATCCTAATTGCCCAATTGGTGCGAATATCCATGCAGTTTTGGACCAAAAGCTGTTCGATGTTCAAGCAGCTATGGAAAACCAACTGCGTCAGACAAGTCTGGCTCAGGTTGTAGCCGATGCTCAGAATAAACTGTCTAAGTGAGAGGACTAAGGTTCTCTTTTTCTATTGCTATAATTATGGTACAATGTAGTCATCAAAGGAGGAGACTATGTACTTTATCACAGGATTTTTTATCCTACTTTTTCTGATTTCATTTTTTAGGGATAATCGCAGTCTCTGGAATCCGGCTCTTTTGCTTTTATCTCTGCTCTTTTCTTACCTGTCTATTGCCAATCTTTTTTATGAGGCTGGGCAAGAAGAATTGCACATGATTTTCTTTGCAGTGATTTTTCTCTTGCTCCCTTTTTTAGTTTTTCTAAGTGGCTTTTTCCTTATTTATAACGGATTTGTGTTATTGAAGAAAGAGGGGAAATCCAAGGCGAATTATTTGTCTCTAGGATTAGGTTGCGTGATTCTATTCTTTTTTGTAATCATGGCGATTCGAGTGGGCGATACCAAGGGCTTGTTTTACACCAATCATCTAGTGAATATTATCTTTTTCTTTTTGATTTATTCGTATTTGATTTTTGGTTTTGCCTTTGCAGGATTTCTGCTTTATTCTATCCTGTATCTTTTTATTCCTAAGAAAAAATATTATGATTTTATCATCATTCACGGAGCAGGCTTGTTGAATGGAGAAAAAGTGACTCCCTTACTAAAGAGTCGCATTGATAAGGCAGTAGAAGCCTATCGCCAGTCTCTTAATCCCAATGTTAAAATCATCGCAAGTGGTGGTCAAGGTGGAGATGAAAAGATATCCGAAGCTCAGGCGATTTGTAATTATTTGTTGGAAGAGACGGATGTTCCGAGAGAAGCGATTCTCATAGAGGAAGGCTCAACGACGACCTATGAGAATCTTCTCTTCTCAAAAGAAATGGGTGAGAAGCTGGTGGCTAGTCCACGTTTTCTCTTTGTGACCAATGATTACCATGTTTTTCGTACCAGTACCTATGCTCGCCGTATTGGGATGAAGGGAGATGGCCTTGGTTGCCGTACAGCCGCCTACTATATCCCATCGGCCTTTATCAGAGAATATATTGCTCTATGTGTGAAGATGAGATGGCTTTTTATCGCATTCTATATTTTATTAATTTTAGCTCTGATTTTCTCCTATAGAGGTGTTCTATGGTAATATGTAAAATTCATATTGTAATTCTTGTTAGAATCTCTAAAAAATCTTGTAGTAACCCTAAGGGAAAAATTGTCACTAGTAATGAAAGAGCCGGGTAAGTGATTGTGAGTGCGTTTTTTGGAACGGCTTCATGATTGCTCGTCAATCAATTGAACAATTTCTAACCTAGTTGCAGATTTTCAGAGAGAGTCAAAAATAGGCAACTGAATATGAGTAGACTAGAATTTTACAGTCAACAACAAATAAAAATGTGAACAGCAACAGAGGTTCACATTTTCTTTTTGGTCTATGGCAAAATGGCTTTTAGTTCCTTCAGGATAGTTTGCAAGGTTACGATCGCTTGTTCTCCTTGTTGTGGTTGATAGAGTAGTTGGAAATATTTGCGAATAGTTTTTTCAAATTGTTTAGGGAGGAGAGTACAATTGGTCTTTGCGTACTCCAACATTCGTTTTTCACCAGGATGGGTTTGCTCATTGAGTGCAAATAACAAGTCAAAGTAGGAAGCAAAGAATTCACTTGTACGATGATTCATACTGAGAAGATCTTGGCGTTTGATAGCTTTTTCTATTTGGTGAGAGAAGGCAGGCATGGCTTGTTCTAGCAAAAGGAGTTGCCTTTCAATGATCTGTTTTTTAAGTTCCTGTGGATAGGGAATCTGGTAAGTTCTTTGGAGCGAAGCATAGTGTCCATTCGGATCGTATAGAATCTTGCTGTGGAGTAGATTATGCCACATACAGGTTGTATAAGCGTTTTGAGCTTTGTGTTGAAAAACGGTTGAGTTCAATTCTTGTTCAAACGACTCCAGCGAACGATAAATCAACTCGATTTCGATACCGTTGTTTAGTACACAGTCGTCCTCTAACTCCCAAAACTGGTTTCCAATTTCCATATAGGAGCAGTATTTACTCAAAATTTTGAGGCGAGTCGCCTCATCAATAGAAGAGTTGAGATAGACATAAACGTCATAGTCAGAATTTTGATCATAGTTTTGTCCTGCACGAGAGCCACCAAGAGCGATAGCTTCTACTTGTTCCAGTTGAGAGAATTCTTTGCAAAGTTCGTGGATCATGATTTTTCTCCTTGCTTTATGGTTTTAAAGTCATTTTACCAAAAAGTAAAACGTTTGCATAGCATTGAGTTACTCTTTTTCATTTATAGCAAAAAATGTGAACCCTTGTTTTGAGTTCACATTTCTTTTTTTTATTCTGCGGCTTGTTGCCAACGTTTTGCTAGCTTGTGAGACAGGCTAGAAATAGCAAAGTTAAAGATAAAGTAAATCAAGGCAATCAGGATATAAAGACTGAAGACCTGCTCTGGTTCGAAATAGCGTCCCATGAGAATTTGGCTAGCGCCAAAGAGTTCTTGTAGGGCGATAACAGAGTAGAGAAGACTGGTATCCTTGATCACAGTTACAAATTGTGAAATGATAGCTGGCAGCATTTTGCGGATCGCTTGTGGGAGAATGATATAGTAGAGGATTTGCGCAGAAGTGAATCCTTGCGACATTCCTGCTTCGTACTGACCCTTGTCCACAGCATTAAGACCACCTCGGATAATCTCAGCCAGGGCTGCTGAGGTAAAGAGGGTAAAGGCAGTAATACCAGCTGGTGTGGACTTCATCTTAAACACCAAAAAGATGGTGAAAATCCAGAGGAGGTTGGGAACGTTACGTACAAACTCGATATAAATGCTGGAGATGATCCGTAAAACAGGATTTTTCCCATTTCTCATAACAGCTAGCACAGTTCCGATAAGGGTAGAGAGAATGATAGCAATCAAAGAGATGTAAAGGGTTAAGCCAAATCCTTTAAAGATAAAGACTAGGTTATCTGGGGTCAAAACTTCTAAAATAGATTCCATAGTAACCTCCTAAAGTGAATAGGCTTTTTTGTTGGCTTGCTCCATCTTGCGACCAAACTGGGCAACAGGGAAGCATAGAGCAAAGTAGAGAAGAGCAGCGCCTAGAAAGGCTGGGATGTAGTTTCCGTTGAGAGCAGACCAAGATTTAGTCACAAACATCAAGTCCACTCCAGAGATGATGGCAACTGTAGAGGTGTTCTTGATGAGGTTAACAATTTGGTTGGTCAATGGAGGGAGAATGATACGGAAGGCCTGAGGCAAGATAATCAAGCGCATGGCACTGATATAGGTAAAACCTTGCGACAAGGCGGCCTCCATCTGACCGCTAGGAATAGACTGAATCCCTGAATGAATAACCTCAGCAATATAAGCGCCGTGATAGAGTCCCACACAAAGTACAGCTGTCCAATAAATCGGAATCATGATGGTGTGTTCACTGATAAGAGGCAAACCATAAAAGACGATGACAAACTGCACCAAGAGGGGAGTATTTTGGTAAAATTCGACAAAGATACGAGCCAAAACACGCAAGAATGGGCGCTTGCTAGTTGACATGGCTCCAAAGAAGATGCCTAAAACCATGGCGAGGATAAAGGATCCGATTGCTAGGGCAAGGGTGAAGAGGAAACCATTGAAAAATTGTCCAAAATCCTGAAAATAGGCTGTCCAAGATGATAAATCTGTCATGGGGTGTCCTCCTTAATCTGCAGTATGGCTAGATGGTTTGAGCTTGTAACGGTCATAAAGTTTCTGCAAACTACCGTCCTTGGTCCATTTAGTGACCAAGCTATCAAGATAATCGTTGAGCTCGGTGTTTGATTTCTTGGTAACAATACCGTAGTCAGATGGCTTGAAACTATCATCTAGTAGTTCTGTCCGTTTACTAATGTAGCCAGAGAGGATAGAGCGGTCAACGGAAAAGGCATCAATACGGTGAGCGTGAAGGGAAGTAATCAATTCTGGATAGGAACCAAGTTCTACGAATTTAAACTTCAGACCTTTCTTTTTACCCAGTTCAGTAATCAGGCGTTGGGTGATGGAACCTTGGGCAACCCCAATGGTTTTGCCGTTTAGGTCCTCAATGCTTTTGATGTTGGCGGATTTATTGACCAAAAATCCAGAAGCGTCCGTATAGTAGGGACTGGTGAAGTTGTATAATTTTTTACGTTCATCTGTGATGGTAAAGGTTGCGATATCCATGTCTACCTGTTCATTGTCTAGGAGTGGTCCACGTGTTTGAGCGGTAACAGGAACGTAGCGAATCTTGACCTTGAGTTCGTCTGCAATCATCTTGGCAAGGTCCGTTTCGATACCAGAATAAGTCCCTGTCTTGGGATCCTTGTAGCCAAAATTAGGAACGTCTTGTTTGACACCGACAACTAGTTCGCCTCTTTTTTGAATGTCTGCGACGCTAGTATCAGCTTGGACTGGTTTGGCAGCAGCAAGGCTGAAAAGGCTAATCAATAATGCTGATAAAAAGAATTTCTTTTTCATAGGCGCCTCCTTATTTGACTTTGTCACTTTCGTGGTTGATAATTTTGCTGAGGAATTGTTGAGCACGAGGTTCGCTTGGTTTGTCAAAAAAGTCATCAACATCTGTCGTATCTACCAAAACCTCTCCGTCGGCCATAAAGATAATGCGGTCCGCAACCTCTCGGGCAAAGCCCATTTCGTGAGTAACGACAATCATATTCATACCATCTCGGGCCAATTTTTGCATAACTGCTAGAACGTCTCCGATGGTTTCAGGGTCAAGGGCAGATGTTGGCTCATCAAAGAGGAGGAGCTCCGGATGCATGGCAAGACCACGAGCGATGGCGATCCGCTGTTTTTGTCCACCAGACAGCATGGCTGGATAGGAATCTTTCTTGTCCCACATATTTACAAATTCCAGATATTTTTGGGCTGTTTTTTCAGCTTCTTTTTTATCAATTCCTAGAACTTTTACGGGCGCAAGTGTCACGTTTTCTAACACTGTTTTGTGTGGATAAAGGTTAAAATGTTGAAAAACCATGCCGACTTCCTTACGAAGAGGAACTAAATCTTTCTGACTGGCACCTGCTACTTGGTGTCCATTTACTAGGAGACTTCCTTTGTCAACAGCCTCCAAACCATTGATGGTACGAATAAGAGTGGACTTCCCAGAACCGGAAGGTCCAAGCAGGACAACGACTTGTCCTTTTTCAAAACGGAGATTGATGTCGCGGAGTGCGTGATAGTCTCCGTAATATTTTTCGACGTTTTTAAATTCTACTAAAGTCATGAGAGATCTCCTTTGTGTTAGATTTTATAACATGATTCTACACCAAAAGAATGTTCTTGTCAAATCATATCTGAAAAAATTCACTAAAATGTTATAAAAAAGCAATCTGAATAGAGAAAATGCCTAAATCATGTTATAATGAAACGATAGAATTCTTAGAAAGAGTGGATGTCTTTTTGATAACACCTACTTATGAATGGCAGTTTGCCCCACAGGTTGAAGATGCGGATTTTACAAAGATAGCCAAGAAGGCTGGACTGGGTCCTGAGGTGGCTCGGTTATTATTTGAAAGAGGGATTCAGGATGAAGAAAGTCTAAAGAAGTTTTTAGAACCTTCTTTAGAGGATTTACATGACCCCTATCTGCTCCATGATATGGATAAGGCAGTGGAACGGATTCGTCAGGCCATTGAAGAAGGGGAAAATATTCTCATTTATGGAGACTACGATGCGGATGGCATGACTTCGGCTTCTATTATTAAGGAAAGTTTAGAACAGCTTGGCGCCGAGTGCCGTGTTTACCTACCCAATCGTTTTACCGATGGCTATGGTCCCAATGCCAGTGTCTATAAATACTTTATCGAGCAAGAGGGAATTTCCTTGATTGTGACAGTGGATAATGGAGTTGCTGGTCACGAGGCCATTGAATTGGCCCAGTCTATGGGAGTGGATGTCATTGTGACTGACCACCATTCCATGCCGGAAACCCTTCCTGATGCCTATGCGATTGTTCACCCTGAACATCCAGATGCGGACTATCCTTTCAAACAGTTGGCCGGATGCGGAGTGGCTTTCAAGCTAGCTTGCGCTCTTTTAGAAGAAGTGCAAGTGGAGCTACTCGATTTGGTCGCTATCGGAACCATTGCAGATATGGTGAGTTTGACGGATGAGAATCGCATTTTGGTCCAATATGGTCTGGAGATGCTGGGGCATACTCAGCGTATTGGTCTACAAGAAATGCTGGATATGGCTGGGATTGCTGCTAATGAAGTAACGGAAGAAACGGTTGGCTTCCAGATTGCCCCTCGTTTAAATGCCTTGGGGCGATTGGATGATCCCAATCCTGCCATTGATTTGCTGACTGGGTTTGACGACGAGGAAGCTCATGAGATTGCCCTCATGATTCACCAGAAAAACGAAGAGCGCAAGGAAATCGTTCAGTCAATCTACGAAGAAGCTAAGACCATGGTGGATCCTGAGAAGAAGGTCCAGGTTTTGGCCAAGGAAGGCTGGAATCCTGGCGTTCTGGGTATCGTTGCTGGTCGTTTGTTGGAAGAACTAGGGCAGACAGTCATCGTTCTTAATATAGAAGAAGGTCGCGCCAAGGGTAGTGCTCGTAGTGTGGAAGCGGTCGATATTTTTGAAGCTCTGGATCCCCATCGAGACCTCTTTATCGCCTTTGGCGGCCATGCTGGTGCAGCTGGAATGACGCTGGAAGTTGAGAAACTTTCAGATTTATCTCAGGTTTTAGAAGACTATGTCCGTGAAAAAGGTGCAGATGCTAGTGGCAAGAACAAGTTAAATCTAGATGAAGAGTTGGATTTGGAGACTCTTAGCTTGGAAACGGTTAAAAGCTTTGAACGCTTGGCACCCTTTGGGATGGATAATCAGAAACCTGTCTTTTATATCAAGGATTTTCATGTCGAAAGTGCTCGTACCATGGGAGCAGGCAATGCCCACCTCAAACTAAAGATCTCCAAGGGTGAGGCGAGTTTTGAAGTGGTGGCCTTTGGACAAGGTAGATGGGCGACAGAGTTTGCTCAAACAAAAAACCTAGAGTTGGCAGTTACCTTGTCTGTCAATCAATGGAATGGCCAAACTGCCCTCCAGTTGATGATGGTGGATGCGCGTGTGGAGGGTGTTCAACTCTTTAACATTCGTGGGAAGAATGCAGTCTTGCCAGAAGGGGTTCCAGTTTTGGATTTCTCTGGAGAATTGCCGGATTTGGCGAATAGTGAAGCGGTTGTTGTGAAAACTATTCCTGAGGATATTACCTTGCTGAAGACCATTTTTCAGGAACAGGATTTCTCAGCTGTCTATTTCAAAAATGACATTGACAAGGCTTACTATCTAACAGGTTATGGAACTAGAGAACAGTTTGCAAAATTGTACAAGACCATTTACCAGTTCCCAGAGTTTGATATTCGCTACAAGCTAAAGGATTTGGCGGCTTATCTCAATATTCAACAAATCTTGCTGGTCAAGATGATCCAAGTCTTTGAAGAGCTAGGTTTTGTGACGATTAAAGATGGTGTCATGACAGTCAATAAAGAAGCGCCGAAAAGGGAAATTGCTGAAAGTCAGATTTATCAAAATCTCAAACAAACTGTAAAAAATCAAGAAATGATGGCGTTGGGGACAGTGCAAGAAATGTATGATTTTTTAATGGAGTTATAGATGGAAGGGGACTGAGATGAGCTATCTCGGTCTCTTTTGTCGGATAAACGATTGATGTGGGAGTGGTTGATAAGACGGTCTTTTGAGTGGTTCACTGATGTAAAAATTGGAGAAAACGATTCATTTTTTATTCTCTTCTATCACTTTATACGATGTCTGCTTTTAAACCTTATGTAGTAAAAGTATAAATTTTTGTAACATGACTAAAATATAACTCTAAACTAACTGACATGTAAATCAAGTATGATTTTCTTATCAAGAAAATATAAGGGGAATCTAGTTATGAAAAAAACAGTTACGAAACTGACTCTTGGTTTAACTTCTACCGCTATTTTGGCTACAGTTGGGGCTCAAACTGTTCATGCGAACTCTTACGTTGTGCAAGACGGTGATTCATTTTATGCCATTGCAACTGCAAACGGCATGGATCCACATGAGTTGGCAGCTTTGAATGGAAAAACCATCTTTGACACTATCCACCCTGGGGATGTATTGGAAGTGAGTGGTTCTGCTCAGTCTAACTCTACCTACAGTGCTCCAGCTAGCACTGCAAACGTTGTATCAGATACAGAAGATGTTGTCGAAAAGACTCCGACAAACTATGGAAACTCTTATCCTGTTGGTCAGTGTACATGGGGCGTGAAAGAATTGGCACCTTGGGCTAGCAACTGGTGGGGAAACGCCAACACGTGGGCAATCTACGCGAGCGCTCAAGGCTATAAGACAGGAAGTGTTCCGGTAGTAGGAGCAATCGCCGTTTGGGACGGTGGTGAATATGGACACGTTGCTTATGTAACAGATGTTCAAAGTGAAAACTCTATCCAGGTATTGGAAGCAAACTACAGACGTCAAAAGCAGATTGCGAATTACCGTGGCTTCTTTAATCCTCATGAATTTTTAGGAAACGTCACTTATATCTATCCAAACTAAAGATGATAAAAAGATTTAGAATTTCTAAATCTTTTTTCTTTTTGAAGAAATTTCCTATCGTTAAGCTCCATCTTAGTGGCTAATTGCTGAAAATTTTTTAGATTCTGTAGCGAACAGGAAATTTTCGCTTTGAAATTTTCGCTTTTGGATGTAGATAAACCATGTCTTTGTAGAAAATAGTTTTCAAGTCGAGAGGTGAAGGGCAAGAATTTAACTTGTTTTGAACTAAAAGAGAAATTTAGAGTTCGAGAAAGGTATCTGAAATCAAATTAATTCAGAAAGTCCATAATTTTGATGGTATAATCGTTCTATTATCTTCGATGAAGCCTCCAAAAGAGAAGTCAAAGTAAAAAAATTTGATTCACAGTAGTGACTAATCTCTAGTTAAAAACTGATCTTCGTTTTGAAAATAATCAAAAAAATGGTATAATGGTAGGAAAAGATTCGGCTGAAAGTTTTAGAACTTTTAGAATAAGAGGGAAAATTCACCCTATAATCAAGATAAATTCAGTTTCGGAGGAAAAATGAGTAATATTAGTTTAACAACACTAGGTGGTGTACGAGAAAATGGGAAAAATATGTACATCGCTGAAATCGATGGTTCTATTTTTGTTTTGGATGCAGGGCTTAAATACCCTGAAAATGAACAACTAGGGGTAGATGTCGTCATTCCAAATATGGACTACCTTTTTGAAAACAGCGATCGTATCGCTGGTGTCTTCTTGACCCACGGACATGCGGATGCCATTGGTGCCCTGCCTTATCTTTTGGCAGAGGCTAAGGTGCCTGTGTTTGGTTCTGAGTTGACCATTGAGTTGGCCAAACTCTTTGTCAAAGGAAACGATACGGTTAAGAAATTCAATGACTTCCATGTGATTGATGAAGATACGGAGATTGATTTTGGAGGGACTGTGGTTTCCTTCTTCCGTACAACTCACTCTATCCCAGAAAGTTTGGGAATAGTCCTGAAAACAGCTGAAGGTAGCATCGTTTATACAGGGGACTTCAAGTTTGACCAGACAGCTAGTGAATCCTATGCGACGGATTTTGCGCGTTTAGCCGAAATCGGCCGTGATGGTGTCTTGGCACTCCTCAGTGATTCAGCCAATGCAGACAGCAATATCCAGGTGGCGAGCGAGAGTGAAGTTGGAGGCGAAATTACCCAGACCATTGCAGACTGGGAAGGTCGTATCATCGTTGCCGCAGTTGCCAGCAACCTTTCTCGTATCCAGCAGGTTTTTGATGCTGCAGCAGATACAGGTCGCAGAGTTGTTTTGACTGGATTTGATATTGAAAATATCGTTCGCACTGCGATTCGACTCAAAAAATTGTCTCTAGCCAATGAAAGTCTCTTGATTAAACCTAAAGAAATGTCTCGTTTTGAAGACCATGAGTTGATTATCCTTGAGACTGGGCGTATGGGTGAGCCTATTAATGGACTTCGTAAGATGTCTATTGGTCGCCACCGCTATGTGGAAATCAAAGATGGGGACTTGGTTTATATCGTAACGACTCCATCTATCGCCAAAGAAGCTGTCATGGCGCGTGTTGAAAACATGATCTACCAAGCTGGTGGTGTGGTGAAACTCATTACCCAAAGCTTGCGAGTATCCGGACATGGGAATGCGCGTGATTTGCAGTTGATGATCAATCTTTTGCAACCAAATTACCTCTTCCCTATCCAAGGGGAGTACCGTGAGTTGGATGCGCATGCCAAGGCTGCCATGGCAGTTGGAATGTTGCCAGAGCGTATCTTCATCCCTAAAAAGGGAACGACCATGTCTTATGAGCATGGAGATTTTGTCCCAGCTGGAGCAGTTTCTGCAGGTGATGTCTTGATTGACGGAAATGCCATCGGGGATGTTGGAAATGTGGTCCTTCGTGACCGTAAGGTCTTGTCAGAGGATGGAATCTTTATCGTGGCAATCACTGTCAACCGTCGTGAGAAGAAAATTGTGGCCAAGGCCCGTGTTCATACGCGTGGATTTGTTTACCTCAAGAAGAGCCGTGATATTCTCCGTGAAAGTTCAGAATTGATTAACCAAACGGTAGAAGAGTATCTTCAAGGTGATGACTTTGACTGGGCAGATCTCAAAGGAAAGGTTCGCGACAATCTGACCAAGTACCTCTTTGATCAAACCAAGCGTCGCCCGGCAATCTTGCCAGTCGTGATGGAAGCAAAATAATAAGCAGAATACCTACAGAAAAAGTCGAAATTCGGCTTTTTCTTATAGAATAGTAAAAGGAGACAACCATGGCAGTTATGAATATTGAGTATTACTCAGAAGTTTTGGATATGGAGTGGGGCGTTACGGTACTCTATCCAGATGCTAGTCGGGTGACTGAACCAGATTGCACAGATATTCCTGTTCTTTACCTCTTGCACGGAATGTCAGGAAACCAAAATAGCTGGCTCAAACGTACCAATGTCGAGCGCTTGTTGCGTGGAACCAATCTCATTGTTATCATGCCCAATACTAGCAATGGCTGGTACACAGATACTCAGTATGGCTATAACTACTATACTGCTCTAGCAGAAGAGTTACCTCAGGTCATGAAACATTTCTTCCCCAATATGACCAGCAAGCGAGAAAAAACTTTCATAGCAGGCCTCTCCATGGGTGGTTACGGCTCCTTCAAACTCGCTCTATCGACAAATCGTTTTTCTCATGCGGCTAGTTTTTCTGGTGCACTCAGTTTTCAGGAATTTTCTCCTGAAAGTCAGGATCTGGGATCACTTGCCTACTGGCGAGGAGTTTTTGGAGAGATTAAAGACTGGACAGCTAGTCCTCATTCGCTGGAAACTATCGCTGCGAAATCGGATAAAAAGACCAAACTATGGGCTTGGTGTGGAGAGCAAGACTATCTCTACTCTGCCAATAATCTCGCAGTGAAAAACCTCAAAAAGCTTGGTTTTGAGGTGACCTATAGTCACAGTCCAGGTAAGCACGAGTGGTACTACTGGGAAAAACAATTGGAACGTTTTTTAGCTACCTTACCAATTGACTTTGTCTTGGAAGAACGTTTATCTTAGTTTTAGGTTTCTTTCAGCTTTCTTCAGTAAAATAGAGAATCTTTCTTGATCAAGGAGAATGTGATTTCAAGATAGATTCTTATTTTTATGAAAGGTGGGACGTCATGTTCTGGATTATTCGATTATTGTTCCGATTTCTTTTGGGAATTTGGCGTTTCTTCTGGCGTCTGGTTTGGACTGTGGTCATTCTACTGCTCATTGCCTTTGGAGTGGTTTGGTATCTGACAGGTGATTTTCATTCTGCGGTCAATCAGGTTGAAAAAATGAGTAAGATTGGTCAAGGTGGCTGGAATCAATGGAAGGAGACGGGAACGCTGGAAGTCTTGTCTCAGACAGACAGTCACCAACATGCAGAAGGCAAGTGGGCTCAGGCCTCAGCTCGCATCTATATTGAGCCTCAAATGGATGAAACCTTCCAAGGTGCCTATGCAGAAGCCATAAAAAACTGGAATCAAACGGGAGCCTTTACCTTTGAGGTGGTTGCGGATCCTAGCCAGGCAGATATTGTGGCAAGTGAGATGAATGATGGATCGACCGCTGTAGCAGGTCAAGCCGAGAGTCAAACCAATTTGTTAACCAAACAATTTATATCTGTAACGGTTCGCCTGAATCACTATTATCTATCCAATCCAAACTATGGATATTCTTATGAACGAATCGTGCACACGGCGGAGCACGAGCTGGGGCATGCCATCGGATTGGATCATACCAACGCAACTTCTGTCATGCAGCCAGCAGGTTCTTACTATGGAATTCAGCCTCAGGATGTGACAGCTGTTCAAGAACTCTATACCAGTAGCGACTAGATGAAGTCGGTGTAATCTGAAATGAAATCAAAGCTCCTCCATCAAGTGATTGGTGGGGCTTTTTGTTCGTCCTGTCACGGCCTTTTTGCTATAATGGAAGTATGAATAACTTGATCAAATCAAAACTAGAGCTCTTGCCGACCAGCCCTGGTTGTTACATTCACAAAGATAAAAACGGTACCATTATCTATGTTGGAAAGGCTAAAAATCTGCGCAACCGCGTGCGCTCCTATTTCCGTGGAAGTCACGATACCAAGACTGAGGCTCTGGTATCTGAAATTGTGGATTTTGAATTTATCGTCACTGAGTCCAATATTGAGGCACTTCTCCTAGAAATCAACCTGATTAAGGAAAATAAGCCCAAGTACAATATCATGCTCAAGGATGATAAGTCCTATCCCTTCATCAAAATCACCAATGAGCGTTATCCTCGCTTGATTATCACCCGTCAGGTCAAAAAGGATGGGGGTCTCTACTTTGGTCCCTATCCAGATGTGGGGGCAGCCAATGAAATCAAGCGACTACTGGATCGGATTTTTCCTTTTCGGAAATGTACCAACCCGCCCTCTAAGGTTTGTTTTTACTACCATATCGGCCAGTGTATGGCCCATACCATCTGTAAAAAAGATGAGGCTTATTTCAAGTCTATGGCTCAGGAGGTTTCTGATTTCCTAAAAGGGCAGGATGATAAAATTATCGATGACCTTAAGGGTAAGATGGCAAAGGCAGCTCAAAGTATGGAGTTTGAACGTGCAGCGGAATACCGTGATCTGATTCAGGCCATTGGAACACTTCGGACCAAGCAACGGGTCATGGCGAAAGATTTGCAAAATCGTGATGTCTTTGGCTACTATGTGGACAAGGGCTGGATGTGTGTCCAGGTTTTCTTTGTCCGTCAGGGAAAACTCATCGAGCGGGATGTCAACCTCTTCCCTTACTACAATGATCCGGATGAGGACTTTTTGACCTACGTGGGACAATTTTATCAAGAAAAATCACATCTAGTTCCCAATGAAGTGCTGATTCCGCAGGATATCGATGAAGAAGCAGTCAAGGTCTTGGTGGATACCAAGATTCTCAAACCTCAGCGTGGTGAGAAAAAACAGCTGGTCAATCTAGCCATAAAAAATGCCCGTGTTAGTCTGGAGCAGAAGTTCAATCTGCTAGAAAAATCTGTCGAAAAGACTCAAGGGGCAATTGAAAATCTGGGGCGCTTGCTCCAAATCCCGACCCCAGTCCGTATCGAGTCCTTTGATAACTCTAATATCATGGGAACCAGTCCTGTTTCAGCTATGGTGGTCTTTGTCAACGGTAAACCGAGTAAAAAAGACTACCGAAAGTACAAGATAAAAACGGTTGTCGGTCCAGATGACTATGCTAGTATGCGTGAGGTTATTCGCAGACGTTATGGTCGAGTTCAACGTGAGGGTTTAACCCCGCCAGATTTGATTGTCATCGATGGGGGACAAGGTCAGGTCAATATCGCTAAGCAGGTTATTCAAGAAGAGCTAGGTTTGGACATTCCAATTGCAGGTCTGCAAAAGAATGACAAGCACCAAACCCATGAACTGCTCTTTGGAGATCCACTGGAAGTGGTGGAGTTATCTCGCAATTCTCAGGAATTTTTCTTGCTTCAACGTATCCAAGATGAGGTACACCGCTTTGCTATCACTTTCCACCGCCAACTGCGCTCCAAAAATTCTTTTTCATCTCAATTGGATGGGATTGACGGTCTGGGACCTAAACGCAAACAGAATCTCATGAAGCATTTTAAATCTCTCACTAAAATCAAGGAAGCCAGTGTGGATGAAATTGTCGAAGTTGGGGTGCCAAGAGCAGTCGCAGAAGCTGTTCAGAGAAAGTTGAACCCTCAGGAAGAAGTGGAGTTGGCTCAAGTAGCGGAAGAGAGAGTAGATTACCAAACGGAAGGAAACTATTATGAACCATAAAATCGCAATTTTATCAGATATTCATGGCAATGCGACGGCGCTAGAAGCAGTGATTGCAGATGCTAAAACTCAAGGAGCCAGTGAATATTGGCTCATGGGAGACATTTTCCTCCCTGGTCCAGGTGCAAATGACTTGGTCGTTCTGTTAAAGGAACTTCCTATCACAGCAAGTGTTCGAGGCAATTGGGATGATTGTGTCCTTGAGGCTTTAGATGGGCAATATGGCTTAGAAGACCCACAGGAAGTCCAGCTCTTGCGTATGACACAGTATTTGATGGAACGAATGGATCCTGAAACGATTGACTGGCTACGAAGCTTACCTTTGCTAGAAAAGAAAGAAGTTGATGGACTGCGCTTTTCTCTTTCTCATAATTTGCCTGAAAAAAACTATGGTGGGGATCTGTCTGTTGGGAATGATACAGAGAAATTTGACCAACTCCTAGATGAGGAAACGGACGTGGCAGTTTATGGTCATGTCCACAAGCAGTTGCTTCGATATGGCAGCCAAGGGCAACAAATCATCAATCCAGGTACGATTGGCATGCCCTATTTTGATTGGGAGGCGTTAAAAAATCACCGTGCCCAGTATGCCGTGATAGAAGTAGAAGATGGGGAATTGGTAAATATTCTATTCCGAAAAGTTTCTTATGATTATGAAGCGGAGTTAGAATTGGCCAAGTCCAAGGGGCTTCCTTTTATCGAAATGTATGAAGAGTTGAGACGCGAGGATAACTATCGGGGCCATAACATCGAGCTTCTAACTTCCTTGATTGAACAACACAATTATCTACAGGAGGCTAATGCTTTCCTTCAGTCTATAAAAACGCATAAGGGGTAAGTAATAAAGTAATGGGATTAACTGTTGATCAGCATAGAGAGCTTGTGGTAAATGATATCCGACAAGCCCTTCAACATGTTTTTGGTGAGCATTTCGAAATTGTAGATATAGAAACGACGGCCCGGAGTGCTTATGGTCCGACATTTATTCTTGAGGTTCATCTTGAAGAATATAAGACAGCAATAAATATGTTGGTTGAAGGTAACGATGTATCACTCCTCTGGGGGCCTGAAAGATTTGGGATGGAGTTTTTGTATGATCGAGATCGTTTTCGAGCTAGCTTTGGAAAGATCAAAGCTTATCTGGATCAACCAGGCCTGATGTTTTCTGAAGCACTGACTCCTGATAATCTCTTAAAAAAGCGTTTTCTTCTTAAAAGAATGATAGAATCGACTTTTGAGGGAATAGCAATAATAGACTTCTGGAGAAGACCCTTCGAAAAGAATGAACCCTTTAGGGTTGTCTTTACTTGTCTTTTGCCTCATTATCCAGCTTTTTTTAGCCTTGAGATAGCGGGGCAGCAGTTTGTTTTTGAAGAGATAGACCCCATGCCTTCTAGTATAGAGGACCAAGCATTTCCAATTCATCAGCCTATTGATCTAACCGTATCCAATATGACTTCTTTCTTGGATTGGTTTAAAGATAGTCTAGAAGGGAATGCTTCCACCGATACGTTTTCTGCTTTAACACTCCCCCTTGATCCTGCTACAGTTGAAGAAAAAGTTTCCCAAGCACAAGAGATAATCCGATCGACGTTTACAAAGGACGTTTCCTTTATGGAAACGAAAAAACTGACCGAGGATCAGACTGTTTATGGGGTTGATTTTTCAGTTCTATCTGAATATTATGATGCGATATTTTCAATTAGCTTGATTGGGCGATACTTTTGCCTTAATGTGGTGGAGCCGAATAAGGTAGATAAGAAAAACAATTGGATGATCAATGGCTTTCCTTATCTGCTGACGGAGGAAAATCTTAGCAAGGTCATCAGGGAAGCGGAAGCCTATTTTGCTAGACAGGTTGAACCAGTTGAAGCGAAAGTAGGGTCAACTAAAAGTAATAGTGAAGTAAAACCAAGCACCCCAGCTCCAGTAGAAGTAGACCAAGCCAAGAACAAAGAAGAATTGCTCAAAAAAGAGTATTTAGGATTGAGAAAGCTATGGAAAGTCCAATTCCTGATTTTCTGTCTTTTGATGATCGCCGTCTTCGCCCTAGAAGTGTATATGGGGGGAGCTGGTTATAAGGCCTTTAAGATGAAAATTAAGTATAGTTGGATTTCTGTCCATAGTTTTTCATTTCTCTTTCTGACCTTGTATGCATTGTTGACCCTTTTTCCGACTCAAAAGAGAATCTATGAGCTCTTACCTCAGTCCCCTAGTTGGAAATCTCTTTCGACCAAGGGAGTTCGGCTGCCTAAGAAGGAAACTGGCTGGACCTCTCTAGTGATCCTGATTTTGCTTCTTCTGGGGACTCTTGATTTCCTCAGTCGCAAGCCAGAGCCCAAGGTTGAAAATCCGTTGAACTATCAAGAAATCAATAATCTCTATGAGGAAGAAAGAAATTCTCACTACGATGATATCATCAACAAAATCCAAGACTCTAGTGGCCACTTCTTTGAAAAAGAAAGTCCTGCGTCGGAATAATCTGAGTCCATAGAAGGGCGGGTAGCCTAGTTGAAA